>CAJXVN010000007.1 GCA_913060775.1 uncultured Gammaproteobacteria bacterium | reverse complement strand
TACACTATCCTCTTCGTCGGCAGCGTCAGATGTGTATAAGAGACAGTTCCAGCACTATGCCGTTGATTTTGACGGTGATGGTCGGCGCGACCTGGTTAACAATGTGGCCGATGCCATTGGCAGTGTGGGTAACTATCTGGCCGAACACGGTTGGCAACGCGGCGAGCCAGTGCTGCACTATGTTGACTATCCCTATCAGAGCGATGATTCACTGCTCGAGCGGGGTTATAAGCCTCACTCCGCGGTCAGTGAACTGCGTTCGCTCGGGGTGACCTGGCCGGCCGACAGCAAGGTGGACCAGCAGCGTCAGGCAGCGGTGATTGCCCTCGGGCAACGGCGGGGCCATACGATGGTGGCTACTTACGACAATTTTTACGCCATCACTCGGTATAACCACAGCCCACTTTACGCGATGGCCGTGTTCCAGCTTAGTGAATCGCTGCGCGCCGGTCGGCAACGCTAGAGGTATTAGATGAGCAGGGTCTGTGCGCGACTGCTTTGCGTGGCTGGATTGATTAGCCTGCTGAGCGGCTGCGCGCCAGCCGTTTATCAGCATAAACCGGTCGATGGACCCCCCGATTTTGCCCACGGTGATCTGCACGCGGTGCCGGATGCTGTGCCCAGGCTGGAAAACCCTTGTCGCGGCTGTCGGCGCCCCTACGTGATCGAGGGTGTTCGCTACGTGCCGCTGGCAGATAACCAGGGTTTCCGTGAGCGCGGAGTGGCTTCCTGGTATGGCAAGGCGTTTCATGGCAACCCTACCGCCACCGGTGAGCCCTACGATATGTTTGCCATGACCGCCGCCCATAAAACCCTGCCGTTACCCAGTTATGTCCTGGTCAGGAATCTTGAAAACGGTCGTCAGGTGACGGTTAAGGTCAATGACCGAGGTCCCTTTCGTGCCGGGCGAGTAATCGACCTTTCCTATGCGGCGGCGGTTAAACTCGGTATCGACCAGGTCGGTCGCGCCCAGGTCGAGGTGGTGGCCTTGCCCGTTGCGGCAACCATGACAGCGACAACCGACACCGCCGTTGCCATGCCGGAAACGGTCAATACGGGTGGCTATTATCAGGCCGGGGCTTTCGCCAATTTTGATAATGCAACGAGTGTCCGGTTAAAACTTTTGGCGGCGGGTATCGAACCCGTGGCAGTGGTCACGGTCGAAGTGAACGGTCAACCGCTGCACCGGGTACACGTCGGGCCGCTGTCGATTGAAACTGAATCCCTGGTGCTGGCCCGACTGCGAGACCTGGGCCTTTCTGGAACTAAAGTGATTAATAAATGAATGATGGGTTAATCGGCAACTTACGGTTGCCAAATTTATGGTTGAAAAAAATTCTCGCTGGAATAGGGCTAATGTTCTGGGTACTGCAGGCTGCTGCCGCGCCGATACCCACCGCGCCTTCTCTTGAAACCACCAGTCATATTCTGTTCGACGTTGCCAGCGGCCAGGTGCTGGTGGACAGTAACGCGGATACACCGGTAGAGCCGGCCAGTCTGACCAAAATAATGACCGCATTTCTGGTCTTTGAAGAGCTGGCCGCTGGGCGCATCTCAGACGATGATCTGGTAACTATTAGCAAGCGCGCCTGGCAAACAGAAGGCTCGCGGATGTTTGTGGAGGTCGGCAAACAGGTTCGGGTGGGCGATCTGGTCACCGGGATGATTGTCCAGTCTGGTAACGATGCCAGTGTGGCTCTGGCGGAACATATTGCCGGTAGCGAGGGTGCTTTCGCGCAACTAATGACGGCCACTGCTGCCCAGTTGGGTATGGTCAATAGTCAGTTCAAGAATGCGACCGGATTACCTGCCGCCGACCATTACACCAGCGCCCGTGACATGGCCATTCTGGCGACGGAAATGTATCGACGGTTTCCTGGCCGCTATCAGCTTTACAGCCAGAAAGAGTTCACTTTTAACGATATTCGCCAGCACAACCGTAACCGCCTGCTGTGGCGCGATCCTTCGGTTGATGGGTTAAAAACGGGTCATACCGAGGCGGCCGGTTATTGTCTGGTGGCTTCGGCAGAGCGCGATAACATGCGGCTGATCAGCGTGGTTACTGGTACTAAAAGTGATGCCAAGCGATTTGAGGAAACCCAGACCCTACTTAACTATGGATTTCGATTTTTTGAAGTCCATACCCTGTATCGCGGCGGTGAAGTTCGCAGCCGAGCCCCGGTTTACGCCGGTGCGGTCGAGACAGTCGCGGTCGGGATTTCCGATGACCTGGTATTAACCCTGCCTCGCGGCCGCAAACAGGACCTGGCGGCGGTGGTAGAGATCGACCGAAACATTCCTGCGCCGGTAGTGGCCGGCACCGAGCTGGGGGAACTACTGGTTTCGCTGGATGGCAAGTTGCTGGCGAAGCGGCCGTTGCTGGCACTGGAAGGGGTGGCCGAAGGGTCGTTGATGCAGCAGTTCGGTGCCTGGGTGGGCGCTCTGTTTGAATAGTCAGGTGCCGGCGGGTGATTCTCTGCTTGAAATGGCCTGGGTCAATGGCGAGTTCGTGGCGCCGGCAGCGGCTAAGGTCTCGGCGCTAGACCGGGGATTTATTTTTGGCGATGCCGTTTACGAGGTCGTGCCCGCCTACGGCGGCAACCTGTTTCTGTTGCAATCTCATTTGCAGCGATTAGCGCGGAGCCTGGAGATTACCCGGATTCGTAATCCCTACAGTGATGAGCAGTGGGGCGACCTACTTCAAGGGCTTGTGGATCGTTGCGGTAACCATGATCAGTCAGTCTATTTGCAGGTGACCCGCGGAGTTGCGCCGCGGGATCACGCTTTTCCCGATGTCGAACCGACGGTCTTTTGCCTGAGTCGGCCGTTGGCGGAAACTTCTGATCAACAGCTAGATCAGGGGCTGGTGGCGATAACGACGGCGGATATTCGCTGGGACTACTGCCATGCAAAAACTACTTCACTGATTGCCAATGTAATGCTGCGCCAGCAGGCAGTCGATGCGGGCGCTGACGAGGCGCTGCTGCTGCGGGATGGTTTGCTTACCGAGGGTTCTGCCAGCAATGCGTTTGTGGTGGTCAGAGGTGAGCTTCTCACGCCAACCGCTGGCGAGCAGTTACTGCATGGCATAACCCGCGAACGGATATTACAACTGGCACGGCAGCAAAATATTCCGGTTGCCGAGCGTTCCGTTAGTGAGCAGCAGCTCCGTCGCGCCGATGAGATCTGTATCAGTAGTTCTACCAAAGGTATTTTGCCGGTAACTCGGCTCGACGACGTGGCGGTTGGCGAGGGTACGCCGGGGCCTGTCTGGCATGCTATCTGGCAGGCGTATCAGGCGGAGATAGCTCAGCTGAGAAAAGGTGCGGCTGGCTGAGATGGATAGCCGGCAGGAGCCACCTCCGCGGCTGGAAGTTCGCTGGTTTGAGGGTTTGCAGGATTATTCGCAAACTCACCAGCAGATGCAGCAGTTTAATGCGGATCGTGCTGTCGATGCGGCGGACGAGCTCTGGTTGCTTCAGCATCACCCGGTGTTTACCCAGGGAGTTAACGGGCAGGCAGAACACCTGCTTGATGCGGGTAATATTCCAGTCGTGCAGAGCGATCGCGGCGGCCAGATCACCTACCATGGCCCGGGCCAGCTAATCTGCTATCTGCTACTGGATATCCGTCGCCGCGGAATCGGGGTGAAAGGGCTGGTATACACCATCGAACAGGCGCTGATTGATTGTCTGGGCCATTATGGGGTGGCCGCTGAGCGGCGTTGCGGCGCGCCGGGAATCTACGTGGCAGACGCCAAAATTGCTGCCCTGGGTTTGCGAGTCAGGCGTGGTTGCAGCTATCACGGACTCAGTTTAAATGTGGATATGGATCTGAGCCCCTTTAACCGCATTAACCCCTGTGGTTATGCGGGGCTGGCGGTGACCCAACTTGCCGACCAGATTGAAGACGCCGCGCCGTCATTGGACCAGGTTGGGGGATTACTCATTGAAGCGCTGGACCAGCAGCTGGCGAGCTAACGCAATTTCATCAACTGCGGCAGATTGCCAGTCAGGCCGATGGTTTGCCTGAGCAGTTCAGGTTTTACCAATACGCTCCGGTTAAGGAGAGATACCCCCAGACCACGCAGGGCGCTGCCAGCAGACCAGCGATAGCAGCTACTTAGCAGCTCCTGTGCCGCCAGGTAGCTATTGACGCCACTGCGCCGCCACCGGTCATAGTTGGCTAACAGCGCCGAATTGCCCGGGTCACTACTGTGGCTGTTTATGAGTTCAGCCAGGGCCAGCGCATCAGTAATCCCCAGGTTGGCACCCATGCCGGCCAGGGGGTGAATCCGATGGGCCGCATCACCGATTAGCGCAATTCGATCAGCGCAATAGCGTCGCGCCTGTTGGCGGAAGAGTGGGAATTTAAAGCGCATGGAGCTCTCTTTGATCACACCGAGTTGACCATTAATCGCGTCCCCGAGTTGTTCACAAAATTGCTCATCGCTCTGGCTAACCAGTGCTGTGGCATGTTCAGAGTCGGTTGACCAGACTATCGAGCAGTAGCCGTCAGCCAGGGGTAGAAAGGCCACTGGCCCGCTCGGCAGAAACTTTTGCCAGGCAGTCTGGTTGTGATGACGGGCCGGCTTTACGGTGGCCACCACTGCGTGCTGGTGATAATCCCGGCGGTCGATGTCAATCCGGGACTGCTGACGTATGTTTGAGTTAGTGCCATCGGCGGCGACCAGTAGCCGGGTGCTGAGCTGCTCACCGTTATCCAGGACCACAGACACTGCGCCTGGACTGGGCCAGCTTATTGCACTGATGCCACGGTTTATTTTGGTAGCCCGGGTTGAATCGATGCTGCTGTGAAGTGCGCTAACCAGTTGCTCATTCCCGATCACTGCGCCGAGTCTGGTTTGTCCTAGGGTTGTGCTGTCGAAAGCAATGGCAGCGCGGTTCTGGCTTTCCCAGATATGCATACGCTGAAACTCCTGGCCGCTTCGGTCGTCCGTTTCAGGCCAGCTATCAAGCCGTTGCAGGGCGTTAATCTGGCCGCCATAGATAGCGCTGAATCGTTGCCGATTTAGGGCGCTGGCCGGCGCTGTCTTGAAGGCATCAGGGGCCGGGTCAATCAGCGCCAGGCGCAACCCGCTGGGAGCCAGTGCTCTCGCCAGTGTGCTGCCGGTTATGCCAGCACCGGCGATGATAATGTCGTAATCCAGGCTCATGGTTACTGGTCCCGGGAATGTCGGGCAGTTGCACGGAAACTGAGCTGTCCGGCGGCGCGACGAACGAACAGTCGTCGCAATGGTGGAAGCAGTTCCAGCGCGGTCAGTGCCAGATTACGACCCACCGTTAGAGGCGTTCCCGATCGAGCGAACAGGCTGGGGCAATGGCGTGAAAATTGTTCCGTTGTTCGCCAGTCGTTGCGCCTTAGCTGGCAGTAGTGCGACAACAGCGACGGGGTGCCGGGATCGCCCTGTTCGCGAGCGATCTGGGCCAGTAAGTCGGCCAGTACCGCAACATCTCGTAGCGCCAGGTTTAGACCCTGACCGCCGACCGGGTGCAGGTGGCGGGCCGCACTGCCAATGAGCAGGAGTCGGTCCGACCGGGGCGATCGGCAGGTGCGCTGAACGAGTGGAAAGAGTTCGCGTTCGGAAACGTCAGAGAAATCGCCTGCCCGGGTTCCAAAGGCCTGGCGCAGTGTGGCAAGAAAATCGTCCTCGTTGCTGTGTAGAAGCGCTTCGGCATCAGCGCTGTCAGCGCACCAGACTAATGAGTAGCGGTGGGGGTCGGCCAGCGGTAACAGGGCAATGGGTCCACTGTCGGTAAAGCACTCCCAGGCACGCTGTTGGTGAGGCTGGGTAGTGGTAACCGTTGCGCTGGTGGCTGAGGATTTAAAATCGTAGTCACGGAACTGAACGCCTGCCAGTCGGCGTAAGCCAGAGTTAAACCCATCGGCGCCGATGGCCAGACGGGCGGAGATTGTGGCGGCAGTATTCAACCGGGGGGCAATCGCTGCATCGGTTTGATCGATGCCGTCGATGGTTGCTGTAATCGTCGTTAGGTTGGGAGCGTTTTGCTGGCTTTGGTTGATCGCCGCCAGAAGGGTGCGTTCGGGTACCACCCAACCGAGTTGATGATCGCCCAAATCGTCGGCATTCAGGTGGGTTTTCCCCGGTTCCCCTCGGCGGGACACTTCGATCCGGGTGATCTCGCTGGCGTTGCTGGCGACCTGATCCCAGATACCCAGTGATTGTAAAATTTGCCGGGAGCTGTGGTTCAGCGCGATGGCGCGGTTGCCGATGGTCGGCGCGGCCGGTTTAATGATCGCGGTGTTCCAGGGGGTGTCGGCCAGCAGCGCGGCCAGTACCCCGGCCACCGGCCCGCCGCCAGCGATCACCAGATCGAAGTTATCCATTGCTCCGCATCAGTGCTTCGATATCGTCAATGCTTTTTGGTACATCGGCAGTGAGAATTTCGCAGCCGGTTTTGGTGACCACCGCGTCGTCTTCAATACGGATACCGATGTCCCACCAGCGTTCGTCCACGCCCTCGCTGCCGGCTGCAATGTAAATACCCGGCTCCACCGTGGTGACCATTCCCGGTTCCAGCAGCCGCCACTGGTCGTCTATTTTATAGTCACCCACGTCGTGGACATCCATGCCCAGCCAGTGCCCTGTTCGATGCATGAAAAACCGTTTGAAGTCACCGCTTTCAAGCTGCTCTTCCAGCGTGCCCTGAAGAATGCTGAGCTCCAATAAGCCATTGATAATCACCGTTTGCGCGGCAACGTGAGGCTGGTCCCAGTGATTACCAGGGGCGACTGCTGCGATGGCGGCGGTCTGTGCATCGAGCACCAGGTTGTAGAGGGTGCGTTGGTCGTCACTAAAACGACCATTGATGGGGAAAGTGCGGGTGATATCCCCCGCGTAGTAATCGTATTCGGCCCCGGCGTCGATCAGCACCAGGTCGCCGTCGCGCAGTTTCTGGTCATTCTCACCGTAATGAAGAATGCAGCCATTGGCACCGCCACCGATAATGAAATTATAGGCAGGCCAACGGGCGCCATTGCGGATGAACTCGTGCTGCATTTCAGCTTCGAGCTGATATTCCATCATCCCGGGTTTGCAGGTCTGCATGGCGCGGACGTGGGCGCTGGCGGAGATTTTCCCCGCGGTGCGCATCTGCTCTATCTCCGCCTTGCTTTTAAACAACCGGTGTTCGTGCAGCAGATGGTCAAGCGTGATGAATTCACTCGGGGTATTAACGCCGGCGCGGGCCTGGTTGCGCAGCTCGTTAACCCAGGACATTACTCGATTATCGAACTCTGACTGTTTGCCAATGCTGTAGTAGATTCGTTGGCGGTCTTTGAGTAGTTCTGGCATTTGCTGGTCAAGATCAGCAATGTCGAACGCCTGGTCAGCACCGTAATCTTTGCAGGCGCCGGCCTGACCGGCGCGTCGGCCGTCCCAGGTTTCCCGCAGGGGGTCTTTAGGCCGGCAAAAGAGTACAAACTCACCCTCTGCGCGACCAGGAATCAGAACGGCGACGGCTTCCGGCTCAGCAAAGCCGGTGAGGTAATAAAAATCGCTATCCGGGCGAAACGGGAATTGGGTGTCCCGATTGCGGTGGTGGTGAGGATTGGTGTTGACGATTGCTACACCGTCCTGAAGCTCTGCCAGAAGTTTACGGCGGCGGCGGGTAAATTCGCTTTTTTTCATGGGTTTGAGGCCTGAAAGGGAGGGACTGACTTAGTGCAGGGTTTCGTCTTCTTCGATAAAGCTGGCCGCAGCCAGGTCGGTGAATATCAGGCTCACCGCCACCCTGACGTATTCGTAGACTTCGCTAAAAGCCGCTTCGTCGTCGCGATTTAGTTCTTCGGTATCGAGTTCACGGATAGCCTGAATATCCTGAAGCGACTCAAAGCTTTCGTCGGAGAGATACTCGCGCAGCCCCTGTTCGTCGCCCAGCGTAGCTAAAAACCCGTAACACCAGGTGGCTAAGGAGGCCGCCTGTAGGGCGAGTGGACTATCGTCACCCTCAATCAGGGGTTCAAATACATCGCCGAATGTTGCTATCTGCTGGTGTCGCAGTTCCATGGCCTGCCGACACTGTTCAAGTCGATCAGCGGTGGCAGCGTCATCCGCAAATAATAATTCACAAAGCTGCTGTGGCGCACCCTGACGGGAGACCAGACCGCATACAAACCCATCGATCTCAGCCAGTTCTGCAGAAGTAACCATTCCCAACCACTGGTGCAGAATGGACTCGTATTCGGTGTCTTGCATAGTCGGTGGGTATCCGTAGATCGCAGCGTCTGCTGCTTGCTAAAATGGCCTCGTTGGGCAGGGGTGAGATGCGACAAATTCTAACATTGGCGGCGATAAGCTCCTGCATTGTTCGAATAACTGCTGGTTTAAGTTGGGGTTCTGTGAATAATTGCAGGTACCGATTAATGCCAGCGCCGTTTAACCGAGGTCTGTTATGAGTGGTTCCACCAAAACTCCTGTCGACTCTCTTGACCTGGACCATCTGGAGCAACAGATCGATGCGCTGGTTAAGCAGATTGACACCCTTAGTAGTGAAAACGACACCCTGCGGAAGCAGCATCAGGGGCTGCTGGTTGAGCGCGCCCGGTTAATAGAAAAGACCGAAACGGCACGTTCACGGGTAGAGGCGATGATTTCCCGACTGAAAGTGATGGAGCGTGATTGATGGCGGCGGAGCAGCAGAGTATTCCGGTAAAAATTCTGGGTCAGGAGTATGTGATTGCCTGCGAGCCGAGTGAGCGCGAACAGTTACGGGCCGCTGCCCACTACGCCAATCAGAAGCTGCTGGAAATACGGGATAGTAATAAGGTGTTAGGGACCGAGCGGTTACTGGTGCTGGCGGTGCTGAATATTGCCAATGACCTGCTAACGGCCAATGTGGCTAATAGTCATTTTGAGCAGAGCCTGAGTCGCGTGGCCCGGATGCAGCAGCGTATCGAGGGAGCGCTTGTTGGCACGGATCCGACACCCCAACCCGGTTAGGGCCTGGCGGAGTGACGGACAGCCGATGCTAATTTCCTATTGGCTGCTAAAGAGTAGATAATGGCAGGCGATAATATTGAGTAATGGTACCCACTGTGGTGTTCGAGAGCAGAAACGTAATTCTTGAACCACTTTTTGTTCGATAGGGGACTAAACGGTCAATGGTGTGCAAGCCTGGATTGTTCAGGAAGCCTGATTTGCCTGCATCCGTCCCCACCCTTTATTTTGGGTTCAAGATCGAGCTCTGCCACGGCGCTAATGGTGGGTGCCGCCCTTTCTTTTAGTAATGCCTGCAGACTGTTTTATCTCTCCGTGTTACGTGTTTTGATCCCTGTCGTTATCGGGTTCTGCGACCTTTCCCATTCGCGGCAGGATGGCGGTGAAGTCTCAATTGCTTCCGGTTGATTCGCGACAATCAGTGCGTCGCCATATTCGAGCGTTGCGGCGCAATCTTGCTCCCCTGCAACGACGAAAAGCGGCTAGTGAGCTCGATAGAGTCATTGCTGCCTGCCCTGCTTATAAACGTGCAAAAAAAATAGCGCTTTACTGGCCGGCGGATGGTGAAATTGATCCTGCGCCACTGGTTGCGCGAAGCTGGAACATGGGTAAGCACCTCTACCTGCCAGTTTTAACCACTGCTCGGCGAGGGCAATTACGGTTTGCCCCCTATAGCCGACAGGTCAAACTGGTTAACAACCGGTTTGGTATCCCTGAGCCTGCTCCGGCAGCTGGGAAATTGTTGAAGGCAGCGCAGCTTGATTTGTTGATCATGCCACTGGTGGCCATGGATCGGCTGGGTAATCGTCTCGGTATGGGCGGCGGTTACTATGACCGGACGTTGCAAAACATTGCCGGCCGGGCGGTGGGGCCGGTGTTGATGGGCGTGGGTTATTCGTTTCAGGTTGTCGAAAGGATAGACAGACAACCCTGGGATGTGACGCTGGACTGGCTAGCGACGGATGAAGGGCTGCATGTGGTGCAGTCGAGCCGATAGCGTGGTTAAATGTGCACCCGCCTGTTTCCCTGTTGACCTGGTTCATGCTCCAGGGTTATCTGCTGGTTTACGTATTCAATTACTGATGGAATTCAACGCATGACTCAACAATATCTCTTTACTTCCGAGTCGGTATCCGAAGGTCACCCTGATAAGGTTGCGGATCAAATTTCCGATGCCATCCTCGACGCGCTCCTCAAAGACGACCCTAAATCGCGAGTCGCCTGTGAAACCCTGGTGAACACCGGTCTGGTGGTGGTATCGGGCGAAATCACCTCCAATGCAATTGTGGATTACCAGCAGATTGCCCGCGACACGATTAAGCGTATTGGTTACAACTCTTCCGAACTGGGTTTCGATTATCGTTCCTGCGCGGTACTGACTGCGATCGACAAGCAGTCGGACGATATTGCCCAGGGTGTCAACGAAGGCGAAGGGCTGGATCTTGAGCAGGGTGCTGGCGACCAGGGGCTGATGTTTGGTTACGCCTCGAATGAAACCGATGTGTTCATGCCGGCCCCGGTGACCTATGCCCATCGACTGGTTAAACAGCAGGCAGAAGTGCGTAACAGCGGCAAGCTGGCGTGGTTACGCCCGGATGCCAAAAGCCAGGTGACGTTTCGTTACGAGGATGGAAAACCCGTTGGTATTGATGCGGTAGTGCTCTCGACCCAGCATGACGAATCGATTGAGCATGCCGATCTGGTAGAGGCTGTGCGCGAAGAAATCATTGCCCCGGTGCTACCCAGCCACTGGCTTTCTGAATCGACCCAGTACCTGATTAATCCCACGGGTAAGTTTGTGATCGGTGGCCCGGTGGGTGATTGTGGCCTCACCGGCCGAAAAATCATCGTCGATACCTACGGCGGCATGGCCCGCCACGGCGGCGGTGCTTTTTCTGGCAAGGACCCGTCCAAGGTAGATCGTTCAGCGGCTTATGCCAGTCGCTATGTGGCAAAAAATATTGTTGCCGCAGGCATCGCGGATCGCTGCGAAATTCAGGTCTCCTACGCGATCGGTGTGGCCCGGCCCACGTCGATATCCGTCGAGACTTTTGGCACCGGCAACATTGCGGAGCACCGTATCGTCGAATTAATTGAAGAGCATTTTGATCTGCGCCCGAAAGGGATCGTGCTGATGCTGGATCTGTTAAGACCGATTTACGGCCAGACAGCAGCCTACGGCCATTTTGGCCGCACTGAAAAAGAACTGACCTGGGAACGCACGGACAAGGCGCAGGCGCTGCGCGAAGCTGCCGGCCTGAGTGGCGATATCCCCTCTGCCGCCTGATTGTCTCCAGGGCATGACCCTGGCAACCCTGAATTTTCGAATCACTGGAGAACACAACAATGAGTTCCATCGCCCCAATTGACGCCGACAAGGCTGATTATCGTATTGCCGACATCGGCCTGGCCGAGTGGGGTCGTAAAGAGACGGCCATCGCTGAGAGCGAAATGCCGGGTTTGATGGCATTGCGAGCCGAATACGGTGATGCGCAGCCGCTAAAAGGCGCCCGTATCGTCGGTTGCCTGCACATGACTATTCAAACGGCAGTGCTGATCGAAACCCTTACCGCATTGGGTGCCGAAGTGCGCTGGTCTTCCTGCAATATATTCTCTACCCAGGATCATGCTGCTGCTGCCATGGCCGCCGCCGGAATTCCGGTGTTTGCCTGGAAAGGGATGAACGAGGAAGAATTTGACTGGTGTATCGAGCAGACCATTGTTGGGCCTAACGGCTGGCGGCCGAACATCATCCTTGATGATGGTGGTGACCTGACCAAAATGATGCATGAGCAGTTCCCCGAATTGCTTGATGACGTTCGCGGCCTGTCCGAAGAGACGACCACCGGCGTCCACCGTCTCTATGAAATGATGAAAGAGGGCAGCCTTAAAGTCCCGGCTATCAACGTCAATGACTCGGTGACCAAATCCAAATTCGACAACCTCTACGGTTGTCGTGAATCGCTGGTCGATGGCATCAAGCGTGCTACCGACGTGATGATTGCCGGCAAGATTGCGGTCGTTTGTGGTTACGGTGACGTCGGTAAAGGCTGTGCACAGTCATTGCGGGGTCTGGGTGCCACCGTGTGGGTGACCGAAATTGATCCAATTTGCGCATTGCAGGCAGCGATGGAAGGCTACCGCGTGGTGACCATGGAAACCGCCGCTAGCCAGGGCAACATTTTTGTCACCACCACTGGCAATATCGATGTCATCACCCATGACCATATGCTGGCGATGAAAAGCCAGGCGATCATCTGCAACATCGGTCACTTCGACTCTGAAATCGATATCGCCTCCTTGCGTGGTTACACCTGGGAGAACATTAAGCCTCAGGTCGATCATGTGATTTTCCCTGACGGCAAACGAATTATTTTGCTGGCCGAGGGGCGGTTGGTGAATCTCGGTTGTGCCACTGGCCACCCGAGCTTTGTCATGTCCAACTCCTTTACCAATCAGGTGTTGGCGCAGATCGAGCTTTGGCAGAATTCCGCAAACTATAAAAATGAAGTTTATGTTTTGCCCAAGCACCTCGACGAAAAGGTGGCCCGTAGCCACCTCGAGCAGCTGGGCGTCGAGTTGACTGCGCTCTCGCCGGAGCAGGCAAAGTACCTGTCGTTGCCGGTAGAAGGTCCCTACAAGCCCGAACATTACCGCTACTAACGATTGATGAAAAGCCAGCAGGGGCTAGAGCGCCGGTTTAGTCTGGAGTTCTTTCCAACCAAAACAGCAGAGGGCGCCGATAAGGTTCGCTCGGTACGCAAGCAGTTCGCTGAACTTCGCCCAGACTATTTTTCGGTGACTTTTGGTGCCGGCGGCAGTACCCGCGACGGTACTATCGAAACGGTTCGTGAAATCAGTAACGAAGGTGCCGTGCCGGTGGCGCCGCATCTCTCCTGTGTCGGTTCCACTCGTCAGGAAATCATCGACCTGGTTGACGGTTATCGCCAGATGGGCGTGAAAAACCTGGTTGCCCTGCGCGGTGATCTCCCTTCGGGGGCCGGTTACGGTGGCGGTGATTTTTCCTATGCCAATGATCTGGTTGCCTTTCTGCGGGAGCAGTGGGGAGACGAATTTCACATTGAAGTGGCCGCTTATCCCGAGTTTCATCCGCAATCGGACAACGCCGAGGCGGATCTACTGAACTTTAAGCGCAAGGTCGATGCGGGTGCGGACGCAGCTATCACCCAGTATTTCTACAACGCCGATGCCTATTTTGGCTTTGTCGATAGTATCGAAAAACTGGGGGTGGACCTACCGGTGGTACCCGGCGTGATGCCGATTACCAACTACACCCAGCTGGCCCGGTTTTCCGATGCCTGCGGCGCGGAAATTCCGCGCTGGATTCGGCGTAAGCTGGAGGCGTTTGGGGACGACATGGCGGCACTGCGCGATTTTGGTCACGAGGTGACCCTGCAGCTTTGCCAGCGGTTACTCGATCAGGGCGCTCCGGGATTACACTTTTACAGCATGAATCGGCTGGAACCTTGTCAGCGTCTCTGGAATGAGCTGGGCCTGTCCGATCCTGACCAGCAGTCCTGATTGTAAATCGGCGACCTGTATCAGGTTTGACCGGTCAAGGCCCTTAACTAACTCATGCGTGACATCCGTCTTTACGTTGATCTGCCGCTTGCCGTCGGCACACTCCTGGAATTGCCACCGCAGACCGCACGCCATGCAGTGACCGTGTTGCGATTAAAAAGAGGCGATTCACTCACTCTGTTCAACGGTCAGGGCGGTGAATACCGGGGGCGAATTGAGACGTTGCAGCGTCGTCAGGTTCAGCTCAGCGTTGATGACTTTATCCCAGTCAACCGCGAATCTCCCCTGCACATCCGGCTGGTACAGGCGTTGGGAAAGGGTGATCGCACCGAGTGGGCCATCCGTAAGGCGGTAGAGCTGGGTGTCAGCGAGATAGTTCCACTGGTCACCGAACGTACCCAGGTAAAAACCAGTCCGGATAAAAATGATCAGCGCGAAAATCGCTGGCAAAGCCTGATAATCGCCGCCTGTGAGCAGAGCGGCCGGACCCGGTTACCGTTGCTCAGACCAGTGGCTGGGTTTGCCGAGTGGGTGGCTGGCCAGCGTGGGGGTGAACGGTTGATCCTCGATCCTCGGGCCGGCGATGGGCTGAGGATCGAGACACGGGTCGATGAAGTGGAGTTGCTGATTGGGCCGGAGGGTGGTTTCAGCGCCGATGAATATGAACTGGCTGAAAGTAACGGTTATCAACCCGTTGCGCTGGGGCCGCGAATATTGCGTACCGAAACCGCGCCACTGGCGGCGATAGCGCTGCTCCAGGCCCAGGCAGGTGACTGGATCGGGCAAACTAAAAGGCCCGGTTAGCCCGGGCCTTTTTCGCAAAGTAGACCTTAATTAAGAGGGAACCAGGCTATCTTCTGGAACCTCCAGTTCAATATCCCCATCGATTAACCGGGCCATGCAGGCCAGTCGAGCGTTGGCGGGTGCCTCCATCTCCGCCAGCGTACGGGCTTCCGTATTACTGATCGGTGAAAGGTTGTCGCCACCGCCAACGACCAGCACCATGTCGGTGCCGCAACTGCCCAGTCCACAGGAGGTCGCTATGGGTACGCCTTTGCCCTTGAGCAGGCTCAGCAGCGACGAATTCGGCATCGCCATCCGCCAGTCACAATGGTCAACTACTCGAATTCTTCCCATGATTGCTACCAGGTCGCTACTTCGTTAAACAGGCCAATCCCCACGCCCTTGGCGATCAGGCTGGCGGCGGCGATACAGGCGGCCTGGGTATCCAGATCATCCGCAGCAACGTATTTTTCGAGTACCCGTAAACCTTCGTTGCCGTGTTCCATTTCCACCTCGCCGCCGTGTATTTCAAACCATTCTGCATCTTCTGGAGCCAGCCCGTAATGGTTAATGCAGGCTTTGCCAATACGCCCAAATATTGCCGGTACCACGCTCTCCACCCCGACTGCACAGGCAGCCATACCTTCTATCCAGGGCCGGTGGAACACGTAGGCCTCGATCACCATGCGCAGGCTATGGATCGTTTCGTTAAATTCATAACTGCTCCAGTCCGGACCATTAAGAATAGCATCACCATCGCCGCCCAGTGCCGTAACAGCGCCAGCCAGAAGGAATGGGTGGTCCCTTTCTATGAAGGCGTTCTCCAGCAGTGCCGCTTTTACCTGATGGTCGTTTTTTGGACAACGGGAAGCCAGTGCAGAAACGTACTCCGGAAAGCCCGTGATCACCCAGCAGAGATCCGACAACAGCCGGACCAGATTTTCCTTAGGTAATTCGCCGGCTTCGATTCTGGCCACGACCGGGTGGTGCAGCGCCAGACCGGCGACGGGTTCTAGAATGTCGTTCTTCAGGTGATTCAGCCAGGGGGCTTCGACGTCAATAAGGTATTCAGTGTTCAGGGTTTCAGCAGCGCTACTCATCAGAAATTCCTCCGAATTCAAAGTATCTATAATCGTTCAGGTCTAATCGCCAAAACCGACCATAACGGCATCGCCGCGGCCGAAAACTGATATGTATCAAGTGGCTCCGTTTGTAGTCTGATGTGGGGTGATACCGGCTAACTCCCTGATCTGGATCAAATATCAGCATTCGATCGGGATGATGAATGACGGAGAAGTCAGTGGAAATCAGTAGAAACGAGGCCGGTATTTAATTGATTAACCCCGCCAGTTGCCTGCTAGGCGGCGATCGTTAACCTGGCATCCCGCTCCCCAGTTATCGCCATAGTTTCTCGATTGAGCTACCCTCGACTCGACCACTATTTGAGGGGGTGAGATGGATGAATTTCTGCCGGGTGAAATCCGGGCGGTACGGGATGAACTGGTACGGTTTCTCGAAAGAGAAATTATTCCGGAGCTGGTCGGGTATGAATCCCGCGGCGAGTTTCCGCGGCCGCTAATTGCCAAAATGGGCGAGGCTGGCTATTACGGCGTGGCTTTTCCGGAGCGCCTGGGCGGCACGGACCTTGGTTTTTTGGCCATGGCAGTGGTGGCCGAAGAGGTGGCCCGCGCCAACCCGGCCCTGTCGCTCAGTCATAACCAGCAGGGCATGACCTGCCCCTACACTATTTACTCGGGCGGCTCAGATGGCCAGTGTGAGCAGTACATTCCCGACATTATCGCTGGCAAAACCATCGGTCTCTGGTCGTTAACCGAGTCCGGCGGCGGTTCGGATGCCGCCGGTAATCTAAAAACCTTCGCCCGCCGTGATGGTGACCGCTATTTGCTTAACGGCAGCAAAATGTTTGCTACTTTGGCGGATCAGACCGATGTCGGTGTTCTCTTTGCGCGCACCGATAAAGAGGGAGGCCACCGGGGTATTTCCGCTTTTATTGTCGAGCCGAATAAATATCCCGGCTATCAGGCCAATCCGGTGGATTTCGTCGGTCTTTCAAAAATGACCCGCAGCTGCGAAGTGGTGCTGCAGGATTTCGAGGTGCCGGCGGCCAACCGTATTGGTGACGAGGGCGCTGGCTTTGGCATTGCCATGCACGCGGTTCAGGCTGGCCGGGTGTCGGTGGCTGCAAGAGCGGTAGGTATTGCTCGCGCCTGCCTGGATGAAGCCATGCAATACGCACTGGAGCGCCCCATCCGTGGTCAGTCGCTGGCAAGTTTCCAGATGACCCAGGCCGCCATCGCCGACACCCTGGTAAACATTGAGGCGGCAAGGCTGATGACCTATCAGGCTGCCCAGCTAATGGATGACGACAAACCGGCCAACCGGGTATCGGCTCAGGCCAAATTAATCGCCTCCTATGCACTAAAACAGGCGGCTAATACCGCCGCAGAGCTATTTGGTGGTTACGCGCTCACCGAGGAATACCGCATATCAAAGCTCACCAGTTATGCCCACGTGTTTCTGGTGGGCGAGGGAGCGCCGGCAGTACAGCGTATTTTAATTGCCGAAGATGCGTTGGGAATGAAAGATGCCGACCGGCATTTTCGTAGTTATCGGTATCCTCGCGGCAAAGCGTAGCCGTTGGGAAGTGATTCCGCTCACGCTGAATTGAAGAAAAGCGATAGCTAGCAGGTTACAGTCGGGAGAGGCAGATGAACAAAAAGCAGCAGGCAGAAATGCTCAGCGGGTACAGGGTTCTGGATTTTACTCAGGTAGTGGCAGGCCCTACGGTTACCCGGTTGATGGCGGAGATGGGGGCCGAAGTGATCAAGGTAGAGATTGCCCCCCACGGCGATCTTGCGCACAACCTGCCCTATATCCGGGATGGTCGCAGCGCCTACTACGTGCAGCAAAATCGCGGGAAAAAAAGTCTCTGCATCGATGTAAAAAGTGACGGGGGCCGGCAGCTGCTGCTCGACCTGGTGGCGAAAGTAGACGTGGTAGTAGAGGCCTTCTCGCCGGGGGTGATTGGCCGACTGGGGCTGGGTTATGAAGCGGTCCGTGAGATTAATCCGGACATTGTCATGTGTTCCATTTCCGCCTTTGGTCAGCAAGGTCCCCAGGCCAACATGCCCGGTTACGACTATATTGCCCAGGCTTACGGCGGTTTCACTGGGCTGATTGGTGAAGAAGCGGGTTCGCCCTATTTCCCCCAGCTAGCTTTTGGCGATGCCGCTACCGGTGGGTTTGCCCTGGCAGCGGTGATGGCGGCTCTGCTCCACCGTGAGCGCGGCGGCCCGGGGCAGTACCTGGATATCAGCCTGCTCGATGTCTACCTGAATGGCCACGAAATCGGAATTCAGGCAGCCAGTGCCAGCGGCGGCGAACTGGTTCCCCGGCGCACCGGTAGTCAGCATTTTTCGGCGGCGCCCCTGGGCATCTTTAAGGGAGTCGCTGGCTATCTTGTCATTGTCGCTCTGGGTCGTCAGTGGACCGACCTGTGTAACGCCATGGAGCATCCTGAATGGATCGACGATCCGCGGTTTATAGATAACCAGACTCGGGTCGAACATATCGACGATCTGGTTATCGCGATCGAAGGCTGGTTGCAGCAGGTGGGTGATGATGCGGAAGCGATGCGTCGGTTAGAGACAGGTCGAGTGCCCTTTGCGCCGGTTCTCACCGTCGAGCAGGCCATTGAGCTACCGCAGGTCAAATATCGACAGTCAGTACAGACCATTCACGATGAACATATCGGAGAATTCAAAGTGCCGGCTTCGCCGTTGAGGTTTTCAGCGTTTCCCGACCGGCCGCCGTTACCGGCCCCCTATTTAGGCGAGCATAATCGAGAAATACTGGCAGAACTGCTCGGTTACGACGACCAGCAGATAGCTGAACTGGGCGAACTCGGGGTTCTCAGTCAGCGACGACCGGGAAGTTAACCGGACATGCTTCGTTAAATTTCCGAAAGGGCCGAATTTGTTTGCCCTCCGCTGTCGGGGTCACGCCGCCAATTTCCGGATGTTGAGCAGGCTGGCGTCTTAGTTCAGATTTTAAACAGTAGCTTAGATCTACCGTGTCAGTGCATTTGTTTGGTGCACCGCTTTCTGTCCTGCCTCGTTTTGGCCGGCGGTAATGGTCTATTACCGCGTTAATGGCCAGTTGCGTTGGTGCGGCCAGCGCCCGGTTGCCTCAATGGGCGTTTATAAATTGGCGAGTTGTTGGGGCAATAGTCGGTTGCCTGGCCCCGGTCAAAAGCTGCTCGGCGACAGCTGCAGGACGAATCGAGCGTTAGCATGGAACAAATCCGTTTATCCCCGAGGTGGTTTACAGCCCGTGTGGGGCGATCCAATGCCCGGAAACAACGACGGCGCTGGCTCGTAATTTGCAAGCATGGAGTTTCTAGCTCACGGCTAGTGTTTGCGATTCGATTTCCAGCTTGAGCGGGTCAAAGTGCTGAATAAAATTGTTACCGGACAGCGGTTCGAACTGGGTCTAAAAGGGACGCTTGAAATCCTCTGGCCCTATGTGCGTGATCACTTCATAGATCAACTCAAGGGCGTCTGGTTTATCGTTGTTTATCTATTTCTGTTTCAGCTGCTGGTGCTGGGCTTACCGATTGCTTATGCCGGCATGATTGCCGTCGGTACTCTGGTGGTGATTATCGGGCTGATGTTTTTTATGGAAGGCCTGCGCCTGGGGCTAATGCCACTGGGGGAGACCATCGGTACGCTGCTGCCGCGTAAATCCCGAGTGGTGGTGATTCTCGGCTTTTCATTCATTCTAGGTATTGGCGCCACCCTGGCGGAGCCGGCCATTGCGGTATTAAAGGCGGCGGGTGCTGGAGTTAAGCCCACCCAGGCGCCGTTACTGTTTAGCCTGCTTAATGATTACGCGGGGCAGCTGGTAGCCGCAGTGGGCATCGGTGTGGGTCTGGCGGTGATGCTGGGGGTATTGCGGTTTTTGCGGGGTTGGTCGCTTAAATATCTGATTTTGCCTCTGGTAAGCACCTTACTGGTAGCCACTGTCTGGGCGAATGGTCACCCACAAATGCGCCACGTGCTAGGCCTGGCCTGGGATTGCGGTGCCGTCACTACCGGCCCGGTGACGGTGCCCCTGGTGCTGGCGCTCGGGATTGGGGTCTGTCGCATGGTCGGCGGCAGCGGAAACCGCAACGCTGGCTTTGGAATTGTGACCCTGGCGTCGCTGTTCCCCGTACTGGCAGTATTGCTGCTCGGTGGTTACCACCTGGGGGCGAAAGATTACTACGGCGCGTCGGCTGATCCGTTTGAGCGCAGTGAGATCCCGGCCGTTGAGGCGGTACACGCGGAGTCCCGGCGGCTTGGTTTTGGCGACGAGGAGTTTAAGCGCTACCTCGAATCCGGTGAATTACCCACCCATTCCCGAATAATTCTTAAACAGGGCGAGCCACAACTAGTCGATGGCCGAATTGTCCACCTGGATCCCATCGTGGTACTGGAAAAAACCGTACCGGACGACTGGTCAGTGTTCGCCGGGGTGCTTTGGGACCCTGATAGTGAATTGCGTCAGCAAATTCTGGACTCCATTTTGACTGCTATTAGGGCCATTGTGCCGCTCTGTCTGTTCCTGGTTTTTACGCTGCGGGTGGTGCTTGGGGAGAAGATGCCCCATGGTCAGGACGTGATTATTGGTCTCACCTTTGCGCTGGTTGGTATGAGCCTTTTTGGGCTGGGTATCACGCTAGGTTTAACGCCTCTGGGCACGCAACTGGGTAGCAACGTGCCGGCCACCTTCACCACGATTTTTCCCTGGGGCTTACCCGGTACCGAGGGGCCGCTGTTTAAATATGCGTTTTACGGCAAATTGGTGGCGGTAGTCTTCGGTTTCTTTCTCGGTTACGGCGCTACTCTGGCCGAGCCTGCACTCAACGCCCTGGGTAATACCGTTGAGTCCATTACGGTGGGGGCGTTTCGCAAAAAATTGCTAATGCATTCAGTGGCGCTCGGGGTGGGAGCAGGGATCGCGGCGGGCGTATGCAAAATCGCTTACAACCTGCCGCTGCCTTATTTGCTGGTTCCTTCTTATCTGCTGCTGCTGATGCTCACCTGGATTTCGTCAGAAGATTTTGTCAATTTCAGTTGGGACAGTGCCGGCGTAACCACCGGACCCATCACTGTGCCACTGGTGCTGGCCATGGGGCTGGGGATCGGCGGCAATGTGCCGGGTGTCGTCGATGGTTTTGGGGTTCTCGCACTGGCATCGGTCGGACCCATTATTACCGTGCTTACCGTGGGCCTGATTGTCGCCCGCAATGAGCGTCTGGCCGCTGAGCAAGTGTGACTGACGGGGATGAGTAGCATGGACACACCCAGTGATGATTGGTTAATAACTACCCATACAACTGACCGGGCGGCGGCGTAAAACCCATGGCCGGATTTCACGCAGTCGAAAACCTCTCCTCGATCACCGCTATATTGCCGAGAGCCAGCGCCGCGCGAGTGCTGGAGCAGGTGTTTGATCAGGGCGGACATGGCGCTACGGTATTCATCGCGCGCGGTACCCTGATTCGTGACCACTGGCTGCAACGGCTGATTCCGGTAATCAGTCCGGTCATGCGTTATATCCAGGTGCTGGTGCCCGATGACGAGGTGGACGGGCTGATAGAGCAGATTTACACGGTGGGTGGATTGCATCGCCCCGGTGCCGGCGCGGTCTTCTGTATTCCCTGTGAAGAGGTGGTCTACTCCAATGATTACCCGGTCTGGTCACCGAGCGAGAGCTCGCTAACCAACGCCTCCCTGGACATTAAAGAAAACCTTACCGCTATTTACTGCATCACCCGCCGAGCCGAAATAGACACCATTTCCCGTGCGGCGATGCAGGCGGGTGGACATGGCCCCGTGGTGCAGCTTTGCGAGGGCAGAGGCTTGCGTGCAGGTCTCGGCTGGTTGCGGATTACCAGCAAGCCCGACAAAGAATTACTGGCGATCGTGGTCGACAATGCCGATGCCGATGAGGTATTCGATGCCGTCATCCGCGCGGGTCGTATCGGCTCGCCGGGGCGGGGTATCGCCTACCGGCTGCCGGTACAAAAAGGGGTGGTTAATCTGACCAGCGTCTACGGTCACGCCCACCAGGCGGCCACGCTGGAACAGATTATCGCTGCCATCGATGACCTGAAAGGCGATAGCCACTGGCGCGACCAGAGCGTCATTGACCTGGGTCGAACCGGTAAGGTGGCGGGGGTTGGTTTAGCACCGAGTGGCCAGCACGACCTGATCGATTATGTCAGCCTGATTTGCGTGGTCCGGCGCGAACACATGGAGCCGCTAATGGCAGCGGCTACCGCGGCCCATGCACCGGGTATCAATGTGGTTTACGGTAAATTTAGCGAGACCGAAGAGTCAATCGCCGCGGGTGTGAGTTTGACGCGCGAGCGCGGCGTGCTGCGCAGCATATTGCCCCGGACTCAGGTGGGGCGGGTGCGAGAAGCGCTGTTAGAGACCGCGGAGGAAAACAATCTGCCGGAGATTTGCCTTTATGTTCAGAGCGTTTCTCGTGTGGTGGCTTATGTGCCGGAGGTGCGCAAACCAACGACCCTACAGGGGCAACGTTATCGGGGCGCAGTAGTCGCCACGGAATAACCGTCTGCTAGCTATCTAACCAGGCGGTGGCCGATCTTAATGTTTGCCTAGCTTTTGAAACACCGCTAAGGAGTTCAGCCCGAGCGGAAAAGTCCCAATCCGCCGGGCCAATTTTTGGTCAGTGATAACATAGGCGACGGGTGTTACCCGTTTTACTGCAACCAATAATCAGGAGTTTTTGTCAGATGGCTGGAAAAAATAGAATGATCCGCAGTTTGGTCTGGTTGTTGATGGTCAGCATCACCTGGACCGGTTCAATGGCCACCGTGCAGGCAGCCATGATTAGTTCCACCACTCAGGCTTCGGCCGAACAGGGATCCTATAGCAGGGATCAAATACACCAGATGCTCGCATCCCAATCGGTGCAGGATCAGCTCGTTAGCATGGGCGTTGACCCGGAGCAGGCCAAGCAGCGAATTGCGGCCTTAAGTGACGGTGAAATGCAGGTACTTAATCAAAAAATGGCGGAGCTGCCCAAGGGCGGCATTCTAGGTTTAATTGGTGCCGTTTTTGTTGTATTGCTGGTCCTTGAAATCGTTGGCGTGGTCGATATATTCAAAAAAGCGTGATCAGTTAACGCACATTGGATTGCGTCGTCGTAATTTCGCCGACAAAGCGCGTTCTTTTCCGGGTTTGGCGCAGCGCCCTGATCGCCGCAACATTAATCACCGCCGCTTGCGGTAGCTCCCCGGTCCAGCCGCTATCCAGCCCCCAAATGGGGGCTGGGGCGAAGGAACTAACCGCCGTCGGGTTTTTTCCGCAAACGGGCTTTCAATGTGGCCCGGCGGCTCTAGCAACCTTGTTGACCCACCGCGGTGTTGAAGTAAACCCGGATCAACTGAGCGATCAGGTTTACCTGCCAAAGGGCTATGGCAGTCTGCAGATTGAGCTGTTGGCGGCGTCAAGGCGCTATCAAACGATTCCCTACCTCATCGACGGTTTCGATGACCTGAAAATTCAAGTCAGTAATGGCAATCCAGCGCTGGTGCTCCAGCGCGTTCGCAACTGGTGGGTGCCTGCCTGGCACTACGCCGTGGTGGTCGGTTTCGATGACGTGCAGCGCCAGGTTATCCTGCGCTCCGGCACCGAGAAACGCCGATTCGTTTCATACCGGCATTTTTCTAACACCTGGCAAAAAGGCAACCAGTGGGGCTTTGTGGCTTTAACACCGAGTGTCCTGCCCGCCAATCCCGATGCCGGCCGCTATCTCGATGCGGTGATTAATGCGGAATCACATCTAACCACGGACCAGGCCATTGCAGCTTACCGGGCCGCCGTCGCTCGATGGCCAGAAAACACTGCAGCGCTGTTCGGGCTGGGAAATATGCAGTATCGAGATGGCCAGCATGGCGCGGCCGAACTATCGTGGCAAAAAGTATTGCAGCGGCAAAGTAATCACGCAGGCGCAGCTAATAATCTGGCCGAATTGCTTGCCGAAAAAGGTGATATCGAGCAGGCGATCGTCTTGCTGGAAACAACGCTGGCTGGGAGTCTGGCGCCAGAAAGCCTGAGACCGGTACTCCTCGAAACTCGTCAAAAGTTAAAGCAGCAACTGCCAGCGATTTAAAGTAAGAAAACAATCCTGAACTACCTGATCGAAAAGTGAATGCGGTGTTAATTTTTCCCGGAAAAGCCGGGGTCGTTCAGCTCTACCCCTATTTATTTTCTAATTTCCTAGTTTTTATTATCTTTGAACTCTTTATAAGCTATAGCCATTCCCAATAAAAAGAGGAATCCAAAAATTGGTGTCGGAAAATATTGACTTCTAAATACTCCAATATTAACCAGCATGGGTGGGAAAAAATAGCTAGATAACCAGGATAAAAAGCATGCCGCTACCCCTTTTGATGGAACATTCATTCGACTAATAACCGCTTCAATTCCCTTGTTCTTTTCCTAAATGCATTCATCGCATACAACTATTAACATCAATATGGTTCGGTCTCAATCGGTAATGACTTATTCACTTTCCCAGACTTAATCGTTCGATTTTCGTCAGTTGGTTATTTAGTGAGTTGTTACCGCAACTAAAAATTATTTTACGAAGTAATAATAAAATAATATCCATATTCCAAGGAAAAATACACTATTAAAAACATAAATTATGACTAAAAAAATTGATATTTTTGAGGCCTTTTTATCTATAAATAGTCGTTGATAAATAATTATCAAAACTGTGACAGTAAAAAAGAACCCTGATAAGAGCACCCAGAGTAGGCTACTTCCAAGATATTTTCCGGCTAGTATGGAAGCCACGAATACAAATGACAAACAAAGCCCTACTGCTTGGATGTGTCGGTTTTTTATTATCCAAGGCATCGTAAATAAATCTCGTCAGAACGGAGAGGTTATTAGGCTCTAGCAAGACCAGCGTAAACCGGGAACAGACCACGGGTTATTCTGCATGGTCGACAATTTTACGCGGTCGCCCTGGTTTTCCGGGGTGACACGCCTGGCAAGTGCTTCAGCATTCTGGTCCTGAAAATGCTGGTTCCCCAGTAATCAATGGGGTCAGACTCGATTGATTATGGCTGATTCACGATAGGCCTTCGATTTTCTGTCTCCACCGCGAGGTTTTGGGCCGGTTGCTCGAGCCAGTTTGAGCTCAATCACCGTCTTAAACCGGTCGTTACCCAATACCGGTGTTTTGTCGGTCGTCTGACGAATTTTATCCAGAGTGAATTGGGGTATTCGTGCGTTGAACAACTCACGATAAGCCTGCTGTCGTTCGGTTTTAGTTTTACCCAGCCGCAGATATTCTGGATGCGGCACCTGCAAACCATTTTCTGCTCCCATAGCATTAAACCGGTAACTGCTCCAGGGATACTCCGATGGGTGATTAATGTCATCCATCGCCCGCACCGGGTTAAGCTCAATGTAACAATAGGGCGTAGTTCAATCTGACCCCCATTGAATTTTGTGATTGTTTGGATTGCTGGGTTTTATATCTATTATTGAACTTAGGTTATCGGGGTCAGAAACCACAAAAAGTAAATCAGCCTCATTGAAGTAATAAACAAATTTGTTGTTTCCATTTTGATCGACCCATGTATCAACTAGGTTAAGAACCTCCCATTTCGTCCTGTGCTTAGCTTTAGCTTTAACTTTACCAGTTAGTGTGGCACTGACAATGGATCCCTCCGGTAATATTTTGATCTTAATAATGCATTCAGGGATATCGTTGCAATTTTGGGTTTTTAATCCAACCGTCGGGTACATTACATTTTTACCAGATAATAATTCTTGAATCCTAATAAATATGTCACTTTCGGTGCTTAGAAATTGGAACCATCCAGATTCCATTTCTATCGTATGGCCATTGATCGTTATTTGGTTTTGTTGAGTGTGGTGAAACCAAATTTGTTTTGCTATTTCAGAGGTCGAAAATAAAAATATCGCAGCAGGCAACAAAAAAAATATTGGCAATAACTTCTTCATGCGATTTATTATCTGCATTCTAAAATGCTGCGTATTTTTAATAGTTCGTCAATTTTGCTGAACATATCAATTGAACCTGATAGAACAATTCCATTACCAAGCAAGTCTACAGTCCTATTAAACTGATCGCTTTTGTGTTTTTCTATATCAAATCCATTATTTATAGGATTGTTTACCTGGTCGGCGTGGCGCTTATCTTCTCTGATTTGTTCGTCAAAAAGATCGCCGGCCTTTTTATAATACGCGTAACCAGCGCCCGCAGTTACTGCTGCTGTAATTAGGGAAAGAGCAGTGCCCAGGGTTTTCCCTTCTGAATCAATCCACCGAAGCAGATTCCCCCCAACATACCCAAACGTATTAATCCCACCTTGCAGCCCAATCGGATCGGAGGTCATATAGCACCCCACCCCTGGATCATAATACCGATTCCAGTTGTAAAATTGCCCACTCTCCCCATACGCAAATTGCCCCGGAAACCTCAGGCAGATAGTCCTGTTCTTCCCATCGCCATCCGGGTCTCTTTCGGCCTTGGCCTGGCCGAAGGCTGCGCCTTATCTTTTATAGACCATGGTCTGATTTCTATCGGTGCCGATTCTAGGCGTGAATACATGATCGGTGGTGATTCAGGTGGTGCGTCCAATCGTGCCGTTTGATTTGATCTTCACCTGCATTAGCGGTTCGGCAGCGGCCCAGAGGTAATCTCTGACTGGCTTGCCGTTCTCGTATTCGCTGATCAGGTGACCGCGTTGTTTATAACTGTATGCGTTCCCACATAGGGGCGTGGTAACGAGAGTCATGCCCTTATAATTCCCCGTGTTAAGAATTACTGTAGGCAGAGGAGTCACCTTTCACTCGTCATGCCAATCACCAGATAGTGGAGAACCACTTAATGAA
Source organism: uncultured Gammaproteobacteria bacterium (assembly GCA_913060775.1). Lineage (GTDB taxonomy): Bacteria > Pseudomonadota > Gammaproteobacteria > Immundisolibacterales > Immundisolibacteraceae > QNFC01. Next base: position 5,545 of record CAJXVN010000007.1, on the reverse strand, counting down.
TTCGCCTGCCCAACGCACGGTCGCGGTAATCATGGACCCGATCGAGCAGATCACCCCTTATAAGGACACTAGCCTGGCGATGATGCTGGAGGCTCAGCGGCGTGGCTGGCGGGTGGAATATCTGTTGCAGTCTGATATGTACATGCGCGATGGCACTGTCTCTGCCCGGCGGCGGCGAGTAGAACTCTTTGACGATAACGACCGCTGGTTTGAGGTGGTCGACGAGGTCGATGATGCTTTTGTGGGTGTTGACGTGGTGTTGATGCGCACGGACCCACCGGTGGATGACGAGTATCTTTACACTACCTGGATGCTGGATCGGGTGGAGGATGCTGGCACGCTGGTAGCCAATCCGCCGTCAGCCCTGCGGGCGGTGAATGAAAAAATGTTTACCGCCGGGTTTAGTCACTGCATGTCGCCGACCCTGGTAACTAGCGGACCGCAGCGGATTCGTGATTTTCTCGCCGAGCATGGCGACATTATTCTCAAACCCCTTAATCTGATGGGGGGTGCATCGATATTCCGGTTGCGCACCGATGACCCCAATATTGGAGTGGTTATTGAAACCATGACCGGCCACGGTACGCAATCAATCATGGCGCAGAAATTTATCCCGGAGATTACTGCGGGTGATAAACGCATTCTGGTCATCGGCGGGGAGCCGGTACCCTTTGCCCTGGCGCGGATTCCCTCGGTGGGAGAGACCCGGGGTAATCTGGCCGCGGGTGGCCGCGGTGTGGCTCAGCCACTGTCTGACCGGGATCGCTGGATAGTTGACCAGGTGGCTCCTACACTGGTTAAAAGGGGTCTGCTGTTTGTTGGCCTGGACGTGATTGGTGATTATTTGACCGAAATTAATGTCACCAGCCCGACCTGTGTTCGGGAACTCGACAGCCAGTGCGAACTCAACATAGCCGGTACTTTTTTTGACCTGCTTGACCAGAAACTCGGTGCCTAGTTTTATCACTTTCCGGTAGCCCTTTTGAGCGCGACTTTTAATCAACCGCCAGTAACCGCCGACCCGTTTGGGCTGATGGTTATCGATAGTCCGTTGGTGGGGCCAAAAGATCGGTTGCTGTCGACGCTGCTCTATGCGCTGGCCGTGCATCTGGTATTAATACTGGGGCTCCAATTTGACCTGTCGCTGACCGATACCACACCGGATCAGCCGACGCTGGATATCACCCTGGTGCCGGTAAAAGACGATGTGCCGCCGGAAAAGGCGGATTTCCTGGCGCAGGGCAATCAGCAGGGTGGCGGTGACCGCGATGAGCGGGCCAAGCCGACCACGGTTCTACAGGCAGATCAGCGCATCGCCGCTGAGCAGCCGGTACCAGTTCCCGTTCAGGATGCCAGTAAACCGATCCCGGCTGCCCAGCCCAAAAAGGCTGTTCTTGCCGCGGCTCAGCCCTCCAGTCACAAGGTCGCGACCAACCCGATGGAGAAAGACGCGGACACGCGGGCACAAAAATTATCCGCCGCGACTCTGTTGCGCCAGAGTCGTCAGTTTGCACGCTTGCAGGCGCAATTGGCGGAGCAGCAGCAGGCCAGCGCCCGGCGGCCCCGTAAAAAAATCATTAGTGCATCGACCCGTGAATACGCGCCTGCGGCCTACATGGAAGCGTGGCGCGCCAAAGTAGAGCGGGTGGGTACCATGAACTATCCTGAAGCGGCTCGTCGGGCGGGTATTACCGGTAGCCTGCGGCTGGCCGTGGAGATTCGGCCTAACGGTCATCTCAGCAAGGTGGAGGTTAGCCGTTCGTCCGGTTATCCGGTGCTCGATAAAGCGGCGATAAGAGTGGTTAACCTGGCGGCCCCGTTCGCACCATTACCGCCGGCAATCACCAAAGAGGCGGACCTTCTGGTGATTGTGCGCACCTGGCAGTTTGCCGAAGAGTCGGTGGCCATGCGCTAATGCCTGGCTGGCAGTGTCTGATGCCTAGTAACTTACGCCGGGCGGGTTAGAATAGCGACCATGCAAGCAGATCCCAATCTTACCGGCCAGTTTTTGATTGCAATGCCAGGCCTGGCCGGCGAGCCGTTTTATCGGTCCGTTTGCTATATCTGCCAATACGATCAGCAAGGCGCTTTGGGGCTCGTTGTTAATCAAAGCACGCAGCTGTCGCTGGGGGATGTGTTTGTGCAAACGGACTTGACTCCCGTCAACGAGGCCATTGCGGCGATCCCGGTTTACAGCGGCGGCCCGGTTAATCCCGAGCGCTGCCTGGTCATGCACCAGCCGATAGGCGAGTGGGCAGCCACCCTGCAGGTGACCGACAGCATCGGGGTTACTGGTTCGGTAGATGTGCTGGAGGCGATTGCTGCCGGCGAGGGACCGGAACAGTTTTTTGTCTGTCTGGGTTATGCCGGCTGGGGACCGGGTCAGGTTGACGATGAAATTCTGCGTAACGACTGGTTAACCTGTCCGGCTGACAGTTCCATTCTTTTTCAGGCGGCGACAAGCGACCGCTGGCGCGCTGCCCTGGGGTTGATGGGGGTCGATCCCAATCAGCTTTCCAGTGACGCTGGCCATGCCTGAGCGGGGAGCAATAAAGCGATTGAAGTTACATTCGTCCATCGTCCGGACATTGGCTTGAGCCAGCGCCTGCTCGGATTTGATTACGGCCGCAAACGCATCGGTGTGGCCAGTGGCCAGCTGGTGACAGGCACCGCCAGTGCCCTGGAAACCGTGCGGGTATTTCGCCAGGGTCCTGATTGGCAGCGCATCTCAGAGTTGGTGGCGCAATGGCAACCGCAGCGCATGGTGCTGGGTATATCCCGCCATGCCGATGGCACCGACTCGCACCTGACTCCGCTAATCAGGGAGTTTGCCGCCGAATTAACCGAACGCTACGGCTGTGACGTGGAGATCATCGACGAATACCTCTCGTCGGCGGAAGCAAGAATGTTGCTGGAGGAGGGCGGAGCCGCCACCGAGGGCGACCACCTGGACGCCCTGGCGGCGCAGTTAATTTTGCAAAGCTGGATTGATCAGCAATCGCGTCGGACATCATGAATAATCAGTCTGCCGAAATGGACGTTGCCGCGCTGCTCGACCAGATGGCCATTGACTGCCTAGCGCAGTTATCCGGTGAGGAGGCGCTGGTCGTGGGTATTCACACCGGCGGCGTCTGGGTGGCAGAACTGCTGGCGCAACGACTCGGGTTTGAGTGTGCCCAGCTGGATACCAGTTTTCATCGCGACGATATTCTTAAAAGCGGGTTGCCGCAGCAGATAGCCGTTACCCGTATGCCGGTGAGCGTCGATGGTCGTACCCTGTTGCTGGTGGATGATGTTCTGCACACCGGGCGCACCATACGCGCTGCCCTGGATGAGCTTTACGATTATGGCCGGCCGGCGCGGGTGTTGCTGGCGGTACTGGTCGACCGCGGTGGATATGAATTGCCCATTCGTGCCGATGTGGTCGGTGCTCGCTTGAGTGTCGAGGCGGCTCAAAGCGTCAAACTCATTGGGCCGGAGTCGTTACGGCTAGAGATTCGGGAGACAAATGGTTGACTACTGACGCCCTCTATCAGTCACATCAGCAGATTCAGTACGATCATCGTGACGAACTTCACCACCTGTTGACCACCGAAGGCCTGCGGCGGGAGACCTGCGAGCGCATTTTTGCCCTGACTGACTCGCTGACCGAAACCAGCGCGGTAAGAAAATTGCCGGTGCTGCGGGGCAAGACTATTGTGTTGCTGTTTTTCGAACCTTCAACCCGCACCCGCACCACCTTTGAGATTGCCGCCAACCGACTCTCGGCCGATGTCACCGTGGTCAACCTAGCTACCTCCGCCACCAGTAAGGGCGAAAGTCTGGTGGATACGATCGAGACCCTGCAGGCGATGCAGGCCGATATGTTTGTCGTGCGTCATGCGCAGAGTGGCGCGGCCCATCTGATTGCCCGCCACGTGGCACCACACGTCAGTGTGGTTAATGCCGGCGATGGCTGCCATGCACACCCTACCCAGGCGCTTCTGGACGGCTACACCATCCGTCAGCACAAGGGCCAGGTTGAGGGGCTGCGAATCGCCATCGTCGGAGACCTGCTGCACTCCCGGGTTGCCCGCTCACAGATTCACGTGCTGAAAACCCTGGGGGCGGCGCAGATTAATCTGGTCGGGCCCAAAAATCTGGTGCCCACTGAATTTGAAGCCCTGGGTACCCGGGTCTATCACGACCTGGACGACGGCCTGCAGGGAGTCGATGTGATCATGGGGCTACGCATGCAACGGGAGCGAATGGCCGGTGGCGTGTTGCCGTCTGATCGCGAGTATTTTCGCTACTACGGATTAACCGAAGAGCGGCTAAAAGTGGCTGCCCCCGACGCCATCATCATGCACCCCGGACCGGTTAATCGAGGCGTAGAGATCGACTCCGCTCTGCTGGATAGTGACCGATCCGTGATTCTTGATCAGGTAACCAACGGTATCGCCGTGAGGATGTCGGCAATCAGCCTGGTGCTGAGCCGCAGCTGGTCGGTGGAGACATAATGGCACAGCGATATGTAATTTCAGGCGGTCGGCTTATCGACCCGGCGAACGGGGTTGACCGAGTCGCCGATCTGGCGATTTCCGAAGGTAAAGTGGTGGCCATTGACCGGCTGCCGCGGGGGTTTAAAACCGCCAGTCGAATCGATGCCGGTGGCCACTGGGTGCTGCCGGGCCTGGTCGACCTGCGGGCCCGGGTGCGCCCGAGCCAGGCAGAGCAGACCCTGGTTTCCGTCAGCGAACTGCAGGCGGCGGTGGCCGGTGGAGTGACCACCGTGGTGGCTGCGCCCGAAGACGGCGTATTGATGGATAGCTCTGCCGCTGCTCACCGGCTCCAGCAATTAAGTAATGACATGGGGTTATGCCGGGTTATCCCTCAGGGAGCCTTGACTCGCCAACTGGCGGGTACGCAGTTAAGTGAAATGGCGGCCCTGCAGCGAGCCGGCTGCGAGTTAATGGGTAACGGCCGCGTGCCGGTGGGCTCGCAAATGATGCGCAATGCACTGGATTATGCGGCTAATTTTGATTTGCCGGTGGTGGTCCATTGCGAAGTGCCAGGGCTTGCCCAGGGCTGCATTCACGAGGGAGCAACCAGTTTGCGCCTTGGGTTGACCGGTATCCCAACTGCCGCCGAGGAGGCGGCCGTTGGCCGAGATCTGGCGCTGGCGCGGCTAACCGGTGCTCAGGTCCATTTTGCAGGACTCTCCTCGGCCGATGCCGTGCAGTTGCTGAGCGCGGCTAAAAAAGGCGGGTTACCGGTCACCGCCGATGTCGCCATTCACCATTTATTGCTGAGTGATGAAGACATCACGGGCTTTGATGCTAATTACCACTGCCGACCACCGCTGCGAGCCAGCAGTGATCGCGCGGCGCTCTGTAAGGCGGTTCGTAACTCGGTGATCGAGGTTATCTGTAGTGATCATTCACCGAAATTAGGCGACAGCGAGCTGTTACCGTTTGCCGAAACCGAGCCAGGTATCGCCAGCGTGGAGATTTTGTTGCTGTCTCTTATACACATCTGACGCTGCCGACGAAGAGGATAGTGTAGA
>CAJXVN010000006.1 GCA_913060775.1 uncultured Gammaproteobacteria bacterium | reverse complement strand
GTCGTGCTGGCCGGTCACCCACACTGGGCACCTCGATGGTCTCGTCGGTCGTCGCCAGTTGCGCCAGCGCGCAGGCATATTTAATTTTGATCTGTTCCGCAAACTGAGTCGGTGTTCGTAAGGCCACCGCAATGTCGTTGGTCACCTGATCACCGGCGATCGGAATCACCGCCGTATGGACAATCGCCCCGCCAATAAACACGGCGATATCCGTCGTACCGCCGCCGATATCGACCAGGCAGACTCCGAGCTCTTTCTCATCCGTCGTCAGAACCGAATAACTCGACGCCAGTTGTTCGAGAATGAAATCATCAACTTCCAGGCCACACCGGCGAACACATTTGACGATATTCTGTGCTGCACTGGCGGCCCCCGCGACTATATGGACCTTGGCTTCCAGGCGCACACCGGCCATGCCAATGGGCTCCCGGATACCCTCCTGATCATCAATGATGTACTCCTGCGGTAACACATGAAGTACTCGTTGATCCATCGGAATAGCAACCGCCCGCGCCGCGTCGATGACTCGATCCACGTCAATCTGGGTCACCTCACGATCACGAATCGCAACGATGCCATGGGAATTCAGGCTCCGAATATGAGAACCGGCGATACCCGCGTAAACCGAATGAATCTGGCATCCGGCCATGAGCTCGGCCTCTTCAGCGGAACGCTGCATCGACAACACGGTGGACTCGATATTGACCACCACCCCCTTTTTCAACCCGTTTGAGGGGTGGCTACCCAGACCAATAATCTCTATTTCGCCGTCGTCCGAAACCTCGCCAACAATCGTGACGATCTTCGAGGTGCCAATATCCATTGCCACCAGCAAGCTTTTATCTTGCGTTCGATTCATTGCCGACTACCTTCCTCAACCATTACCGTATTAGGTGCGAACGCCACTGCCAGGCCATCGTCATAACGCAGGTCGATTCGGCGCACCTTGTCCCAGTGGCTAATCAGTTGCTGACGATAAACCCTTACTAATCGATCCACCGGCGCGCTCTGCGGCTCCCCACTCAAGGTCAACAGCACTCCGTCGACGGTGCGCAGACGCCATACCCCGCGACTATCCAGCTCAACCTCATTAATCGGCTGTGGCAGCTGCATCAGTGCGCCGCGCAGATACTCATAACCCGCAAACACCTGCCGCTCAGTGCCGGGTGGGCCGGAAAGCAGTGGCAGCGCGGCAAATTCCAGCAACGACTTAACCGTAAAAAAGCCACCCTCCGCATCGAGGAGACCTTCTGCGCGCCACCGTGCTACGGGTTCTCGTTCAGTAATCGTTATCACCAGCTGGTCAGGCCAGCTACGGCTAATCTGCACACCGGCTACCCAGGGAATGTCACTGACCAGACTCTTTAGCTCGACCACATTTACATCAAAAAATCCGCCAATATCCGCCGGTTGCAATCGCTCCTGAAGCTGATTGGGATCCAGCCGTCGCAATTCGCCGGTTACTTCCACCTTGCGTAATGGAAACAGTGGCCCATTCGGTAATTCAGGAATGGCCACCAGCGCACCGGGCAACACCGCACCCAGCGCAATCAGCAAAAGAGACAAAGCCCACCAGCGGTAACGACTTAACCAGTCCGTACCGGTATGGTCACGAGCAGTCACGCGGCTTGCGCCGGCAGGCGTACCGAACAGACGGGTGGCGAATCTAGCCATGGGCCACCCCCTCGGCAGCCGTTGCAGCGCACTCATTCATGCTTGAGCTCAGAATCGCCAGCGCCAAGGCTCCAAAATCCCAACCGTGAACCCGAGCAGCCATTGGCACCAGTGAGTGATCGGTTAACCCCGGAACCGTGTTCACTTCTATCAACCAGGCGGCGCCTGACTCATCAACCAGCAGATCGACCCGACCCCAGCCGCCTCCACCAATCGCAGCAAAGGCTCGCGCTGCCAGATCGGCTAACTGTTCTTCAGCGGCGGGAGCCAGCCCAGCCGGGCAGTGATAGCCAGTCTCATCACTGACGTACTTGGCTTCATAATCATAAAATTTTCGTGGCGTGGTAATCCTTACCAGTGGTAGTTGCTGATCAAGAACCATGGCGGCCGTATACTCGTTACCGACCACATACCGCTCCACCATGACTGGCTGTTCTGTGGCGCTGGCTGCAAGCCAGGCTGCTTCGAATTGCTGTTCCTGTTCAACCAGCGACATGCCAATACTTGACCCCTCACCCACGGGTTTCACCATCACCGGCAGGCCAATCGCTTCGGCCGCCTCGGCAAGTTCCGTCAAACTGGCGACCATGCGCCAGGCAGGTGTCGGCAGGCCCGCGGCCTGCCACTGCAACTTAGTCAACTGCTTATCCATGCCCAGAACAGAAGCGGCCGCGCGGCTTCCGGTGTAGGGCAAGCCAATCAGATCAAGAAAACCCTGGAGGGCGCCGTCTTCTCCACCCCTCCCATGGATTGCGACGAAGACTCGATCAAATTTCCCGGCCACTGCCTGCCCAAAAAACTGTTTATCCAGGTCGACCAGCTGGACGTCAACTCCCGCGGCCTGCAGGGCTTCCGCCACGGCGGCACCGCTGCGCAGTGATATTTCTCGCTCAGCCGAATCGCCGCCGGCGCAGACCGCTACCCGACCAAAATCGGCGGGTGACCAGGCCGGCGTAGCCACTTTGCCGTTAGCTTTCAACAGGCACCCCGACGATATGAACTTCCAGTTTCAATTCAACGCCATGAACTTGCTGCACTCGTTGGCGTACACGGTTGATCAGTGTCTCGATATCCGTGGCCGTCGCCGTGCCATCATTGACAATGAAATTGGCGTGTTTCGGCGACACCATGGCACCACCGGTTTGTGAACCTTTCAGACCCGCCGCTTCTATCAGGCGAGCAGCATGATCACCGGTCGGATTACGGAATACCGAACCGGCGCTGGCCTTATCAAGCGGCTGTGCCTGCTTACGCCACCTGAGAATTTCACGCATCTGTTCCCGGATCAGACTCTGGGTGCCAGAAATCATTCGCAGATGGGCAGCGACGAACCATTCGCCGGCAACCCCCTTGACGGAGCGATAACCCACCTCAAACTCGGCCGGCTGGCGAATACGGACGACACCAAAGCGGTCAATGGTTTCGACGGCGGCCACCTGCTCCCAGGTATTGCCATCGTGGGCACCAGCGTTCATCGCTAATGCACCACCCAGGGTGCCGGGAATGCCCGCGAAGAACTCACCACCCGCCAAGCCAGCATCCGCACAATATCGAGCGAGGCGGGCGCAGGTTACGCCACTCTCTACCCGCAAATTGCCATCGTCGAGCATCTGCAGCACGGTCAACCGGCCCGCCAGGCAGATCACCAGACCGGGAATACCGCCATCTCGCACCAGCAGATTACTGCCTAGACCAAGCCAGAGGGCGGGCGGTTCCGCATTCGGTGCCTGACGGAGGTAACTGCACAGGTCGGCCAGATCCTGAGGCTGAAAAAACAGGTCCGCAGGTCCACCCACTCGCCAGCTGGTGTGCTGGGACATGGGTTCCATTCGGCGCACCCGCTCCTGGGGTAACATTTCAGCCGCCAGCATGACCGTCATTGCCCTGCTCCCGGTGGCGATGCATTCTGCGTCGCCAGGCTGGCAGCCAGACTGCCAATATCGCCAGCGCCCAGCGTCAGCACCAGATCACCATCCGCGACCAGCGGCCGTAGCGTCTCTACCAGGTCACGCTGATCGGCGACGAACACCGGGTCGAGCTTGCCCCGTCGGCGTATTGCCCGGGCCAGACTGGCACCGTCAGCTCCGGCTATGACTGCTTCCCCGGCGGCATAAACCTCCAGCAGGATCAGCACATCGGCAGCAGCCAGTTCGATGCAGAAGTCATCAAACAGATCACGAGTTCTGCTGTAACGATGCGGCTGGAAGATGACCACCTGACGTCGTTCCGGCCACGCCTGCCGAGCGGCTTTAAGCGTTGCAGATACTTCGCGTGGATGGTGTCCGTAATCGTCCACCAGCAGGCAGCTGGCATCGCCTATCTGAATATCGCCCAACTGCTCAAAACGGCGACCCACGCCACTAAAAGTATGCAGTGCTGTCCGAATTGCCTCGGCACTGACACCCACCTCGTCGGCGACGACAATGGCAGCCAGCGCATTGAGTACGTTGTGCCGACCCGGCATGTTTAATTCCACCGTGAGCCAGTTAGTCTCACCTGGCCGGTCGACAGTGAAATGAGTACGAGTGCCGACATAACGAATATCGTGAGCCCGATAGTCCGCCGGCTGATCGATACCGTAAGTAATTTTTGGTTTCTGTAGACCCGCCTCAACGCGCTGCACCCCCGGATCATCCGCACAGAGCACGACCAGTCCGTAAAACGGTAATCGATGGATGAACTCGGTGAATACCTCATCCAGGCGGTCTCGATCACCGCCATAGGTTTCCATGTGGTCCAGATCGATGTTGGTCACGACAGCGATTTGCGGATTCAGGTGCAGAAACGAAGCGTCACTTTCATCTGCCTCCGCTACCAGATAATCACCGGCACCTAGTCGTGCATTGCTATTGGCCGCCTTTAGCTGCCCACCGATGACGAAAGTCGGGTCCATTCCTTCCTGGGCTAACAGACTCGCCACTAAACTGGTGGTCGTGGTCTTGCCGTGGGTTCCGGCTATGGCAATACCACTGCGCAGACGCATTAACTCGGCGAGCATTTCTGCTCGCGGAACCACGGGAATTTGAGCGGCCCGCGCCGCGCATAATTCCGGATTGTCATCAGCAATCGCGGTGGAGGTGACGACCACGTCAACGGTTGAAATCAGCTCGCCCTGATGGCCAATAACGACCGTTGCTCCGAGTTCCTGCAGCCGCTCGGTGTGCAAACTGGCTCGTTGATCAGAACCCGAGATTTGATACCCTTCGTTTAGTAGCACCTCGGCAATGCCACTCATACCGACACCACCGATACCGATAAAATGAATGCGACTGATACGATTACGCATCGCACCACTCCAGGCAGGCTTGCGCCACCCGCTCGGCTGCGTCTGGCCGGGCCAGTTCGCCAGCTGCGGCCATCATCTGCTGACGGATACCCGCGTCACTAAGCTTGTCGATCGCGGAATTTAAGCTTTCAGCGTCAAGGTCCTCCTGCGCTAACAGCAGCGCGGCTTCCCGTTCCGCAAGGTATTGAGCGTTCGCCGTCTGATGGTCGCCCACGGCGCTCGGCAGGGGAATCAGTATGGATGGTTTTCGAGCCAGGCAGAGTTCGCTAATTGTTAATGCGCCCGCTCGGGCAATGACCAGATCAGCCCAGCGGTACGCAGCCGCCATATCGTCAATGAATCCGTCGAGTCTTACACTGGACCGATTTTCAGCACCCTCGGCACCATACAGTGTGCGGGTTTCCTCCAGCAATTTGCCGCCGCACTGATGCCATAATTCGTATCCTTGATTCCCCTTCTGTTCAGCTCCACTCCGCCAGCGGTTACTCCATTGCGCCACGGATCGATTTAGCGCCCGGGCCCCCTGACTGCCACCCAGCACCAGTATTCGAATGGCTGTCGATTCTGTTGTAGCCGGCGCCGGCGATGCGGATAGTGCCTGACTAACAGGATTGCCAACCACTGCCTCTGAACTCTGACGGGACCGGTCATCACGGCTGTAGAAAGGAAAACCGTAAAGCACCCTGCGAGCCAGGGGTTTTAACAATCGGTTGGTTAGCCCCATTACCCGGTTCTGCTCATGGAGCACCAACGGCACTCGCATTAACCAGGCCGCAACACCACCGGGGCCAGCGGCGTAGCCACCCATCCCCAGCACCACGGCTGGTCTCAGGTGGCGTAACAACACCCACGCCTGCCAGGCTGAGCGGATCAACATAAAGGGGGCAGCGGCCAACCGTGACCAACCATGCCCCCGCAGACCTCGGCTGGCAATGGTATGCAGCGGGATATTGGCCGCGGGGACCAGGGTTGCCTCAATGCCAGCCACGGTTCCCAGCCAGCTCACTTCGGCACCCCGACTGATCAGGACTTCCGCCACGGCAAGCCCTGGCATGACGTGACCGCCCGTGCCACCGGCCATAATCAGTACCCGACTCATGTTGCCGCCCGGGTTTCATGGTCAATGCGCAGCAACAGGCCCAGCGCCAGACCGGTGAACAGCAAACTACTACCGCCATAACTGAGCAGGGGCAGGGTCAGCCCCTTGGTTGGCAGCACCCCCATGTTCACACCGATATTTACCAGTGCCTGAACACCGATTAGCAACCCCAGTCCATAGGCCACCTGACTGGCAAACGGATTACCCGCTGCCAGTGCGTTACGGGCAATCGCGAAAGCGCGCAGGGTCAGCCAAGCATAAGCGGCAATGATCAGCAGGACGGCAAGCAGACCCAGCTCTTCCGCAATCACCGCCAGTAGAAAATCAGTATGGGCTTCCGGCAGGTAAAAGAGTTTTTGCACGCTCTGGCCCAGACCCACGCCGCTCCAGCCGCCTCGGCCAAACGCCATTAACGACTGGGTGAGCTGAAAGCCGCTCGCCAGCGGATCGGCCCAGGGGTCAACAAACGCGGTGAGACGAGCCATGCGGTAGGGCGAAATTACCGTGAGCACCGCAACCGCACTCAGCAATCCGGTGTTAAGGAGTAGAAACTGCCCTATCGGTAAACCAGCCAGAAATAGCATGCCTGCAGCGGTCATGGCTAACACGGCGGCGGCGCCCAGGTCAGGCTCAGCCAGTAACAACAGGGTAATAAAAAGCAACACCACCAGCGGTCCCAGCAGCGGGACCACTGAATCCTTATTACGGCGGGTTAATAGCAGCGCCAGGTACAACACAAAACTGACCTTGACCCATTCGGACGGCTGTACCCGTAAGCCCGCCGCCGTAATCCAGCGCATACTGCCGTTCACTTCGCGGCCAATCCCGGGGACCAGCACCAGTACCAACAGCCCCACTCCTAGCAGGGTCATCGGCAGTGCCAGCCGGCGCCAGATATCGACGGGAACCTGCGTTACCAGGGCGGCCGTCGCTATCGAGATGATGAGGAAAATTTGCTGCCGGCGCAGAAAAAAATCACTGTCAGCCAGGCGTTCCCCGGCGTAGGGAATGGAGGCTGAATAGACAAAAATCAGACCCAGTGAAACTAGCCCCAGAACCACCGAGATTAGCGGCCAGTCCCACCCGGCCAACGAGCCCCGCGATGGCGCCAGATTTTTAATAACCGCGCTGGTCATTCGTCCACCTTCGGGGCGAGTGCTTTAACTGCCGCCACAAAACAGTCGCCACGATGCTGGTAATCACGGTACTGATCCTGACTAGCGCAGGCCGGCGAAAACAACACGGTATCGCCCGGCTGGGCCAGCGCCGCCGCCATATCGACCACCTGATTCATGTCCACCGCGCGCTTTACCGGCACCCATTCGGTCAATAATTTAGCGATACGACTCCCATCGTGGCCGGTCACTACAACCGCGCGTAGGCGCGGCACCAGCTGTCGTAGTGGAGCGAAATCCTGGCCCTTGCCCTCGCCGCCTAACACCAGCACCAACCGCGACTTTTCGTCAGCCGCGAGGCCCTCAGCGGCGGCCAGCGTAGCGCCGACATTGGTCGCTTTGGAATCATTCAACCAGCGAACCCCATTGATCGTAGCGACCAGTTGTAATCGATGGGGCAATCCCTCAAAGCCGTTCCAGTAGTTCGCTGGTAACTGCGCTGTCAGGCCCAGACCTGACACCACGGTCAACGCAGCCTGGGCGTTAATCCGGTTGTGCTCACCCATCAGTCCATTAACTGACGGGATGTCTTTCAGATCGATCAAAGTCGCATCGGGTTCGGAGGCTGACGCGCCGAACCAGTCAACCGGTGTTGACACCGGTAAGGTCATCGCCAGTTTGCGACTCTCCCGATCATCGAGGTTCAACACCACCCGCTGAGCACCACCCAATACTCTGGCTTTGGCGGCCCGATAATCGGCAAATGAGTCATAGCGATCAAGGTGATCGGGTGTGATGTTCGTGATCACTGCCACTGCGGGTGCCGGCTCCTGCAACCATTCAAGCTGGAAACTGGAGAGTTCAAGCAGGTAATAATCGGGCGTTGGTTCGGCTAACAGGTCGAGCGCGGCCGGCCCCAGATTGCCCCCGGCAAGCGCATTCACCCCGGCAGCGCGAAGCAGGTGCGCGATCATCATGACCAGCGTGGATTTGCCGTTGGTGCCAGTAACCGCGATGACCGGAGCCTTTGCCTGGCGCAGAAAAATTTCGACATCACAGACCGCCTCAATACCAAGCGCCCGGGCACGATCAAGCAGACCCAGGGTGCGTGGCAGGCCGGGACTCACCACCAGGCTATCGACGCCGGTGAGGGAGACCTGGTCCAGCGACACGCCGAACTCCAGATGATTGGTAGGTAGCAACGCCTCCAGCTCAGCCGTTCCGGGTGGATGGTTACGACTATCCGCAACGGTGACGTCAAACCCCTGAGCAAGCAGATAACGGGTACAGGAAATCCCGGTAACCCCCGCTCCAAGGATCAGGGCCTTTTTTCGGGTCGGCTGCTGCGACATGGCGACACTCATCATCGTAATTTCAGGGTTGCCAGGCCCAGCAACACCAGTAAAAAGGTAATGATCCAGAAGCGCACGATCACTCGCGGTTCGGGCCAGCCCTTTAGCTCAAAATGGTGATGTAACGGCGCCATGGCAAAAATTCGCCGCCCAGTGGTCTTGAAGGAAATCACCTGCATAATCACCGAGACGGTTTCCATCACAAACACGCCGCCCATAATCAGCAACACCAGCTCCTGACGAACCAGTACCGCGACAATACCCAGGGCCGCCCCCAGCGCCAGGGCACCTACGTCGCCCATAAAAACCTGTGCCGGATAAGTGTTGAACCACAGAAAACCCAGCCCCGCTCCGGTAATTGATCCGCAGAAAATCGCCAGCTCACCGACACCGGGCAACGATGGAATCGCCAGGTAGCTTGCAAAAAAGTGATGACCTGACAGGTAGCAGAAAATCCCAAGCGCCGCAGCCACCATGACGGTGGGCAGAATCGCCAGGCCATCCAGACCATCGGTGAGGTTAACGGCGTTACTGGTGCCCACCACCACAACGACGGTAGCCAATACAAACCAGGGGCCAAAATCCAGCAGCACTTCCTTTAATAGCGGCACTATGTACTGCAGCTCAGCCGGGCGATCCGCATTAACGTAAAGGTAAACACCCGCCGCGGTCGCAATCACCAGCTGCCCCACCAGCTTCTGCCAGGCCCGTAGGCCGGTGGAATTGCTGCGACTCAATTTGAGGTAATCATCGACAAAGCCGATGCCACCGAATCCAGCGGTCACCAGCACGGCGACCCAGACGCGGTAATTGGTCAAATCTGCCCAGGCTAGCGTACCGGCCAGTATGGCCACCAATATCAGCGTGCCACCCATGGTTGGTGTGCCCGCCTTCTGCAGGTGCGATTGCGGGCCATCGTCACGAATCTGCTGACCAACGCGCAGGTGATTTAACCAACGAATCATTTTTGGCCCAATCAACAGCGCGATAGCCAGGGCAGTCACCGCACTCAGAATAGTCCGCAGGGTCAAATAGCGAAACGCATTAAGCGCAGAAAACTGGTCACTTAGATCAACGAGCAGGTGGTAAAGCATGATTAACCTTCCTCATCGAACGAAGTGGGCGCATGAAGCTCCCCCTTGGGTTGACCCGTGAGCGCGGTCACAACCCGCTCCATCCCGGCACTTCTCGACCCCTTTACCAGCAGGGTTTCGCCGGCCTTTGGCAGACCGATTGCTAACAACAAGCTATCGATATCCCGATAGTGCCGTGCAGGGGCACCAAACTGCTCGGTCGCCAGCTCGCTCATCTCGCCCAGAGTCAATAGTTGATCGATTCCCGCAGCGCGGGCAGTACGGCCAGCCTCCCGGTGAAAATCTGCGCTGCCAGTCCCCAGTTCCGCCATGTCACCAAGAATCAGTATCCGTTTACCCGGTTGTTGGGCCAGCACCTCAATCGCCAGCCTTAATGAATCGGGGCTGGCGTTGTAACTGTCATCGATCAACCGACCGCCATTCGCGAGTGTCAGCAACTGCAGACGGCCCGAAACAGGCTTACAACTGGCAATGGCAACCGCCATATCGGTGGCGGGGACTTTCAACAGGAAACCAACGGCAATGGCAGCAAGCGCATTGGCCCCGTTTTCCCGACCAAACAGCCCTAACTCAACCCGCCACTCACCCGCGACGCCGGTGACCTCCAGGACACCACCGCTGTCTGCTGGCCGCCAGTGGCCGCGAATGGCCGCTTCCGGGTTGTCCAGAGCAAAATCAATCACCGATCGGGGAGCAGCCAGCTCGCGCCATAGGTCTGCAGCCGGATCATCGGCGTTAACAACGGCCACGCCATCGCTACGCAACCCGTTAAAGATTTCCCCTTTTGCCTGGGCTAGCGCCTGCCTGTCACGAAAATTCTCCAGATGGGCTGAACCTGCATTCGTGATGACGGCAATATCCGGGCGCCCAATGGCCGATAACCGGGTGAGTTCTCCGGCATTGCTCATGCCCATTTCTATCACTGCGAATTGATGAAACGGGCGACCTCGCAATAAGGTCAGTGGCACACCAAGTTCGTTATTCTGATTACCCCCGGTGATCAACGCCGGACCCTGTGATGCGACGATCTTACCGGTCATTTCTTTCACGGTGGTTTTACCGTTACTGCCGGTAATCGCCACCAGCTTTAGAGGCCAGCGTTGACGCCAGTATTCTGCAAGCCTTGCCAACGCAACTCGGGTATCGGATACCACCAGTTGCGGCAAATTGACCGATTTACGCTGTTCTACTACCGCACCACAAGCACCGGCGGCGGCCACTGCCCCCAGATGATCATGACCATCATGGTTCGGTCCGCGCAAAGCGACAAACAGCGATCCGGGTAACAGTTCCCGGCTGTCGATGGAGATATGCAGAAATCGGGCAGACGCATCGGCACTGGCCACTGAACCGAGCACCATGGCCGCCTCGCGCAGGGACATCATCGTCGTCGACTCATCGCAATGCGAGCAATACGGCGGTCATCGAAGCGCCAGCGACCCGCTGCATAAAGTTGATCAGGCTCATCGCCTTTACCAGCAATCAGCACCAGGTCTTCATTAGCGGCTTGCTGTAACGCGAAGGTGATTGCCTGACGGCGATCGTGAATACGGTGTACCTCTGCATCACCGCTGCAGCCGCTAACCACCTGGTCGACGATGGCCAACGGTGATTCGTGGCGGGGATTATCGTCGGTGAGAACTACCACGTCTGCCAGGGAACTGGCAATTTCACCCATCTCCGCCCGTTTTCCCTGATCACGTTCACCGCCGCAGCCAAACAGGCACCACAACTTGCCACCGTTGGCAGGCGCGGTGTTGTTCAGCGCCGTTAAGGCAGACCGCAACCCGTCGGGATTGTGGGCATAGTCCACTACCACCGTGGGGCCCGGTTCCTCGAGCCGCTCCATCCGCCCCGGCACGGGTGATACCCCGCTCAGGCGGCGGATAATCTCTTCCCCAGGCAGGTCCAGCAGCAGCAAGATGCCCGCGACCGTGAGCAGGTTATAGGCGTTAAAATCGCCAATCAGTGGTGTTCGTACTTCATAGGTATCGGTACCCAGACGCAGCTCAATCTGCATCCCGTCAATACTTTTTGATACCACGCGGACGTTCAGATCCGCCTTATCGGTCCCCAACGTCAGGAGTCGGCAGCGCCCGTGCAGCTCTGCCGCGATTGATTCACCCAGCTGATCCGAAACGTTAACCAGGGCGGACTTCAGGCCTTCACGGCGAAACAGCTTACGCTTGGCATTGGCGTAAGCCTCCATGTCGCCGTGGTAATCCAGATGATCGTGGCCAATCCCGGTATAGACCACGGTATCGAACCTTAACCCATCCACCCGCTGCTGATCGAGCGCATGAGAAGAGACCTCCATCACCACCGTATCGACTCCCTGGTCGACCAGTTCACGCATGATGGCTGCCAGACGAACAGCCCCGGGAGTGGTCTGCCACACGGGTTTCATTGCACCTAACCGCCCGTATCCGCGAGTGCCGATGACCGCGGCCTGTTCGAGTGTCTGGGCAGTCAACGTACAACTGCTGGTTTTTCCGTTGGTACCGGTGATTCCCACCAGTCGCAACTGATCGGCCGGGTTACCCTGAAAACGGCCCGCAACCGTGCTCAAGTGTGCTCGTAAATTCTCAACCACCAGGGCCGGACGGGTGCAGCCCGCCGGAATTGCGCTGACCTGCTCCACCAGCAATGCTGCCGCCCCGGCCTTGAGCGCATCGGCGATATAGCGAGCGCCGTCGTCCTGACTGCCGCTGCGAGCAATGAACAGGTATCCGGGCTGGATATCGCGGCTATCGTCAGTGATACCGGTGATCGAACATTCCTGATCGGCAGCGACTTCGACCACACCGAGTAACAGTTCAGACAGGAGGACACTTCTCACGGGAGCGGGCGAATTCATGCGGGGATTCCTTTGGGCTGAACAAGGCGAGTCGGCAGCGAATCTCCATCGGCGGGAATGTGGAGTAGCTGTAATGCCCGACTCATTACTCGAGCAAAAACCGGCGCAGCGACGTCGCCGGCATAGTAAGCCTCGCCTTTCGGGTCCTGGATGGTAATCACCATTGCCAGGCGAGGAGCACTGGCAGGCGCCAGTCCGGCGAAGGTGGCCACGTAGCGCTCTTTGTCGTAACCACCTTTGCGAAACAGATGGGCGGTGCCGGTTTTCCCCGCGATTCGATAGCCTTCCACGTCGGCCTGCATGGCAGTCCCTTCCGGCGTCACCACCGCTTCCAGCATCCTCACCACACTATCGGCGACTTCGGGCGTAATCACCTGGGCTGGCCTGGCAGCGGCCGGCTGCGAAACAATCCGTGGAGAAACATCACGACCCTGGTTGCCTAAAATCGCATAGGCTTTTGCCAGTTGCAGCGGCGTCACCGAAAGACCATACCCAAAGGCCATCGTCGCCTGGTCCAGCTTTCGCCAGCTATGGGCTGGCGCCAGAATGCCATCGGATTCGCCTGGCAGTTGCGAGGCGGTTGACCTCCCAATACCGAGGCTGCGTAACGCCTCTTCAATCTGTGCTGCATCCATCCCCAGGGCAACCCGTGCTGCCCCAACGTTGCTGGATTTCTGCAATATCTGTTTGGGGGTAATACGGCCGAAGGAACGGTGATCGCGTATTTTATGCCCGCCCACTTCTAACACACCGGGACGCGTATCGATCAGACTATCCGAACGGTAGATACCGGCCTGCAGGGCCGCTGCGATAATAAAAGGCTTAATCGTCGAACCCGGTTCAAACACGTCAGTTACCGCCCGGTTACGTACTTTTGCCGGTGTCCGACCACTGGTCTCATTGGGATTAAAGGAAGGTTGATTGACCATCGCCAGAATATCGCCACTGGGAATATCGAGCAGCACCACCGACCCGGAAGCGGCCCGGTGCCGATGCACCGCGGCTTTTAATTCTCGGTAGGCCAGGTACTGCAACCGCTTGTCCAGGGTCAGGGTCATATCACTACCCGACAACGCGGGTTCAAGTGACTCCACGGGTTGGACCCAGCGCCGGTAAAGATCCTGAACCACCCGCGTACGACCCGGCTGGCCACTTAGCAGTTGATCGAACTGCAGTTCAATGCCTTCCTGACCCAGATCATCGATGTTGGTAAACCCGAGCAGGTGTCCACTGACTTCGCCAGTCGGGTAATAACGACGATATTCTCGTTGCAGATAGATCCCCGGCAAACCTAAACCCTTGACCTGATCGGCAAGCTGCGGTGTCAACCGACGTTTGACATAGACGAACCGCCGCTCAAGTCGCTGGCCGATAAGCTGTTCCAGTTTACCGGCCGGCATTTCCAGCAGGTCTGCCAGTTCCGACCAGCGGTGACGAACTGCCACAAACTGAGTGGGGTCAGCCCACACAGAATTAACCGCGGTGCTAATCGCCAGGGGTTCGCCGTTACGGTCCCGAATCATGCCGCGGTGGGCATGTTCGTCGACCACTCGGACGTGGCGATTGGCCGCTTTGTCCTGTAAAAACGGGGTCTGCAATACCTGCAGGTAAAAGGCTCGATAAGCGAGCCCGGCTACGGCCAACAGCAACAGGCTCCGCAACATAACGTCACGCAGCTGGCCAGTTTCAGGGAATACAGGGTGTTTCACTGGCCACGCACCAGAATGATTGCATCAGGCGCTGGCTGACGCATTTTTAACCGATGATGCGCAACTTTATCGACCTCTACCTGCGTGCTCTGCGCCGCCTGCTCCAGCAATAGCTGGCGCCAGTGACCATCGGCTTTGTCGCTGGCCACTAACTGTGCCTGCCGGGCCGCAAACACCTGGCGGCGGTCATCAATATTGGTGACCACGGCGAGCGCTGACGCCACGACCAGGCCCAGTAACGCCAGCGTCACCGCGCGGTCGATCATCGCTGAGTTCAAACGGGTCATCACGCCAGGCACCCGGCCACAGCCAGGTTCTGGCCGGCATTTGAATCCTGGCGGTCTGAAGTTTTTCCAGAATCAGACCAGCGCTGATCAGCGGCGTCGAAAACCGTTTCTGTGCGTTCGGCAACTCGCATGATGACACTGCGGCTTCGGGGATTATTACGGACCTCAACACGGCCCGGCTTTTTGCCCACACGGACTCGTTTTAATGGAGCGCTCATCACGCGATCGACCACCGGTAAATCGAGTGGCAGATCCAGACCAGTCTGGCTGAATTTCTGGATAAACTGCTTGACCATGCGATCTTCCAGCGAGTGGAAGCTCAGCACCACCAGTCGACCACCGGGTGCCAGCAGACCAATGGCCTGGGCCAACATGCGCTGTAGCTCTCCAAGCTCGTCGTTTACCGCAATCCGTAACGCCTGAAAGGTACGAGTAGCCGGGTGCTTGTCCCGCGGGTGATGGGGAATGGAATCGGCAACGAGCTCAGCGAGCTCACCCGTCGTGGTCAACGGCTGTTCGCGGTGGCGCTCCAGAATGGCACGCGCTATTTTTCTGGCGAAGCGCTCCTCGCCATATTCCCGAAGCACCCGGATTAACCGCTCCTCGTCCACCTCCGCCAGCCAGTCGGCCAGGGTGACCCCATTTGCAGTATCCATACGCATATCCAGCGAACCGCTGCGCATAAAACTAAACCCACGATCAGGCTGATCTAGCTGCATGGAAGAGACACCCAGGTCAAGCAAAATCCCGTTGATGCGGCCAACGAGCCCCAGCCCTTCGACCACTGCCGCCATTTTTGAAAAAGGCGAATGAATCACTTCAACTCGCTCATCAGCGGCAAATCGTGTTTTCACGGTGGCGACCGCCGACGGATCGCGATCAATCGCGATAAGGCGACCCTGATCACCCAACTGTTCAACAATGGCCGCGCTATGACCACCCGCCCCAGCGGTCCCATCCAGATAAATACCGTCGTCGTGCAAAGCGAGGGCCTGAATAGCCTCCTCCAGCATTACCGGTATATGGGGTCGTTTATTCATTAGGTGGTTAAAGGGTTAACCCGCTTAATTCCTCCGAAGCCTCAAGATCGGTTTCACCGATCTGGCTTAAACTCAAATTACGCTCTTCCTGCCAGCGCTCTTCCTGCCACAGCTCAAGTTTGTTGCCCATGCCCACCAGCGCAGCCCGCTTGCCTATTTGCAGATGCTCACGAAGCACGGGGGGAATCAGCACTCGACCACTGCCGTCAAACTCACATAGATTCGCGTGGCCAAGCAAAATCTGTTTAAGGCGATAAGCAGAATTATTTAAATCAGAAAGCTCGATCAACCGCCGCTCAATCATTTCCCATTCAGACAGGGGATAGAGCAGCAGGCAGGTTCCTCGATGGGCCAGCGTCAACATCAGCTCATACTGATCACCCACTGCAAACTGCTCGCGATGGCGTGCTGGTACTGCCATCCGACCTTTCACATCCAGGTTTATATTGTTGACACCACGAAACATCGCTTTAAGTTGCCACCTTTTCCCACTTTATGCCATTTTTATCCACCCACTCCCACTCGAAGGCAAATCTAGGGCTTACGACAATCCGTGTCAAGCGAAATATTGCTTACACAACAAGCGCCTTAAGATCGATCGGCAGGCGTGGAGTCGAGATTCCTAACCCGATACAATCGGCTACCTAAATGCACTAAAAAAAACGGCAATCTGCTGCTCGGAGATAACCACCCATGAGTGAAACCAACGCCCCCTCGCCATCGGATTCATCCCTGTTTGGCCCGGCTGGTAATGCTGAGCAGTACATGCAGCTACTGATCCGTAATGCGGTGAAAATGGGGGTGTCAGACATCCACATCAAAACCGGTTCCGCACCCTATTTCCGACTTTCCGGCAGCATCAAGGCCATCGACTCATTACCGCCCCTGTCGGCCGAAGCGATGGTGGGTCTGCTCGAAACCCTCACTGACGAGACTCAGCGCACTGAATTTGCGACCACCAACCAGATCGATTTAGCCAAAGGCTTTGATGATTTTGGCCGGGTACGGGTCAACCTGTTCAGGCAACGCGGCAGCGTGAGCATGGTGTTACGACTGATCCCCTCGGACATGCCCGATCCCAAGGCACTGGCGATGCCCGATGCGCTGGATAAATTTGCGCAACTGAAGCGTGGCATGGTGCTGGTCACCGGGCCCACGGGTTCGGGCAAATCAACCACGCTGGCTGCGCTGATTGACCTCATCAACCGGAGTTTTGCCAAACATATCGTTACCATCGAAGACCCCATCGAATTCGTCTTCGCCGATAAGCGCTCAATCATCAACCAGCGCGAAGTGGGTATCGACACCCCGTCGTTTACTGATGCAATGCGCTCAGCCTTGCGTCAGGACCCGGATGTCATTCTTATTGGTGAACTGCGCGATGCGATTACGATTAATACGGCTGTAAAGGCGTCGGATACGGGTCACCTGGTGCTCTCCACGCTTCACGCTTCCGGAGCCATGGAGACGTTAACCAGACTTCTGTCTAACTTTCCGCCAGAAGAGCAGCAGACCGTGCGGATCGCGCTGGCCCAGAACCTGAAGGGTGTGATCAGTCAGCGACTCGTCCCCCGGGCCGACGGCAAAGGCCGCGTCATGGTCTTTGAGGTTATGGTGGTCACCAAAACCATTCAGGACATGATCGAAGACCCGAGTCGTCAGGGAGAGATGATTCAGGCCATCGCCAACGGCGCACAGCACGGCATGATCAGCTTTGACGATTGCCTGCTGACCCTGGTTAAAGCTGAAACCATTACTGAAGAAGTGGCCCTCAGCAACGCCACCAACGTCACGGACCTGCGACTAAAACTCGAAGGTTATTGATCACCGTTCGAGTCGCTAACAAAACTGGGTGGGAGTCGGCCGATAAGCCGGGTTCTGTCGAGGACAATCATTCATCTGCGCCCCTCGTCACCAAAGGGCTCTAGCGACCTACCCAGGAACAGCGCGGACCACGCCTTGCAGCCGAAGCTGACGGTTCCTCTATTTGGTCTTGCTCCAGGTGGGGTTTGCCCTGCCACTACTGTTACCAGTAGCGCGGTGCGCTCTTACCGCACCTTTTCACCCTTACCATTAAAAATGGCGGTCTGTTTTCTGTGGCACTTTCCGTGGGTTCACACCCCCCAGGCGTTACCTGGCACCTTGTCCTACGGAGCCCGGACTTTCCTCGCGCTGTAAACAGCACGCGATTGCCTGGCCGACTCCCGCGCCTATTGTGCGCGAAAACCGACGAACCTGTCACAACAAGGCAACCGATCCACTGAATAATTTGGCACCTGGGAGCGAGATCACCGGTTTACTCCTGTAAGGTCAGTGCTCGTTGGTAAACTTGGCGTCGCGGCAGGTCTCGATAATGCGCCACTATCTGGGCTGCTCGGGTAACGGGCAGCTCGGCCAGCAGCAATTTAAGCAGCCGATCGGCATCATCATCCAGCGCCGCTACCTCCATCGCCGGCAAGCCATTGACCAGCACCACAATTTCACCTCGGCATTGCCCGGGATCCGCGCGTAAATTGTCTACCAGCTCGCCAAGCTCGCCTCGTAATAGCGTTTCGTGCATCTTGGTCAATTCTCGGGCGATGGTCACCTGTCGATCCGTTCCGACAGCGTCTAACAGGTTTTCTAAACTGGCTACCAGGCGTCTTGGGGACTCATAAAACACCCAGGTCTCCTGGCGCCCCGCGTGGCTCTCAAAAAACCGCTTTCTAGCCCCCGCCTTACTCGGCGAAAAACCAACAAAAGTAAACGCATCGGTGGGCAGTCCCGCGGCTGAGAGAGCCGTTACCACTGCACAGGCCCCTGGAATTGGGATTACTCGATAACCGGCAGCGGCAACCCGTTGCACCAGGCCATAGCCTGGATCACTGATTAGCGGCGTACCCGCATCACTGATGAGCGCAACGTTTTGACCCTGCGCAAGACAGTTAATCAATTCTTCTGTTCGCACCTGTTCATTATGTTCATGGAGTGAGATCAACGACGACTGAATTCCATAATGGTTAAGCAATCGACTACTGTGACGGGTATCTTCGGCAGCAATCTGATCGACGCCCTCAAGGATATGCAGCGCCCTTAAACTGATGTCGGCGAGGTTCCCAATGGGGGTAGCGACCACGTACAATGCGGAAGATACAAGCGTTTCCGTTAATGCTTCCAATCTAAAAAACGCTCCTCGGCGTGGCTAATTCAATTTCCCAAACTAACAAGCAAATGGTAACCGTTCAACCGCCGCAACGGCTGGTCCAACTGGCGTTATTTGCCCTCGTCATAGTGGCTGTGCAGGGCTGCGTTAACACCGTTCAAGCTCCCGCTCCGACAGTCGCTCAGCCCGGGTATCAGCAAGCCCGCGCTCAAGCGATGGGGTTACCTGCCGCAGAGCTGCGGGCGGAGGCGCTAGCGGCAATTGCGACGAGCGCCCCACCGATGCAGGCAGGACGCATAAACCTTGAAGCAGCGGAACAGTGGCTAATCGCAGGCGCGGATCAAACAGCGCTGGCTCTGGCTGAGCAACTGGATTTCTCGACCGATAGCGATGAATGGCTACTGCGCCGACAACTTCTAATCGCAAAAGTCCATATTAATCGTAGGGAAAGTGCCGCCGCGCGCCGGGCTCTGGCGTTTGTCGATCAGCTGTCGGTTTCACCCGGGCTAAAAGCCCAGGCGGAACAGCTACTGGCCAGACTGGAGCAACCCGCTGAAGCATCGACCGGTCAGCTTCCGCAATTACTGCTCGATCTGGCTACCCAGCTAGCCAATGTCACTTCAACGAAGAGACGCACCGCGTTACAGGCTGAAATATTATCGGAACTCGGGCGATTTCCGCTCGCTTTTTTAAATCGTAGTGCTCACGAGACACCTGAAGTCCTGTTACCTTTTTTTCGCCTGGCAGCGATCAATCGCAGCAACGACAACCCGGGTCAGACCGTTGCTCAGATTAACCGCTGGCAGCAGGAGTTTCCGTTCGTCCAGTTAGATGCCGCCCTGATGACGGAATTGGCCCAGCCGGAGCTTAGCCGTTCTGCCCTGCCCACCCAGGTCGCACTGATACTCCCCTATACCGGCGACATGGCCCAGGCTGCGGCAGTCCTGCACCAGGGCGTGATGACGAGTTATTTTACCGATCCGCTCGCAGCCACCCGGGTGACTCTACGTAGCTACGATAGCGGAAACACAGCGGATATCGCGCCACTTTATCGCCAGGCGATCACTGACGGCGCAGAGCTGGTTATTGGCCCGCTGGATAAGCAGCACATTCGACAGCTCGTTGAACAGCAGCTCATTACGGTACCCACGCTGGCGCTCAACCGCGTTGAGCTACCCGGCCAGGTAACGCCCCAGCTAGTCCAGTTTGGACTCAGTCCGGAAGATGAGATCGCTCAGCTGTCGCGCCTCGCCTGGACACTGGGGCATCGGCGGGCGTCCATTTTCTTCCCGGACACCCCGTTGGGCATCCGCCTGAAATCATCATTTGAACAAAACTGGCGCCAACTAGGTGGCTCCCTGGCCAACCAACACGCCTATCCGGCGGCCGCTAGCGACTTCTCCAACCAGATAATGGCCTTACTCGATCTGGACGAAAGCAAGAAACGCCACCAGCGGCTGGCGCAGCGGTTAGCGGTACCGCTGCAATTTACGCCTCGCCGCCGACAGGATATCGACTTCATTTTCCTCGCTGCCTTCGCCCAACAGGCCCGCGCCATCCGTCCTCAGTTTCGCTTTCACCAGGCCGACGACTTACCGATATTTGCTACCTCTCACCTCTACTCAGGCTCACCCAACCCGCCACTCAATCAGGACCTCAATCAGATTCGGTTCTGTGATGCTCCCACCATTTTTTCGGGCGGGACGCACGACCAGGCGTTACCGCGCATCAACGCCCTTGGTCAGGATGCCTTCGGAATTGTCGCCTACCTGCCATCACTCACAAGCAGCCATCTTCGAAGCCACGAGGGCGCCACTGGAAGCCTGACCATTGATAAAGCTGGCCGCGTTCACGGTCAGCTCACCTGTGGACGGTTTCGCCGTGGAACCCCCGTTAAACATTCCAGCTGGCATTAACCGGGCCGGCCATGAAATTCTCGCCAGGTAGCTCTCAAGACCGCGGTTATGCCGCTGAAAGGGCTGCCGAACGATATTTGAAAGCCCAGGGTTTGACCCTGGTGACGAGAAATTTTCGCGGTCGCCAGGGAGAAATCGACCTGATCATGGAGGACGGCAATATTCTCGTCTTCATTGAAGTACGCAGCCGTAAAAGCAATCGCTTTGGCAGCGCTGTGGAGACGATCGATTCGACAAAACAGGCTAAACTCATAAAGACAGCGCAACTCTATCTGCTCGGTGACTCGAAACCAGCCGAAAAAAACAAGCATGGCGGTGGCCGGCTCGATAGAATTTGCCGCTTCGACACGGTCGACTTTGACGGTGATATAAGCGAACAAAATCTACGCTGGATCAAGAACGCTTTTTCTTCCTGACGATACCTGGTCAGGCGCAACGGCCCCCAGGTGCCAGGCGCACCCGGCACCGACCCCACTTTAATTTAGTTAACAGGTGAACAATGTCCGAATTCTCCAAAGCACAGGCTCGCGTGGCGGAACTTTTCCAGGAGAGCGCTGCGTTAAAAGCCACCCTGGCGACACAACTGCCGGCCGCCATCACTGCCGCCGGCGACCGCATGACCACCGCACTGCTTAATGGGAACAAAATAATGAGCTGCGGGAACGGCGGATCCGCCGGCGACGCCCAGCATTTTTCGGGAGAGATGCTAAACCGGTTTGAAATGGAACGGCCCGGGTTACCGGCTATCGCCCTGAGCGCCGATACCTCAACGCTTACGGCCATTGGCAACGACTATTCCTTCGACGAAATTTTTTCCAAGCAGGTGCAGGCACTGGGGCAACCTGGCGATCTGTTGCTGGCCATATCCACGAGCGGAAACAGCGCTAACATCCTTAAAGCAATTCACGCCGCCCATAATCGTGAAATGGCCGTCATCGCCCTCACCGGTCGCGATGGCGGTGCGCTGGTTGATCAGCTGGCTAACAGTGACATTGAATTGCGCGTTCCATCCAGTTCGACACCGCGTATACAGGAGGTTCACATTCTAATTATCCACTGCCTCTGTGACCTGATTGATCGCCAGTTACTTGGTGTCAGTCAGGCATGATGACACTCGCAAACTTGACCAGACAGTTTCGGCTGCCGTTTCTGCTAACCGCAAGCCTGTTGCTCTGCAGCGGCTGTGCGGAAATGGTGGTTGGCGTCGCCACTGGTACCGTAATCGCCAGTGACAAGCGTACGCTCGGGGCGACCATAGAAGACCAGCAGATTGAGAGCAGTGCGCGACGTATCCTGCGCGGCAATCCGTCTATCGCTGGCGGCAACCACATGAACTTCACCAGCTATAACCGGGTACTGCTAATTACCGGAGAAGTTCGGGATGAAAAAACCCGCAATCAACTGGACGACCTGCTAAGGGGTATTCCGAATTTACGCCGAATCCACAACGAGTTAACCCTGGCGGCGCCAAGCAGCGGGATGAGCAGGGTCAGCGACACCTACCTGACGGCCAAAGTTAAAACCCGGCTACTCCTCGAAAAAGACCTTAACGCCAACCGCTTTAAAATTGTCAGCGAAAACGGACGACTGTTTATGCTGGGGCTGTGCAGCCGCAAAGATGGTGCACAGGCGGCGCTGGTAGCTCGCAAAACGGCCGGCGTGCAGTCGGTCATCACCCTGTTCGAGTACATAGACTAATGGCTTCCAGCGGAGCCGACACTGAAACGTCGGCCGAGGGCAATTACCAGCGCAAGATGATCACCGGTAATATCGCGGCGGTGATTAACAACCTGCCCCGGCCATTAGTGTTCACGAATGGTTGCTTCGATATTCTCCACCGGGGGCATATAGATTACCTCGATCAGGCTCGGCAACTGGGAAAAAGCCTGGTAGTGGCGGTCAATACGGACGAATCGGTGAAACGCCAGAACAAAGCGGACGACCGCCCGATTAACCCACTCGATGACCGCATGGCCCTGCTCGCTGCACTGGAGTCAGTAGACGCGGTTATTCCGTTTGGAGAGCCCACACCTGCGGCGCTAATTGAACTGGTGAAGCCCGACATACTGGTGAAAGGGGGTGACTGGTCAGTCGATCAGATAGTCGGCGCAGAAGGAGTAACGGCACGCGGCGGGCAGGTGTTCAGCATCCCGTTCAGATTCCAGCGCTCAACCACCGCACTGCTTGAACGTATCCGCACAACAACCGACAGCGGTGATGTTTCCTGATGCAATTAACGAGAGAACAGGCTTTTAGCCAAACCTGAGGGTGCTAGGTAACCAGTTTCAGTTGCGGCCGACTGCTAGCAGGCGAACTGGACCCACCCGAAGGTGGCTCACCCGGCTGATCTTCATCATCATCGCTAAAGGTAATACCCCGGCCGTTTTCTTTGGCATAAATCGCTAGCACTGCCCCCACCGGCACACAAATCTCCCAGTGGGTACCCGCAAAGCGAGCACCAAAACGTACCGCATCGTTATCCAGTGTCAGCCGCTGCACGGCGGCAGAATTGATGTTGAGCACAATCTGCCCATTAACCACCGACTCCGGCGGCACCATCACACCCGGATGGGTCGCGTTTACCAGAATATAGGGTGTCAAACTGTTATCAACGATCCACTCGTAAAAGCCGCGTAGCAAATAGGGGCGGCTTGACGTCAGCGCACCAGTTTCATTGTTGTCCATTAGCTTTGCGCCAGCGCCTCGGCGCGGGTCTCGCGCTCAACCTGACCGAGACTCAACCGGAAACCTTCCCGTTTAAATAAACGATTCCCATAGGCCAGTAGCGGGGCCGCCGCTTTGGGTAGCACGACCTCAAGCTGGGGCAGGCGCCAGATCAGCGGTGCTAACGAACAATCCACCAGGCTAAAGGCATCACCGACTGCAAATTCCTGGCGAGAGAACATGGGAGCCACCGCTGTCAGGCCATCACGGATCGCCTTTCTAGCAACCTCCTGAGATTTCTTCGACCCCCCAGCCAGCAGTTCAGACATGGCTGAATACCAGTCATTGTCAATGCTGTAGAGCATCAACCGGGCTTGCGCCCGCGCGACCGGGTCAACGGGCATCAACGGCGGATGCGGAAATCGCTCATCAAGGTACTCCATAATCACGTAGGAATTATGGAGTACCAGATCACGGTCGACCAGAACAGGCAGGTCATTGTCAGGGTTGAGCTCATAAACTTCCTGAGGCGGATCTTCCTCATCCACCCACTGCACCTCCATATTGATGTCTTTTTCGCACGCGACGATGCGAGCGCGTTGACTATGGGGGCAATCTTTCCCTGAATAGAGATTCATCTATTTTGTTTCCGGTTGACGACTGCCTGATGCGGTAATTTTCACGGGGTTTAGTGAACGTCCTTCCAGTATTCGCGCTTCAATAAGTAAGCAAGAAAGGTAAAAACCATCAGAAACAGGATAACTTTAACGCCGAGACTACCACGCACCAGCTTAGCCGGTTCGCCGATATAAACCAGGAAACTCACCAGATCTTTCACCAGGTCGTTGAACTCAGCCTCAGACAGCTCGCCTTCGGTCACTGAATGCAGGTGTCCGTCGGCATCCATTTCCTGCTCACCCTGCAGGCCCGACAATACCGCTGGCATGGTCGTCCCGGGCAATATTGGGTTGTTTACACCCCAGGGGCGATCAGCGTCACGATGGAAACTGGTCAGATAGGCATATATCCAGTCGGGACCACGACTACGAGCGACCAGGGTCAAATCCGGAGGTGCCTGTCCCAACCAGCGTTTAGCATCCTCTGGGTCAAAAGCCACCAACATATGGTCAGTCACCTTCCGGCCCGTAAAGAGCATGTTGGCTTCCACCAGCTCTTCATTCAGGCCGATATCCTCCGCCATTCGGCTGTAGCGCATGTACTTGGCGCTGTGGCAACTGACGCAGTAATTTACAAAGGTGCGAGCCCCGCGCTGCAATGCCGCCTGGTTGCCAAGGTCGATGTCAACGTGGACATCGACCGAAGCACCCGAAGCAGACACTCCTCCCGACACGAGCAGTAATGCCGGGGCAATCATGGATAACAGAAACTTTCTAATAGCTTTGCTCATTTCATCGTCACCCGGTCAGGTTCAGGCAAGGTATTTTCGATCGAGGTATAGATCGGCATTAGCAGAAAGAACCCGAAGTAGATTACCGAACAGATCCTGGCAATCCAGGTCTCCACGTCGCCAGCAGGCATGGTCCCAAGTGCGCCCAGGACCAGAAAGGAGATCACAAACAGGGTCACCGCAATTTTGGTAAGCGGCCCGCGGTAACGAATCGACCTTACCTTGGAGCGGTCCAGCCAGGGCAATAGAAACATCACCCCAATGGCCCCACCCATTGCCATCACGCCCATCAGCTTATCCGGCACTGCTCGCAAAATCGCGTAGAAAGGGGCGAAATACCAGAGCGGTGCGATGTGCTCAGGGGTCACCATCGCATCGGCAGCGACAAAATTGTCCGGCTCAAGGAACTTCCCGGTCATCTCCGGCGCAAAAAAGACGATGAGTGCAAACAGGATGAGGAACATCCCGGTGCCGAATATGTCTTTCACCGTGTAGTAAGGATGAAACGGTATGCCGTCCAGCGGAATCCCGTCTGGGCCCTTGTTTTTCTTAATCTCAATGCCATCAGGGTTATTTGAACCCACTTCATGCAGCGCAATGATGTGAAAGAACACCAACGCAACCAGCAGCAACGGAATCGCCGCAACGTGGAGCGCAAAGAACCGATTAAGGGTTGGATCTCCGACGGCAAAATCACCACGAATCCAGACGGTCAGCGCATCACCAATACCAAAAGGAATGGCGCCAAACAGATTGATAATCACCTGCGCACCCCAGAAGGACATCTGCCCCCATGGCAGCAGATAACCCATAAAGGCCTCAGCCATCAGCAGCAGATAGATCACCATGCCAAACAGCCACAGCAATTCCCGAGGATTCTTGTAGGAACCGTATATCAGCCCACGAAACATGTGCAGATAAATCACCACAAAGAACAGTGACGCTCCCACGGAATGCATGTAACGCACCAGCCAGCCCCAGCTGACATCGCGCATGATGTATTCCACCGACGCAAAGGCATCGGCTTCTGACGGCTTGTAGTTCATGGTCAGAAAGATACCGGTGAGTATCTGATTGACCAGCACGAGAAGCGCCAGTGAGCCGAAAAAATACCAGAAATTAAAATTCTTCGGCGCATAGTATTGCGCCAGGTGTTCGTTCCACCATTTGGTCATTGGGAAACGGGCATCGATCCAGCCGATCAACCCGCACGCAATTTGTTTAAGTCGGGCTACCATCAGGCTACTCCCTCGTCTTCACCAACCAGTATTACCGTGTCACTCAAATAACGATGAGGGGGTACCGCCATATTTTTGGGTGGTGGAACACCATTAAGAACCCGCCCGGCCAGGTCATATTTACCGCCGTGACAGGGACAGAAAAACCCACCACTCCAGCCACTTTCTAACTCGCGACCGGGATCAAACGTCGGGGAACAACCCAGATGGGTACAAATCCCGATCATCACCAGATACTCTGGTTTCAGCGAACGGTTTGCATTGGCGACATAGTCAGGCTGGTCCGACTCCTCGCTTTGCGGATCGCGAAGACTGTCCTCATGGCCCTGCAAAGTTGCCAGCTCTTCTTCAGTACGGCGGATAACCCATACCGGTTTACGCTGCCATTCCACGGTGATTTTCTCGCCGGGACGCAACTCACTAATGTCCACCTCAACCGGCGCTCCCGCTGCCTGAGCCGCCACACTTGGCTCCCAGTACGAAACAAAAGGCACTGCCACACACGCTGCGCCGACGCCACCGGTGACCGCCGTCGCTCCGGTGATCATCCTGCGCCTGCCGAGATCCACCTCGTCGCCACTCATCTAAAATCCCTCAAACCTTTAAGGAGATACCCCCAACTTGATTCAACGCAGCCGCCTTCGACAGCGCCGGAAACATCGACTCAGGGTACAATTTGCAAAGCCGGTTATTCTCTCAAATTACCGATAAATTGGCTAGGCAAACCCGGCGGCCAATTGATAGAGGTATCCTTCTCCTGAGGCGTTATCTGGGGCCTCTGTGCAACGATGCCTTTTCCAGACAACCCCACTGAGACAATCCCGATGAGTGCTTCTCCGCTATTAAGATTCGGTCTGCAGGCCACTATCGCTGGACTGGTAGCCGGGTTATTAATTTTATGGGCCATGAGCGGCAATGACGAAACCATCAGCGCCGACCAGCCACCGCTGTCTTTAACACGGCAACCCTGGCAAACCTCGTTCAACCAGGCGGTAAAGCAGGCCGGCCCCGGGGTGGTCAATATCTATAGCAGCAAAACCATTAAACGACGCCTTCACCCGCTCCTGGATAACCCGCTGTTTCAACAGTTTTTTGGTGGACCCCAGGTGCCACGAGAACGCATTCAATCAAGCCTCGGCTCCGGCGTACTGGTTAGCGCTGACGGCTACGTACTCACCAACAATCATGTCATTGCTGGCGCCGACGAAATTAAAGTTGCCCTGAATGATGGTCGTAGCGCCCAGGCACAACTGATTGGCAGCGACCCTGGTACCGATCTGGCACTGCTTGAAATTGATCTACCCGACCTGACCAGCTTGAAATTTGGCCAATCCGACCAGCTGCTGGTCGGTGACGTGGTTCTGGCAATAGGAAACCCTTTTGGCGTCGGCCAGACAGTCACCATGGGAATTGTCAGCGCTACCGGTCGACAACATCTCGGGATTAATACCTTCGAGGATTTCATTCAAACTGACGCGGCTATCAATCCGGGCAATTCCGGCGGCGCACTGGTGAATCCTGCTGGTGAACTTGTCGGTATTAACACGGCTATTTATAGCCAGTCGGGTGGCTCTCAGGGCATCGGCTTTGCGGTGCCGGCGGCCCTGGCTCAACGCATCCTCGACCAGCTGGTGAACAATGGCCGAGTGGTCAGGGGCTGGCTCGGCCTCGAACTACAGAACATTGATCGAGATCTGGCTACTTCGTTTGGTCTTAAAAGCCTGCAGGGAGTCATTGTTGCAGGGGTTTACCGCAACACCCCCGCTCACCAGCTCGGTCTACGACCGGGGGACATCATTACTGCAATTGATGGTATTAAGCTGAACGATGCTAATCAGGCACTGAACACGATTTCCGGACTGGTACCAGAACAGACCGTTGCCGTGACCTTTCTGCGGCGGGGCAAACAGCTCGAAATTGAACTGGCCGTGATCGAAAGACCCAAAGAACAGTCAGCTCGACGCCGCTGACCCGTCACTATCAGCGGAATTTTTACCCCCGACCAGCCGGGACAGCAGCAGTCCCAGCTCAAATAATAGCCAGATCGGTAACGCCAGCAACACCTGGGAAATCACATCCGGTGGGGTTAACAGCATCCCGAGCACAAAAGCGGCAACGATAACGTGAGCTCGATAAGAGGCCAGTTGCTCACGACTGGCAATACCCGAAAGCACCAGTAGTAGCGTCGCGATCGGCACCTCAAATGCAATCCCAAAAGCAAAAAACAACTTCAGTACAAAATCAAGATAGGCGGAAATATCAGTCATCACCGCCACGCCTTCCGGCGCTGCCTGAGTAAAAAACACAAACACCAGCGGAAACACCACGTAGTAGGCAAAGGCCGCTCCGCAGTAAAACAGCACCACGCTTGAAATCAATAACGGCACCGCCAGACGCTGCTCATGCCGGTAAAGACCTGGTGCAATAAAACTCCACAACTGATAGAGCAAATAAGGGGCCGAACCAAACACGCCCAATACTGCAACTAGCTTAAAAGGCGCCAGAAATGGGGCCGCAACGCCAGTCGCGATTAAACCGGTATCCGCGGGCAGAGCCGCGAGCAATGGCGTCGCCAGAAAGGCATAAAGTTCTCTTGAGAAAGGCATCAACACCACGATGAACCCGGTCACCACGATTAATGACCGCATTAACCGCTGCCGTAGTTCCATCAGGTGACCGGTGAGCGGCAACTCTCCGGAGCTTGGCTGATTACTCATTTGGTGGCGCGGAGCGTGATTCAGTTACAGCGCTAGTAGTCTTTGCTCCGGTCGAGTCGCCCTGGGGGGCATCCGTCGGCACCTGGCTCACTTCAGCCGCCGCGTCATTAACCGTGGAACGCAATTCATCCGCCACTTCGCGGATTGGCGCCGCCAGCGCGTCTCGTTCTGCCACCAGGCTCCGTTTTAGATCATCGGTACGAAGCTCTCGCTCCAGGTCTTCCCGGAAGCTGCCGGCTACCCGTCGCAGCCGACCTACCCATAAACCGGCAGTGCGAGCGACCGCCGGAAGCCGCTCGGGTCCGATCACCATCAGCGCCACCAGACCAATAACTGCTAATTCCCAGAAGCCTACGTCAAACAAAGCGACTCAAGCTCCATTAGTCCTTTTTCGGGTCGTCGGCAGCGATCGATGGCGGCGGTGAGTCTTCTCCCGCCTCTATCTCACCGTCGTTTTTATCGCCCTCTTTGACGGCGTGTCGAAAGCCCTTGATTGCCCCGCCTAAATCATCCCCGAGGCTGCGTATTCGTTTACCGCCAAACAGCACCAGCACGATGACCAAAATAATTAGCAGGGAGCTAACACTAATCCCACCCATACCCATGGTAAAACCCTCTAAATTAACGACCGCAGCGCGGACCTAATCCCAACAAATAACGATAGCCAGACATTCAGCTGGAGCGCTGAGCCTTCTCTTCCAGGCCGGACAATCCAAACCGGCGCTGCAGCTCTGCAGCAACCGCCTCTGGCCCAATTCCCTGTTGTACTAGCAGGACCATTAAATGAAAACTAAGGTCGGCTGCTTCAGCGATGATTGCCTGCGGATCACCGTCCTTGCCAGCCATCACCACCTCGGTCGCTTCTTCACCAATTTTTTTAAGTATTTTATCGACGCCACCCGCATACAGCGAAGCCACATAGGAGCTTTCAGGGTCTGCCTGCTTACGCGTCTCCAGAACTGCCGCAAGCTCGCCGATAACTTCTCCCATGGCCGCCCGATCCATCGCCGGATTAGCCATTCAGGTTATTCACTCTGGTCATTTTTGTCATTTCCGTACATCTGTTCTGGCGACCGTAACACGGCATCGACAATCTGCCACTCGCCTCGGTCATCTAGCCGCCGATAAAAACAGCTCTGTCGCCCAGTATGACAGGCAATATCACCCAGCTGTTCAACCTTAAGGAGCAGGGTATCACCATCACAATCCAGGCTAATCTCAACCAGCCGCTGGCGATTACCTGACTGTTCACCTTTTTTCCACAACGCCTGCCGCGATCGTGACCAGTAAACCGCAAAACCGCTACTGACGCTCATCTTTAGCGCCTCCGGGTTCACCCAGGCCATCATTAGCACGCGACCAGAAACATGGTCCTGAGCGATGGCCGGCAGTAGACCGTCCTCGTTCCAGGTCACCTCAGACAGCCAGTTTCCTGAATCCTGCGACATATCCATCAGCGCTCTCTCACGGTAAGCCCGGCCTGGGCCATCGCCTGTTTGGCGGCATCAATTGTGTACTCGCCAAAATGAAAAATACTGGCTGCTAACACGGCATCCGCGCCGCCATCACGGACGCCTGCCACCAGATGGTTCAGATCACCCACCCCTCCCGAAGCGATAACCGGTATCGGCACCGCATCGGCGACTGCCCGCGTCAACGCCAGATCAAAACCTTCTCGGGTGCCATCTCTGTCCATACTGGTGAGCAATATTTCGCCGGCACCAGAATCCGCCATTTGGCGACACCATTCCACCACATCAATACCCGTTGCCCGGCGACCGCCGTGGGTAAAAACCTCCCAGCACCCGCTTTCTGTCTGCTTGGCATCCACTGCCACCACGATACATTGAGAACCGAAATGTTGCGCAGCTTCGCGGACAAATTCTGGTCGATTCACTGCGGCAGTGTTAATCGCGACTTTATCGGCGCCGGCGTTAAGCATCCGCCGAACATCCGCCAGTTCCCGGATGCCACCGCCAACCGTCAACGGAATAAACACCTGATCAGCCACCTGTTCTACCACATGGACAATGGTTTCACGGTCATCTGAACTGGCGGTTATATCGAGGAATACTACCTCGTCGGCACCTTCTTCTGAGTAGCGGCGGGCCACCTCAACCGGATCACCAGCGTCGTTGATTTCAACGAAGCGAACACCTTTAACCACCCGGCCGCCATCCACATCCAGGCAGGGAATAATACGCTTAGAAAGGGGCATGCAAATACCTGTTAAACAGTGCTGGAATGGTGGATCTAGCTAAATTGGTTGTGACAACCCTGCCAATGACGGCCGCCCCTCACGGAGAGGAATACCACTTGAATCACTCAGGAACGACTGGCGACCCGATCCAGCGCGGTTTTAAGGTCCAGAGTTCCCTCATAAATCGCGCGGCCGATGATGACTCCCTGCACACCCTCTTCTTCGACCTCGCAAATAGCATCAATATCCTTCATATCGGTGACGCCGCCGGAGGCAATTACCGGAATAGTGATTGCTGCAGCGAGTTGCGCAGTGGCTTCAATGTTTACCCCGCCCATCATGCCGTCGCGACCAATATCCGTAAAAATAATTGCTTCAACGCCATCCTGCTCAAAGTGTTTCGCAATATCAATCACATCGTGATGAGACAGTTTGGACCAGCCGTCCGTTGCCACTTTGCCATTTCGCGCATCCAGCCCAACAATAATATGGCCCGGAAACTCAACGCAGACATCTCCCACAAAGTGGGGCGCGTTAACCGCCTTGGTACCCAAAATCACATAGCGCACGCCGGCATTAAGATAAGCCTCGATGCTATCTTCATCACGAATACCACCACCGACCTGAATATCCATTTCCGGCAGGGCTTCAACCACCTCATGGATGACATCGGCGTTTTCTGGTTCGCCGCTCAGGGCGCCGTCCAGATCGACGATATGCAACCGGCGCGCACCCGCATCAAACCATTGCCGAGCCATCTCCACCGGGTTTTCAGAGAATACGGTGACATCATCCATCTCCCCCTGCCGCAGGCGCACACATTTACCACCCTGCAGGTCAATTGCCGGTATTAATAACATCTCTTTCCTCCCTGGCTTGCCTTAAGTTCCATCCCAACTAAGAAAATTCCTTAGCAACTGCAGTCCGTCACGGTGGCTTTTTTCCGGGTGAAACTGCACCGCAAAAATATTCTCCCGGGCTGCTGCCGCTGTAAATTCGACATCCCCATACTGACAGATCCCGCTGCGATTATTATCGTCAGCTGCGCTGGCATAGTAACTGTGAACAAAGTAAAACCAGGCCGCGTCAGGAATACCGTGCCACAAGGGATGCGCACTGTGCTGCGTGACCCGGTTCCAGCCCATTTGTGGGATCTTAGCCCGCTCACCCCCATCAATCATCCCGGCAGGAAACCTTTCCACCCGGCCCGGAATCAACCCCAACCCGGCAACCCCACCATCCTCTTCACTAAAATCAAACAGCGCCTGCAAACCCAGACAAATACCGAGCACTGGTTTACTTCGCAACAAGTTTCCAAGTTCCTCAGCCAAACCATGATCCCTGATGTGACTAAAGCAGCTGGCAATGGCCCCCTGCCCCGGGAATACCAGACGATCAGCCTCGCGTAACTCCGCCAGGTTGTCGGTGATCAGCACTTTCATGGCGCCGACATGCTCCAAAGCCCTGGCAACTGACCGCACGTTACCCATGCCATAGTCGATGATGGCTACCGTCACGTCAGCCCCCCTGCACGGCCAGAATCGCCGATTTCATGGCAGAACATTGAAGTGTCAAACTGATAACCACAGCGGTTGATTTGGAGAGCCATTTGCACAGGGCGGCAGAATAACCGCTACAAAGTACCTTTGGTCGATGGAACAACGCCGATTATCCGGTCATCAACGGTCAGCGCAGCGCGCAGGGCACGGCCAACGGCTTTAAATAGAGTCTCGGCAATATGATGGCTGTTAGCGCCACGGAGATTATCCAGATGCAGGGTCACCAACGCGTGATTGACGAAGCCCTGAAAAAACTCAAACACCAGCTCAAGGTCAAACTCCCCGACACGCTGAGTTGGAAACCTTACGTCGAAAATCAGGCCCGGGCGGCCCGAAAAATCGATAACGCAGCGGGAAAGCGCCTCGTCCAACGGCACGTATGCGTGGCCATAACGAGTAAGACCAGCCTTGTCGCCAACCGCCGAGGCCACCGCCTGGCCAAGGGTAATGCCTACGTCTTCAGCCGTGTGGTGCCCATCGATTTCGAGATCACCCACCGCGTTAATCTGTAAATCTATTAACCCATGACGGGCCACCTGATCAAGCATGTGATCCAGAAAAGGCATACCGGTTTCTATCTGCGCGGTACCCTTCCCATCCAGGTTTACAGCAACATGAATTTCAGTTTCCCGGGTTTTACGATCTATCGATGCCGTTCTTTCGGTGGTGCTCATGATGCCTTGAAGTCGTTTGCTTTAAGGAGCAAGTCTATCTGCTGGAAGGGTTCATGCTTTCGCAGGGTCAGATTCTATAGCAATCTCACCGACGCAGCGATAAAACCGGTGCAAGACTTTGCGTCGCGCCGTCAGCTCGCCCGCGGCCCCCGGTAACGAGCCGATGCAGCGTGCCCATGCAACCCCTCCGCATCGGCCAATACCCCGGCAATCTGCCCCAGCTCTGCCGCACCGCGCTGGCTGCAATGAATAATACTGGTTCGCTTCTGGAAATCGTACACCCCCAGCGGCGAGCTAAATCGCGCCGTTGTTGAGGTCGGTAGTACGTGGTTAGGCCCCGCGCAGTAATCACCGACCGCTTCACAACTGTAGTGACCAACAAAGATTGCGCCGGCATTACGTATTTGCGGGACCAGCGGTTCCGGCTCCGCCACGGCTAACTCCAGGTGTTCCGGTGCAATTCGGTTAGCAAGCGTCACCGCCTCAGCCAGGTTTCCGACGGTTACCAGGGCGCCGTGCTCGCGAAGCGCCGACTCTATCACCGACCGACGGGGCATGGTTGGCAATAATCGCGCTATCGAAGCCGCTACCGCCTGTGCAAAATCACGATCGGGCGTGATCAGGATCGCCTGGGCCACCTCATCGTGTTCAGCCTGAGAAAAAAGGTCCATCGCCACCCAGTCAGGATTAGCGCTGGAATCGGCGATTACCAGTATCTCCGACGGTCCCGCGAGCATGTCGATACCAACCCGGCCGTACAGTAATTGCTTGGCCGCTGCCACGTAGCGATTTCCGGGCCCGACAATTTTATCCACCGCAGGCACCGTTTCCGTTCCCCACGCCAGCGCCGCGATTGCCTGTGCGCCACCAATCGAGAACAGCTCATCGACGCCGGCAATGGCGGCCGCCGCCAGTACGGTGTCATTGAGCTGACCACCTGGTGCGGGGGTGACCATGATTATCTGATTAACTCCGGCCACTTTCGCCGGGATGGTGTTCATTAACACCGTCGAAGGGTAGGCCGCCTGCCCTCCGGGCACGTAGATCCCCACCCGCTGCAACGGCGTGACCTGCTGCCCTAACTGATTTCCCAACGCGTCCGTGTACTGCCAGGACTCCGTCTGCTGATGCTGGTGATAATCACGCAACCGCTCAGCCGCCACTTCCAGTGCCTTTATCAACGCCGAGTCCGCCCGATCGTAGGCTTGCTGTAGCCGCTCTGCAGAAACCTGTAGAGCGCTAATTCCTGCCACCTCAAACTGGTCGAACCGGCTGGTATAGGCCACCAGCGCCTGATCACCCTGGGTACGGACCGTTTCAATTACCTCCGCAGCGACGGCCAGTGCCTGCGCATCATCAGCCCCGCGCCGACCGAGTAGCACAGCCAGCTGCGTCTCAAATTCAGGGGTCGATGAATCCAGCGTTTTTATTAGTGCGGTGTCGGCGCTCACGGTTACTATCCCACCTGTCTCTTATACACATCTGACGCTGCCGACGAAGAGG
>CAJXVN010000005.1 GCA_913060775.1 uncultured Gammaproteobacteria bacterium | reverse complement strand
ATCTACACTATCCTCTTCGTCGGCAGCGTCAGATGTGTATAAGAGACAGGGTTGGGACCCATGATTTCAGCTCCTATCGCGCGACTGCCTGTCAGGCTTCCAGCCCAGTCAGGACAATTAGTCGATTGCAGGTCTCCCGAACCGGTGATTTTGTCATTATTGAAGTTAGTGCCAACGCGTTTCTGCATCACATGGTACGGAACATAGCTGGTGTGCTGATGGCCATTGGCGTGGGCGATAAACCGGCGCACTGGTCTGCCACTGTGTTGTCTGCTCGTGACCGTCGTCAGGGAGGAATGACTGCTCCGCCCCACGGTCTCTATTTTGTCGGGGTTGATTACCCGGGGTGGTCTACGGATTTTGGAACTATGTTGAAAGTGCCCGTCAACGGGTTTTGGAGCCAGAGTGACCCGAGTTAAAATCTGCGGAATTACCCGTGTAGACGACGCCATTGCTGCGGCAAAAGCCGGGGCTGATGCCATTGGCCTGGTTTTCTATCCGAAGAGTTCGCGTTACGTCACTACAACGGTCGCGGCCGAAATCGTCAGCGAGTTGCCTCCGTTTGTGACCACGGTGGGGTTGTTTGTTAACCATTCGGCGGACCAGGTGAACCAGATCTGCGACCAGGTAGAACTGGATTTGTTGCAGTTCCACGGCGATGAATCGCCGTCGGACTGTAGCCGGTTTGGCAAGCGGTTTATCAAGGCAGTTCGAATGGCGCCGGGGCGTTCAGTCACCGAAATGATGGGACAGTACCGTCAGGCAACGGCGCTGCTTCTCGATAGTTTTGACGCGGATAAATATGGTGGCAGTGGTGAAACCTTTGACTGGCAGCGGGTGCCCAAAGATTCCGATGTGCCACTGGTTCTGGCCGGTGGATTGAATTGTTCGAATGTCGTTGAAGCGGTCACCCGAGTGCAGCCTTACGCAGTTGATGTCAGTAGCGGTGTTGAGAGTGCGCCGGGGATTAAATCAGCTGATCAAATAATCGAATTTGTAACCAGAGTAAAAAATTGTGAATAACCCAGAGAATATTGAGGCAGATGACCTCCCCGATAGTCGCGGGCATTTCGGCAACTACGGCGGGCGTTTTGTATCCGAAACATTAATGCTGCCGTTGCAGGAATTAGAAACCGCCTACCTCCAATGTCGTAATGACGAGAGTTTTCGTCAACAGCTCCAGCAGGACCTGAGAGATTACGTTGGCCGGCCATCGTCGCTTTATTACGCCGAACGCCTGTCAGAACAGGTTGGTGGTGCTCGTATCTTCCTGAAACGGGAAGACCTGAATCACACTGGTGCCCATAAAATTAATAACACGGTGGGTCAGGCGCTGGTTGCATTGCGCATGGGTAAAACGCGCATCATTGCGGAAACCGGTGCCGGACAGCACGGCGTTGCCACCGCGACCGTGGCTGCTCGGCTAGGGTTGGAGTGTGTGGTTTATATGGGCGTTGATGACATTAAGCGTCAGGCGCTTAACGTTTACCGAATGCGCCTTCTCGGTGCTGAGGTTGTAGGCGTGGATTCGGGCTCCTGTACGTTAAAGGACGCGATGAACGAGGCGATGCGTGACTGGGTCGCCAATGTGGATACCACTTTTTACATCATTGGCACGGTGGCTGGACCGCATCCGTATCCGATGATGGTCAGGGATTTTCAAACGGTCATCGGCGAAGAAGCCCGTGAACAGATGCAGCGGCAACACGGCCAGTTACCCGATGCCGTCGTGGCCTGTGTCGGCGGCGGCTCCAATGCCATTGGTATGTTTCACTCGTTTCTCGGCGATGACGGTGTACGGATTTATGGCGTTGAGGCCGGTGGTGATGGTATCGAAACTGGCCGCCACGCGGCCCCATTAGGCGCCGGTGAGCCTGGTGTTTTGCACGGCAATCGAACTTATCTGATGCAGGATGAAGATGGTCAGATCATCGAAACTCACTCCATTTCTGCTGGCCTCGACTATCCCGGGGTTGGGCCTGAGCATGCCTGGTTAAAGGATAGCGGACGGGTGGATTATGTCGCGGTTACCGATGACCAGGCGATGGCCGCATTTCACCAGCTGACATTGACGGAAGGGATCATGCCTGCGCTGGAATCTTCCCATGCAATGGCCTATGCCGTTGAGCTGGCAGCGGGCATGAAGCCAGATCAGGCGGTGCTGGTTTGCCTGTCGGGTCGCGGAGACAAAGATGTGCACACCGTTGCCGCTCTACAGGGGATCGAGGTATGACGATGCCAGCAACTCGAATTGGGGCACGGTTTACAAAAAATCAGGCTGCCGGTAAGAAAACGTTAATAACCTTTATAACTTGCGGCGACCCTGATCTCGAAACCAGTTTAATGCTGATGCGCAAGCTGGTTGATGCGGGCGTAGATATCATTGAACTAGGCGTGCCCTTTTCTGACCCCATGGCCGATGGCCCGGTTATTCAGAAAGCCAGCGAACGAGCGCTTGCCCACCACGTATCCGTTGGTGATGTGCTGGCGCTGGTTCGGCAATTCCGGCAGCAGGATAGCGATACTCCCGTCGTGTTGATGGGCTATTTAAATCCGATCGAACATAAAGGTTACGAAGGGTTCGCGGATGAAGCTGTCGCCGCTGGTGTCGATGGCGTGTTAACGGTCGACATGTCGCTGGAGGAGTCGGCCAATTATCGCGAGGTGATGAACGGTGCCGGCCTCGATACGGTTTTCCTGGTGGCCCCTACCAGTGGTGCCGATCGTAGTCAGAAAATCGCCACCGCATCCTCTGGATTCGTCTATTACGTGGCGGTAAAAGGGGTAACCGGAGGTGCAAGGGCCGATTTTGTCGAGGTGGCTGAAAAAGTCGGTACACTACAAAAGCAGTCAACGACACCCGTGGCGGTGGGCTTTGGTATCAGTAATCCGCAGGACGCGGCACAGATCGCTGAATTTGCAGACGCCGTGGTTGTCGGCAGCGCGATTATCAAACAAATAGAAGAGCAACCTGGTGCAGCCGGTATTGAGGCCGCCACTGAATTGGTCAGGCAAATTCGACAGGCAATGGATGAATAGACGATGAACTGGTTAAGCCGCTTAATACCCAACAGCATCCGTGTTCAAGGTGATGGTAAAAAGTCTATCCCGGAAGGGCTTTGGGATAAGTGTGACGAGTGCGGCGCGGTGCTCTACCGAGCCGAACTTGAGCGCAATCAGCAAGTTTGTCCAAAGTGCGATTTTCACATGCGCATACCTGCCCGATCGCGGTTAGATGGCTTTCTCGATCAGCAGCCGCGAGAGGAAATCGCCGTTGGGCTGGAACCCGTCGATGTGCTCAAATTCAAAGACTCGAAGCGTTACAAGGAACGTATTGCGCGGGCGAGCAAAGCATCCGGTGAGGAAGATGCCCTGATTGTCATGCGTGGCGCAGTCGAGGGGGTGGATCTCGTAGTTGCCGTGTTTAATTTTGCCTACATGGGTGGATCAATGGGATCGGTGGTTGGTGAAAAATTCCACCGCGCCGCTCAGCGAAGTTTGGAGGAAAGAATCCCCCTGGTCTGTTTTTCTGCAAGCGGTGGTGCGCGGATGCAGGAAGGGCTGCTGTCGTTAATGCAGATGGCCAAAGTCAGTGCGGCTATCGCTCGCCTGGGGGATCAGGGCATCCCGTTTATTTCGGTTCTAACTCATCCGACGACCGGTGGTGTATCGGCGAGTCTGGCGATGTTGGGCGATATTAATCTGGCTGAACCGAAAGCACTGATCGGTTTTGCCGGGCCGCGGGTAATCGCTCAGACCGTTGGCGAATCCCTGCCAGAGGGGTTTCAACGAAGTGAATTTTTGCTGGAGCACGGCGCAATCGACCAGATCGTCGATCGCCGTGAAATGCGTCACCGGGTAGCCACTCTGCTGGCCCTGCTAACGCGACAGCAAGCGCCTGAAGCGAGTATCGAACCTGAATTAATAACCAGTGACGAAACTTCCGAAACGGACTGACCCGAACTCGCAAAAAGAACTGCCCGGACGGT
Source organism: uncultured Gammaproteobacteria bacterium (assembly GCA_913060775.1). Classification (GTDB taxonomy): domain Bacteria; phylum Pseudomonadota; class Gammaproteobacteria; order Immundisolibacterales; family Immundisolibacteraceae; genus QNFC01. The sequence goes on along the minus strand of CAJXVN010000005.1, from coordinate 31,466 downwards.
CTGCAGAGTGCTTTTGTAAGGTGCTAGTGGTGCCCCTGTTTCGCTCCGCCAACGGTTATTTTTCGGCGAAGCGGGCCAGCTACCATGGGTGAATTCTCTCCGGGCAGCCGTAATCTGGCCCAATGGCTCGATTATCAACTGCAAATTCACCCGCAGGAAGTGGAGCTTGGTCTGGCACGAGTTGCCCAGGTCGCTGAGGCACTTGAACTGTTACCGGTGCCCGGGGTATCGGTGGTAGTTGCCGGTACTAATGGCAAGGGCTCCAGTGTGGCCCTGTTAGAGGCGATTTATCGCGCGGCCGGTTACCGAGTTGGTAGTTACACCTCGCCCCATTTACATGATTACCGCGAACGGGTGCGGATCGACGGTGTCTGGGCGAGTGAAAACCAGTTCTGTGCTGCTTTTGATGCAATTGAACAGGCGCGTGGTGACATACCCCTAACCTTTTTCGAATTCGGTACGCTGGCTGCGCTACTGATTATGAAAGCAGAAAATTTAGATTTGCTATTGCTGGAAGTGGGCCTGGGTGGTCGCCTGGATGCGGTTAACATTGTTGATGGTAGCCTCGCGCTGATTACGCAGATTGACCTGGATCATCGTGACTGGCTTGGAGATACCCGTGAGATGGTCGGGAAGGAAAAAGCCGGCATTATGCGGGCGGGACGCCCGGTGGTTTGTGCTGACCGCGACCCGCCTGATAGCGTGATCAATCGGCTCCGTGAATTAGGCGCCAAAGAGTTGGTGCTCGGTCGGCAGTTCGACTTTGACATTTCACCAGGCGCTGAAAACTGGCAGGTGCATCTGGATGGCAATACCCTGCAGCTCCCACGGCCTGCCCTGACCGGTACTGGTCAGCTCGATAATGCGGCCGCAGCGCTACAGGTGGTGGAGTTATTACAGCCGCAGTTGCCGGTCTCCGTCGTCGAGCAGTCGGAAGGCCTCCGCCAGGTAGCGCTTGCGGGACGTTTCGAGTACCAGCCCGGCGATCCACCAGTGATCTTAGATGTGGCACACAATCCCCAGGCCTGCCGGGCGCTAGCTGCTAGCCTGGCGCAGTTGGGGCCGGTGGATAATTGTTACGCGATATTGGGTATGCTGGCGGATAAGGACATCGCTGCCTGTTTAGAACCCCTGCTTGGGCTTTTCGATGGTTGGTATCTGGCGCCACTGGAGGGAGCACGTGGCGCCTCGGCAAGTGAATTGCAGTCGGTGCTGAGGGGGCTGAGTTGTGACAAGCCAGTGGTTATCTGTGATTCGGTGCAGGAGGCCTTTGGTAAGGCAAAAGCCAGAATTCCCCACGCCGATCTACTGGTCGTGTTCGGTTCCTTTCATACGGTGGCAGCAGCGCGCTAGAATACGGTCGACTAGCGGGAGAGTAACCACGGTCAGGTTGCCGAATGCCCGCTGTCCCAGGCAACTTTCCCGGCAGGGATATCCGCTAAACAGGTCGACGCTGCAAAGGCTATGACGAAAGATTCGAAATTAAGGCAACGGCTGGTTGGTGGAGTGGTTTTACTATCTATCGCATTAATTTTGTTGCCTGCCCTGGTGGACTATCAGCGGGAACCCAATCATGTGGCTGATCCCGTTAAAGCACGCCCGGCGCCGCCTTACCGTGATTACCAGTCGCGGGTGGTGCCGATTGAAATACCTTTCCCAACCACAGACCCTGACAACCAGGGAGCCGTATCTCGCACTTCCGTGGAGTCGCGTGCTAGTGCCGTTAGCCAGGACAAACCGGCGACCACTTCACCGGTTGCCCGGGCGCCGGTCGCCGAGGCTCGCAACGATGAGGATGCAGTGGCCGAGCCAGTTCGTTCGCTGAATAAAGGCTGGGTCGTGCAGGTTGCAACGTTTAGCAATTCCAGTAGCGCAGAGAAAGTCAGATCACAATTGGTGAATATGGGTTTTGTCGCATTTGTGGAGCCGGTGAAGACCCCAGCCGGTAATATGTCGCGGGTACGTATCGGACCCGAAGTTGACCGTGAACAGGCCGAGGCAAATCAGGTAAAGCTGCAGGCAAACACCGAGTACGCAGGGATTATTTTACGGTTTCCCTGATCGACCGCGTTGACGCGGTTAGCATGTCAGCTGGCTTGCTCCTGGGGTCGGCGCGGAGCGGTTGATATTGATGACAGGGCTTTCAGGCTTCGCCGGTAATTTATAGGAATAATATTGAGTATTTTTGATGTTGGGATACTGGTAGTCCTGCTGATTTCCGCGGGGGTGGGTTGGCTGCGAGGCGCGCTGCGGGAACTGTTTTCACTGGTTTCCTGGGCGGTTGCCGGCTGGCTGGCCTATTCATTCAGAGGAGTGGCAGGCGCCCTTTTACAGAACTGGATTTCGGACCCAGTGTTACAACAGGTGATTGGCGGCGTCGTGCTGTTTGTGGCTACGGTCCTGCTATTGAGCCTGGTAGGCACCTTTACGGCCCTGCTGGTGGAAAAGGCCGGGATGCGTGGAGCGGATCGCTCATTGGGTCTGGTGTTTGGGATCGTCAGGGGGATCGTGCTGGCAGCAGGAACTGTACTGCTGTTGCGAGCGGCGGGTTTTGATCAGCACGCCTGGTGGCAGAGTTCTTTGCTGGTCGAGCCGCTCAATGGACCGGCGGACGCCGTTGAGCAGTTAATCAGAATCATTGTTGGCCAGTTTAGTAATACCCAGTCAGCCTGAGTCGTGACAAATTTTCGTCCATCAAATTCATGAGGGAATAAACCCCAGTGTGTGGAATTATTGGTATCGTCACCGATACACCTGTCAATGAGTCCCTGTTTGAGGGGCTCACCGTCCTTCAGCATCGCGGTCAGGATGCTGCGGGCATCGCAACGGCCGACAGCCACCGCCTTTATATGCGTAAAAGCAACGGACTGGTGCGCGATGTTTTCCGAGCGCGCCACCTGACCAAGTTGCAGGGCAACATGGGTATTGGGCATGTGCGTTATCCCACGGCCGGTAGTTCTTCCCTGGCTGAAGCACAGCCCCTGTATGTCAATTCGCCCTATGGCATCGCGTTGGGGCATAACGGTAACCTGACCAATACCGAAGCGTTACGGGATGAATTGACGAATACTGAACTGCGCCATCTGAATACCGATTCGGATTCAGAGGTGCTGTTGAATGTCCTTGCCGGCGAGCTTCAGAAGGGTGGCCATCCGCAAATTGGTCATGAAGAGCTGTTTCGTGCCATTGCCGCCACCCAGCAACGTTGTCAGGGAGCCTATGCAGCCGTTGCGCTGATCACGGGTTTTGGAATTGCCGGGTTCCGTGACCCCCACGGGATTCGACCGCTGGTGATCGGTCGCCGCCGTCGATCGGGAGGTTACGATCACATTATCGCCTCGGAAAGTGTGGCGATTGATGTGCTTGGGTTCGAGCTGGTGAGGGATGTAAACCCGGGAGAGGCGGTAATTATTGACCGTGACGGGGTCTTCCATAGTCACCAGTGTGTGCCGGCAGAAGGCGTGGTGCCCTGCCTGTTTGAATACGTCTATTTTGCTCGACCAGACTCAATTCTTGACGGTGTGTCGGTCAATCAGTCAAGGCTGCGTATGGGCGAAGCACTGGCTAAAAAAATCCTCCGGGAATGGCCGGACCACGATATTGATGTGGTGATACCGGTGCCGGACACAGCGCGCACCGCGGCGCTTGAGCTGGCCCACCTGCTTGGCGTCAATTACCGGGAAGGGTTTATAAAAAATCGATACATTGCTCGTACCTTCATTATGCCAGGACAGCATGAGCGTAAGCGTTCGGTGAGACGTAAGCTAAACCCGATTAACCTGGAGTTCCGGGGGAAAAATGTACTGGTAGTCGATGATTCCATTGTCCGCGGTACGACTTCAGAACAGCTGGTACGGTTGGCCCGAGCCGCGGGTGCTCGCAAGGTTTACTTTGCTTCTGCGGCACCACCCGTGCGCTACCCCAATGTTTACGGGATTGATATGCCGACACCGAGCGAGCTGGTAGCGTTTGGACGTGAAGAGGCCGAAGTGGCGGAGTTTCTCGGGGCCGACCGGCTCTTTTATCAGGACCTGGACGATTTGAAGCAGGCGGTTTCTGAAGGAAGCGAACGCATCACTGGCCTCGATTCTGCCTGTTTTGATGGTCACTATGTTACCGGCGATGTCGGTGCCGATTATTTGCAAAAAATCGGGATAAAGCGGAGCGAGAAAGCTAAACAGAAGAGTCTGGATCTGGGAGATGAGGATGAAGATGCCCTGCTGGGTTAAGCAGAGTTGTGGAGTGCTGCTGGCGCTGCTGGGGTTCAGTGGCGCGGCGAGCGCCGTCGATGCAGACCAGATTCAGTCAGCCGCTGATCAACAGTTACCGTCAGCAATAGCCGCGCTGCAAAAATGGGTCACCATTCCGTCAGTGACCGATGCGACTGACAGCTATCGGGACGACAAAACTCGGTTACTGACAGAGATTGTTAAGGAGGCAGAAAAGCTGGGTTTTGAAGGTCGCCTGGTCGCGGATCAGCGAGTAGCGATCATCGACTTTGATCAGCAAACGCCAGCCATCGGCATTTTACTTCATGCGGATGTGGTTCCGGCCGGCGACCTGGATAGCTGGAAATACCCACCATTTTCCGGGCAGTTGGCGGAGCAGGCGGTCTGGGGACGCGGCGCAGCGGACGACAAGGGCCCGATTGCAGCCACGCTTTATGCCCTGGCAGCAATCCGGGCGTTAAAACTGGAGCTATCCGGTGGCGTCCGGGTGATTGTTGGGACCAGCGAAGAGAATATGGTCTGGGACGATTTTGCTGCGATTGGCGATATGGGGGTGGTGCCAGAAAAAGGCTGGACCGCCGATGCAGCTTTTCCGGTAGTCCATGCGGAAAAGAGTTTTGTAAACGCCGTCGTCAGTTTTGCCGATGGTAGAGGCCGAACAGGATTATCGCCAGATAACTGGCAACTTGATGGCTGGCAGGGTGGCTCAGCGCCTAATTCCATTCCTGCTCAGGCTTCGTTGCGGCTGCGCCGGGATAAAGAGACGGTTGCCGGTTGGATTGCCAGCTATGTGGAGGATAACCCCCAGGTAGCGTTTAAGCTCGATGGCGACGGGGAAACCGTCACCATTACTGCTATCGGCAAAGCCGGTCATGGTTCCCGGCCGGATAGTGGCGTCAATGCCATTACTCATCTGGCCAGAATGATTACCCGGCGAGGTGCAGAAACAGATCTCACCAGCAGTCTGGCTGATGGCTCTGCTGCGGGGCGTGCGCTGCAGTTCCTGGGGCGAATTGTTGGCGATGCGACCGATGGTAGTTCCCTGGGAATTGACCGAACCCATCCAGTGATGGGTAAAACGACGGTTAATGTTGGGCAGGTATTAACCGATGACCGGGGTGTCCACAGTTATTTAAACATTCGTGGTCCAGTCGGCTTGAGTGCAAAGCAGATTGAATCGGCGCTGGTTCAGGCCGTGGCGCCACTGAAGGGGGTAGTATCCATGGTCGCTGCGATGGATCCTCTATGGGTTGACCCTGACGAGGTACTGGTACAGCAGTTGCTGGCAAGTTACCGACGTTGGGTCGATGATCAGCGGCCACCAATAGCCATTGGTGGTACGACTTATGCGAAGGCGTTTCCAGGTTATGTGGCCTTCGGCATGGGATTTCCCGATCACCGGGTACCCGTGCATGCGCCGAACGAACGGATGCCGGTTGAAGTGCTTCGCAAAGGAATGGCGATCTATATCGACGCGATATTATCAACCGCTGGTATTCGCACGACGCCTCCAAATCCAGAGTAGGGTGTTCAGCCAGTCCAGAAAAACACTGAATTTACGGCCAATGGCTGGCGAATGATTAATTGTCTGTCGTGGTTGGTTTCTACCAATAGTTGGTGAATAGGGCGGTAGTCAACGTCCGTGGCAGGTGATGGCAGAGGGTTAACCAATGCCTAGCGCCGGGCAAAGCGCAGCCAGCGTCCCGCATTCACCAGGCTGATCAGCGACGCGGCCACGTAGGTCAGTGCGCAGGCCGTCAGTATTTTGTGAGCCGCTGGCATATCCGCTGGGGAGAGGTAATTACCCGCTTTGAGCAGGGGCAGGGCGCGGTTAAAGCTAGCGTCCAGTTCCACCGGCAGGGTAATCAGGTTTAGCAGCACCGAAGCACCAATAGAGCCTGCGGCCAGCAATAACATCACCAGACTACTTTGTGGTACCCGAGTAATCAGTAACACCAGGGGGATTGCGAGAAATAACAGGCCGCCAAATTTCTCCAGTGCAGTATAGATACGGGCAATCCGGGTGCGCCACATCAAAGGGGTGTAGCCCGTGGCATCCTGCAGGGCGTGGCCGACCTCATGGGCGGCAATCACCACCGCTGTTAGTGAGTGCTGGCTGGCAACCGTGCCGTTCAAACAGACCTGTTTTTTTATTGGGTCGTAATGGTCGCTCTCGCCTTCGGTAGAGAGTTCCACTGCGGATAACTGCAGACGGTCAAGCAGGTGGGTGGCCAGCTCTGCACCGCTGCCGGGGATATCGTCCCGGTGTGCAGAGTAACGATTAAGCGTTTTTTTTACCCACCATTGTGGTCCTGCGATGAGCGCGATAGCCAGGGCAATTAACAGTAGCCAGTGCATAGTGTTTCATCACGTTGCCGAGAACGGGTGGTTGATAGGGCAGTCGCGATTAGTAGTTCATACCAAAGCTAATCGTGTGCAGGTCGAGGCCGTCGTTCGGTTGATCCAGGCTGCTATTAGAAATGTGCTGATAGCGATAACCCAGATCGTATTTGCCCTGCTCCCCAAAGCGGATACCTGCCCCGACGTGAGAGCCGAGTTGAAAGGCGCTGGACAGACTCCGGTCCCCGATGGAGGTCGGGCCGATTAAATGCAATCCGATTCCCCCTTCCAAGTAAGGGCTAATGTGGCCGGTGTTGGCGCTTTTCTGTTCCAGGCGAAAGACTGGTGTCAGCGCCAGTTCGAAAACGTTGTCCTCATGGCCGCCTCTTTTATTGCTGTGCCAATGACCTGCTTCCAGATTCCAGTATCCGCTGACGTGCCAGTCACCCTCGCTAAACCAGCTCCGGGACCAGTTGTTCTGCATGCCAATGCGGTAGATATCGGCGTCACCCTGTCCCTGGCCCAGAGAAAAGGAGAGGCTATCCACCGTGATGCCCTCGAATGGCTGGGCCCCGACCGAGGAAACCATCAGTAGCAAGAACCCGGCCCAGGCTGGCCGTTTAATATTCATTGTTATATTTCTCCCTTTGTTCCTGCCGCTTATAGCTCCGGCTCGCGATAGGCCGGCTGCAGACGCCATTTTTAGGAATAACTTTTGGCGTTATTTATCCGACTAAATTTAACAAAACAGTCAATATAATCAAATGGTAATGTACTGGTATTAATGTGAGTTGTTAGTTTTTACCTCTGCTACCCTCGTTGCCTGAACTGAAAATCGACCTAAGGGGTGTTTGTCAGCATGGGCGCACAGGGGTTTTTAAAGGGGGCCGCGCTGCACCGCGTAGAACTTGACGTGCGCGTCGCCGACCTGAACTACGGAAATCACCTCGGTAACGATAGTGTGCTTGCATACTTTCATCAGGGCCGAGTGGCTTTGCTGGAGGGCCTTGGCTGGAGCGAGCTGGATGTCGGCGGTGCCGGGTTGATCATGCGTAGCTCTGAGGTTGATTACCGGGCGCAGGCTCTGCTGTTTGACAAGCTTCAGCTTGATATCGGGGTTGCCATGTCGGCACGAGCGCGCTGCCGATTTGAGTACCGGTTAGCCCGCCCGCGCGACCGCGTGTTGATCGCTACCGGGATTACCAGCATGGCGTTCTTTGATTATGGCAGGCAACGAGCGGCGCGCCCGCCCGCGCAGTTTGTCAACCGTATTGAGCAACTGAATCGAGTATAATCCGCCGCCCGTTTTCTCTTCCTTGTGAGACCCCCTCCTGCCGTGTCCAGTTCTCTGCGCAATATCGCTATCATCGCCCACGTTGACCACGGTAAAACTACCCTGGTTGACTGCCTGCTAAAACAATCCGGCACCTTTGCTGCGCACCAGACCATGGGTACGCGAGTGATGGACAGTAATGACCAGGAGCGTGAGCGCGGCATTACTATCACGTCCAAAAACACCGCCATCACCTGGGGTGAGCATCGAATCAATATCGTGGATACCCCCGGTCATGCCGATTTCGGCGGTGAGGTGGAGCGGATTCTTTCCATGGTCGATTCAGTGTTGTTACTGGTAGATGCGGTTGAGGGACCAATGCCTCAGACCCGCTTTGTTACCGAAAAGGCATTTGCCATGGGGCTGGCGCCGTTGGTGGTGATTAATAAGATCGATCGTCCTGGTTCCCGTCCTGACTGGGTGCTGGATGCCACCTTCGATTTGTTTGACAGCCTCGGCGCTACCGACGAACAGCTTGATTTTCCGGTTATCTATGCCTCGGCGATTCAGGGATTTGCCAGTCAGGACTCTTCTGCCACTGAAGGTGATATGCAGCCCCTGATCGATGCCATTGAGGCCCACGTGCCCGCGCCGGAGCAGGATACCGAGTCGCCCTTTCAGATGCGTATCAGTGCCCTGGATTACTCCAGTTATGTTGGTGTCATTGGTGTGGGTCGCGTGCAACGTGGTCGCGTGCAACGCAACCAGGCAGTCACGCGGGTGATGCCGGATGGTAAGCAGGTGAGTGCCCGGATATTGCAGGTGCTGAATTTTCAGGGGCTCGAACGGGTCGAGGTCGACAGTGCCGAGGCCGGTGACATCGTCGCTATCAGCGGTATCGAAGGGCTCGGTTTATCCGACACCCTGTGTGATCCGGGGATGGTTGAGGCGCTGCCGGCTCTAGCGGTGGATGAACCCACTGTGAGCATGAATTTTGAGGTCAACAAATCGCCACTGGCGGGCCGAGAAGGTAAATACCTCACCTCTCGGCAGATTCGCGAACGCCTTGAGCGGGAACTGATAACCAATATCGCTCTGCGGGTAGCGGATGGCCCCGATCCTGATATTTTTGTGGTGTCTGGTCGTGGCGAGTTACACCTGTCTATCCTGGTGGAGACAATGCGCCGCGAGGGTTACGAACTGGCGGTTTCCCGCCCTCGGGTTATTTTTAAAGAAATCGACGGTAAACGTCACGAACCCTGGGAAATGTTGACCATTGATGTTGATGACGCCTATCAGGGTGCGGTGATGGAGCTGATGGCCGCGCGTGGCGGTGAAATTAAAGGCATGGAGCCGGGGCAGCAGGGGCGCGTGCGGTTAGAGTACCGAGTGCCAACGCGGGGGTTGATCGGGCTGCGCACCGTGTTTTTGACGACCACCTCGGGAACCGGGCTGATGCATTCGGTATTTGATGGCTATGCCGAGGCCAACACCTCTGACCTGTCGGGTCGCAACAACGGCGTCTTTATTTCTAACTCCAAAGGTAAGGCAGTGGGCTTTGCCCTGTTTAACCTGCAGGAGCGGGGCAAGATGCTGGTGGAGCCGGGTGAGGAAATCTACGAAGGCATGGTAGTGGGTATTCATTCCCGTGATAATGATCTGGTCGTCAACCCGATGAAGGCCAAGCAGCTTACCAACGTGCGTGCCTCGGGTACGGATGAGGCGATTGCTTTAACGCCGATAAACCGGCACACACTTGAGCAGGCACTCGAATTTATCGCTGATGATGAACTGGTTGAAGTAACCCCGGAATCCATCCGGGTGCGTAAACGCTTTTTGCTTGAATCTGATCGCAAACGCCAGTCCCGCCAGGGGGATGGCTAATGATTGCGCTGCTGCAGCGCGTGTCGCACGGATCGGTATTCGTCGATGGGGTTGCGGTGGGTCAGATCGGCCAGGGCGTGGTGCTATTTCTGGGAATTGAAAAAGGTGACACTGCCCAGCAGGTGGGCAAGCTGGCCGAGCGGGTAATTAGTTACCGTCTGTTTGCGGACGGTGACGGGAAAATGAACAATTCTCTGCAGGATACCGCCGGTGGTCTGTTGATTGTTCCGCAATTTACCCTGGTGGCCGATACTGGCCAGGGATTGCGTCCTGGATTCGAGCCGGCTGCTGCGCCGGCTGACGCCGAGCCCCTGTTTGATGCGTTTGTCGAGGCTGCGCGGGCCCTGCATGGTCAGGTGGCGGTGGGTAGTTTTGGTGCGGATATGCAGGTGAATTTGACTAACGATGGGCCGGTGACCTTTATATTAAACGGCTGAGTATCGTCGCCGGTAACCGGGTCAACAACTGAGTGGGAAAATCGCGATGGCAACCTGGGCAATCGGCGATATTCAGGGCTGCTTTGACGAGCTTCAGCAGCTGTTAAGAAAAATCAACTTTAAACCCGATCAAGATCGTCTCTGGTTGGTTGGCGATCTGGTTAATCGGGGGCCAAAATCTTTAGAAGTGCTGCGCTACATCCGTGATCTGGGTGAAACGGCCTCGGTGGTGTTGGGGAATCACGATTTTCACCTGCTCGCGGTGGCCGCAGGCGTGGGCAGACTGCATCGAAAAGATACCCTGCAACCGATCCTTGATGCGCCCGATCGCGCGGAATTGCTGGACTGGTTACGGTGTCGGCCGTTGCTACATTATGATGAGGGTCTGGGGTATCTGATGGTTCACGCCGGTGTTGCGCCCTCCTGGGACCTGCAGGCCGCCAGAACACATGCTGCCGAAGTCGAAAATATTCTGCGCAGCGATAATAACGATGCCTTTTTTCAGGCTATGTACAGTGAGGCGGACGACTGCTGGTCTGAAGAACTTACCGGTACCCATCGGCTAAGAGTGATTACGGATTACTTTGCCCGGGTACGGTTTTGTCAGCCTGATGGCCACTACAGTGTTCAGTTTAAGGGGCCGCCGGGTAGCCAGCCGTCGGGGTATTGGCCCTGGTTTGATCTGCCTCAGCGGGCAACGGCCGAAATACCGATAATCTTTGGTCACTGGTCGAGCCTGGGATTGGTTGATAACAGCAGTGTGTATGCGCTGGATACCGGCTGCCTCTGGGGTCGTCAGCTCAGCGCTTTTTGTCTGGATCAGCCGCGCTGGGTAAGCATAAAATGTGAACAATATGCCAGTTGACTCGGTAATCTGGTCGTTTAGTGGATGACAGCCTTCTGTCAAAGATGCGCGCCATCCCATTGAGGAGAAAACAGCATGAACCGTATTGAATCCATCGATCTGGGTGACTTTGAATGGCCGGGTGATGAGGAAAATGCCACCGAAGTTCCTGGCCGTGTGTTTTATGACCCGGCTATTTATCAGCGTGAGCAGGAAAAAATCTTTCGCGGCGAAGTCTGGAATTTTGTCGGGCTGGAAGTGGAAATTCCTCAGCGGGGCGATTACAAAACTGTCTACATTGGCGATACCCCGGTCGTGCTGGTTCGGGGTGATGATGAGCAGATTCACTGTTGGGTGAATCGCTGTTCCCACCGCAATGCCAATATCGTTCTGGATAACTACGGTAACAGTGACGGCTTTTATTGTGTTTACCACCAATGGGGCTATGGCCTGGACGGGACTCTGGAGAGTGTTACTTTCAAGCGCGGTCTTGGCGGTAAAGGCGGCATGTCGGAGTGCTTTGATCAGACCAAGCACCGCCCGCGGGCGCTACAGGTTGAGAGCTTTCACGGGGTGATTTTCGCCTCTTTTAGCGATGAAGTAGAGCCGCTTGAAGAGTATCTGGGTCCCACTGTTGCCAAATTTATGAAGCGCATTTTTAATCGGCCGATCAAAATTCTCGGTCGCCAGCGCCAGCATATGAAAGGCAACTGGAAGCTCTACGCAGAAAACCCGCGAGATGGCTATCACGCCAGTCTGCTGCATGTTTTTTTCGCCACCTTTGGCCTGTTTCGAGCCAGCCAGGAGGGACGCATTCACGTTGAAAATGGTGGTAAACAGACCTGCTTTTACACCTTTGCGGGTAAAGAGGATGAGCAGGCGAAAGCGCAGGGAACCAAAGAGGCCGCCCATACTTATCAGGAAGGTAAATTCACCCTTGAGGACATGAGCCTGCTCGCCGGAAAAATGGAGTGGGATGACGGAATTAACCTGGTGATTATTGATGTTTTTCCCATCATGATGCTCCAGCAGATCGCCAACGTGCTCAATATTCGCCAGTTTGAGCCCCATGGTCCAGATTCGGTCACGGTGCATTACACCTTTTTTGGTTATGAAGATGACGATGAGCAAATCGACGAAATGCGGCTTAAGCAGATTAATCTGATTGGCCCCGCCGGGCTGGTGTCGATGGAAGACGGTCTGGCCGTTGAGATTGCCCAGAAAGGTATCGCCAGAGACAGCGAAGCCTCTGCGGTGATCAAGATGGGCGGCACCGACGTACCTACCGAGGGTGATTTTCTCGGTGACGAAGGCCCGGTGCGTGGGTTCTGGAATGCGTATACCGAGATGATGGAGTTACGTTGAACGGTTGTTAAATAACTGAAAAAAACCACTGACATTGCCAGGGGCTTTTTTGATAAGCTCTTCGACCTTTTCAGGATGATCGCCAGCAGCCATCAATGGTGATCAGAACTATTCAATATTACAGATGGAAGGAGTGCGGCCATGCACAGTTTTGACTTCGCTACACCGACATCGGTGAGTGATGCCGTCGCCATTTTGGCTAAAGAGGGGTCCAACGCGCGCCTTCTCGCCGGCGGCACAGATTTACTAATCGGTATGCGTGTGGGTCGGGCGACCCCCGGCCTGGTAGTCGATGCCAAGCAAATTCCAGAGCTCAAGCAGTACAAGCTTGATGGTAATGGACTGCAGCTGGGATCAGCCGTTACCTGCCGGACACTTTATGAAGATTCGGCCGTGGTTGATGCCTATCCAGCGTTGATCGAGTCGGCGGAACTTATTGGTGGCATGCAGACTCAGGGTCGTGCATCCATCGGTGGGAATCTCTGTAATGCAGCCCCCAGTGGCGACTCTATCCCAACCTTGATTGTGTTGGGAGCCGAGGCCGTCGTTATTGGCCCGAATGGCCAGCGCAATCTGGCCGTGGAAGATGTCTGCGTCGCGCCGGGTAAAACTTCGTTAGCAGATAACGAGTTGCTATTGACCATCAATATCCCGGCTCCCGCTGCTAATAGCGGTGCCTGCTTTCAACGCTTTATTCCGCGTAATGAAATGGATATCGCGATTGCCAGTGTGGCGTCTTCAGTGGTGCTCAGCGGTGACGGAAGTACCTTTGAGTCCGCCCGCATTGCACTGGGTGCGGTTGGCCCCACGCCGATTTTTGCCCAGGGTGCTGGCGATTTGCTTGCCGGCAAGCCGGTGAATGAAGCGTCTATCCAGGAGGCCGCTGACGCTGCCGAGGCAGTCGCTACGCCTATTAACGACATGCGTGGCACGATTGAACAGCGCAAGCATCTGATAAATGTATTGACCAAACGTACCCTGCGGGAAGCAGTGGCGCGGGCCAAAGGCTAAGGGAGACGATCACTGATGAGCAAAGTACATGTAACCACCACCGTTAATGGTGATGAGGTTGAGTTTCTTGCTGAACCACGGCAAAGCCTGTTAGAAGTTCTTCGCGATGAACTAAAGCTGACCGGTACCAAGGAAGGGTGCAATGATGGTAACTGCGGTGCCTGTAGTGTCGTATTTGACGGCACCCTGGTCGCGTCCTGCTGTGTGCTGGGCGTTGAAGCCGATGGTAAGAAGGTAGAAACCGTTGAAGGCATGGCAACCCCGGACGCGCTGCACCCCCTGCAGCAGGCATTTCTCGAAGAGACGGGCATGCAATGCGGTATCTGCACACCGGGGTTTTTGATTTCCTCCAAAGAATTACTGAAATCAAAGCCCAACCCCAGCGAAGAAGAGATTCGTTTCTGGCTGGCTAATAACCTTTGCCGTTGTACTGGCTACGATAAAATTGTTAAAGCCGTGCAGAAAGCCGCTGCTGTGATGGAGGAAGCTTAATCATGAATGCGCCAACAACCCCCCCACCCGTAAAAACTGAATTTGACGTCGTCGGTACTACCCCGATCCGCAAGGATGGCGAGGAGAAAGTTACCGGTGCCGCCCTGTTTGGCGATGATATTCATCTACCCGGAATGCTCCACGGTGCCATGTTGCGTAGCCCGCATCCGCATGCGCGGATCGTGTCCATCGATACCAGCAAAGCCGCTGCACTCAAGGGCGTTCGCACCGTCATTACCGGTGCCGATATGCCGACCTTGAGCTCAACGGTGGTCGCAGCCGGTGAAGGCGGCGAAGTCAACATGCAGGATATCGCCGATAACTGTATTGCCCGTGACAAGGTCTTTTATGACGGTCACGTGGTGGCTGCAGTGGCGGCGGATAACAAGCATATTGCCGAGGCTGCCTGTGCGCTGATCGAGGTTGAGTATGAACTGCTCGAGCCGGTGCTGAATGTTCACGATGCGGTGGCAGAAGGGGCGCCGGTCCTGCATGAGGATTACACCCCGGGTGCGTTTCTGTTCCCCACTCAAAAAGCCTTACCCAACGCCGGTCGTCTGTTCATGGAGCACGGCGATGTCGATGCTACTTTCGATGCCTGCGATCACGTGGTCGAGCGCGAGTTCACCACCAAATCGGTTCACCAGGGCTATATTGAGCCCCACGTGACAACCGCCGTCTGGACTGGTGAAGATACGCTGACCATCCATACCTCCACTCAGGGTGGTTTTGCTATTCGTGATTTCATGGCCAGTTTCATGAACATGCCGATGAGCAAAATCAAAGTTGTGCCAATGGAAATTGGCGGCGGCTTTGGTGGTAAAGACGTGGTTTATCTTGATTCGTTGGCCGCCGTCATGGCCAAACGCACCGGTCGGCCTGTGAAGATTTTTATGAGCCGCAGCGAAGTACTTCGTGGCACCGGCCCCAGTCCTGAGACCTACATTAAAGTAAAAATTGGCTGTAATAACGAAGGCCAGCTGCTGGCGGCAGATCTGTATCTGTTGTTTGAGGCGGGTGCTTATCCTGGTGGCCCGATTGCCCCCGGCACCATGTGCGCGCTGACGCGTTACAACATCCCGAATGTGCGGTTAGATGGCTACGATGTGTTTCTGAACAAGCCAAAGATGAAACCTTACCGTGCGCCGGGTGCAACTCAGGCAAACTTTGCGGCAGAGAGTGCAATCGCTGATTTAGCGGAAATGGCTGGCATTGATCCGATTCAGTTCCGGCTTACTAACGCGCTGAAGCCGGGCGACATGATGCCGATGGGTTTCCCCTGCCCGCCTCTGGGCAGCATCGAGATGCTTAATGCCATCAAAAACCACCCCCACTACACCGCTCCGCTGGAAGGTGAAAACCGGGGTCGTGGTATTTCTTATGCCTTCTGGTTCGGTGCTGGCCTGGCTTCCTGTGCGGAGATTCGTTGTAACACGGATGGCACCATCAACCTGACTACCGGTAGTGCTGACCTTAGTGGTACGCGCACGACCCTGGGCATGCAGGCGGCGGAAGAACTGGGTGTCGACAATGACCTGATTACCACCAACGTTGGTGATACGGATTCGGTTGGCTATACCTTTCAGTCGGTGGGCAGTCGTACCACCTTTGCCACCGGTATCGCCGTTATTTCAGCCTGTAGAAAGCTGGTAGAGGAGATGAAAAAACGGGCGGCGATGGAATGGGAAGTGGAAGGGTCCGAGGTGGATTATGCCTCGGGTGTTTTTACTCTCAAAAGCGATTCCAGCAAGACGCTGTCGTTTGGCGAGATTTGTGGGAAAGCTGACCATACCGGTGGTCCATTGATTGCCGATGCCTCTGAGTTTCCTGAGGGCGTGGGTTTCCAGATTGCGGCCAACATCGTTGATGTCGAAGTTGATGTGGAAACGGGCAAGGTCGATATCCTCCGTTACAGCACCTTGCAGGACGTCGGTAAGGCAGTCCATCCTGACTTTGTTGAAGGTCAGATGCAGGGCGGTACCGTTCAGGGTATCGGTTGGGCGCTCAACGAAGAGTACTTCTACGACGAGAAGGGCACCCTTCGTAATCCGACATTGCTCGATTATCGGATGCCGACCAGCCTGGATGTTCCCAATATCGATTGCACCATTCTGGAGACCCCGAACCCGGGCCATCCTTATGGTGTTCGTGGCGTTGGTGAGGTTCCAATTGTGCCGCCACCTGCTGCAATTCGCGACGCTATCAAGAATGCCATCGGCGTGAGCCTGAACGACTTGCCGATGAAGCCTGGTAACGTGCTTAAAGCGATCTGGGAACAGAAGGGTAAGTAACTACTCATGGCTGAAGCGACTGCCAAACAGGTGCTGGTTCACCGGGTGCATATCCCGGTGACCATGCGCCCATTGTCGGCGGGTGAAGAGTGGGTAGAGGTTGAGGGTAATAGCGTTCGTCAGATCATTCGCAACCTGGATGAAATTCATCCCGGTTTTCTCGACAAGTTGATGGTCGACGGCCGCATGGCGCCTGGAGTGGCCGTTGCTGTGGATGGGGTAGTAACGAATGCGTTACTGGTGCCTTTGCAGCAATCCTGCGAATTATTCTTTATTCCGGCCATCGGCGGTGGGTGATTACGCGATGCCCTGAGCCGTTGCGAGTTCCAGTCGCATTGTTATAACCAGAACGCCCCGCATTAGCGGGGCGTTCTGGTTTTGTTGCGGAAAAAATCAGATATTAAAAATATCCATCTGCCGGGGAATGATGTCGTTGTAGACGATGATTTTTTTGTTCTGGATGGTTAACTGGTCGCCGGTGCGCTTTAAGTCATAAAGGTAGCGACCGAAAAACGCGGTGCTGTCTTTTTCCTCATGCTTAAACGTTTCGGTACGAAAATTAGCCGTGGCCTTGAGAGCCGAATTACTGACATCACTAACACGAATATTGGTCACCAAATGGCAGGTGCGGGGCATTCTGGCCAGTGACGATGACAAATTTGACTTGATCCGCCAGACCCGGTCCCACATGCGCTCCCGATTGCCGCAGAAGATGAGTGATATCTCCTGATGCGGGTCGCTAGTGAGATCATCATCACCTTCCCAGGCAGGCGCGTAGTAGGTGGCGTCTTCTTCAAAAAGTGCCAGCCAGTCATCCCAACGGCGCTGGTCAATGGTGTCTGCTTCTTCCAGCAGTAGTTCGGTTGCTGCTTCTTTTAGCTGGGCTGCATCAAGCGCCATGTGCTGTCTCCTGTTCAGCCTGAATGCCTTTGGTTAGTGTTTCGAGCCAGTGACGATACTCTCCGTGGTAAAGCGCCTCATCGGCAAAATCGCTGGCGCTACTCACGGGAGTAATACCCACTTCCTCGGCAAATTTATCGGCGCCCAGGTGGAGTCTACCCATGCCGCGATCAAAATCGTGCCATTCGGCCAGTCGACCGTTGTAGCCATCCTGGCAGGCATCGAATTCGGTCAGGTCATCGGGGGTTGCGATGCCGCTCGCGCCGTAGAAATCTTCGTATTGACGGATTCGACGTTCGCGGGCTTCTTCCGGTTCCCCTTTGGGAGCGACGCAGACGGCATAGACTTCAGTCTTATCGACGGCGATCGGGTTCCAGCTACGTAACTGGGTAGAAATGCCATCGAACAGGATCAGATTTGGGTAAATGAGAACCTGACGAAGACGACCGGCCATCCATTTTGCTTCCAGCTTACCGACTCGCTCTTCCAGGGTGTCGTATTGCATGCCCAGAGCGCGATCTCGGTAGTTGGGGATATCGGTCCAGATCATCACGTGGCCGTTGCCCAGGTCGTAATTGCCGTTATCGGTGTCGGTTAAGTTGACCTGAATGGCCTTGACTCCATCCTCACCTTTGGCGGCAGCCGCCAGCTTGGCCCGTTCTGCGGCCAGTCGGAAATAGGACGCGTGGACGACATCAACGTGATAGCCATCGACCCCATTTTCGGCCTGCATTTTCCAGTTTCCGCGATGGGTGTAGGTCGAACGACCACGCAGCACTTCCAGGCCATCTTTGGACTCGTTAGCAAACATTTCGATGAAGCGTGCACTCTCACCCAGGTGTTCGAGCAAAGGGGGGCTGTTGGGATTCAGACTGGCGAAAATGAATCCGTGGTGGGCCTGAACGTGGGGCACGGGCACCAGGTCGTAATCGCGGTCCAGGTAACCTTCCGGAAATCCACCGCGATCTTTGTCTTTAATGTCCAGTAGTTTGCCGCTGCTGTTGTAGACCCAGCCGTGATAGGGACAAACAAAATTTTTGGCGTTCCCGCTGGCCTGTCGGCAGACTTTAGCGCCGCGATGACTACAGGCATTGATGTAGCCGCGATAATCATCACCCTTGCCGCGAACAATGATGACGGGCTGGCGGCCAATAAAGGTGGTGATGTAGTCGTTCTCTTTCTGCAAATGAGTTTCATGATCAATGTAGATCCAGCCACCTTCATAGATGTGGCTCATTTCCAGTTCAAAAATCTCTTCATCGGTGTAAATTGAGCGATGCACGCGAAATGTTTCGCCGGGTTCGTCCTTGATTCGCCAGTTAAGATCTTCTGGTTGCATGGGGTAGCTCCTCCGTAAAGGGTGTATGGGAATTCTGGGTGGTTTTATAGTTGACCGACCGGTCTATTGTAAACGTTCGTTAAAGCTACTGAGCCGTCTGTTCCACCCTGTCGGCCGGCATGAGCCGTTGATGAGGGTGTTCAGAGTTGTCCGATTTCATAACGAATCGTTGATTGGGGCTGACTTCAGGTCGGAAATTCGGGGTGCTGCTCCGATCAGGGGGTAAAATTCATAGCGATATATTTTTTCGTCAGGCAACCGGCAAGGCGTGGCAAGATACGCGCCCTTAACATTTGTTAACTTGACGGGCGTCAGGACTATTGTGGAAAGGGCTGGAAATGGTCGCCCGCCTGTCCGTATAGAGAGCGACGGGTCTATTCAGACTCGTCGATTTTAACCAGTCAATATAAAGAGGGGGAGGTTCGATATGAACGCACCAGGGGGATCCAAACGCAATTACGCAGATCTGGCCCGTACTGGCCATACCCACGTTAGTCTGTACACCTCGCCAGAGGTCTATCAGGATGAGTTAGAGAGGATTTTCTACCGTTCCTGGATTTACGTGGCTCACGACAGTGAAATTCCCAATCCCGGTGATTACAAAACCACGTTTATCGGCGAAATTCCGGTACTGGTTACCCGGGATCAGAACGACAAAATCAACGTAATGATTAACCGCTGTATGCATCGCGGTTCGACGGTCTGCAATTCCGAATCGGGCAATAAAGATAAATTTGTCTGTCCTTACCACGGCTGGGAATACGGGCCAGACGGCGAGCTGATTACCATCGGTTTGCCGCGGGGTTACAACGACGGCGAGGTTGATCAGGAAAAACTGGGCCTGGTGCACGCGGCCAAGGTCGACAGTTATCGCGGCATTATTTTTGCCAGCCTTTATGAAGCCCCGGATATCACGCTTGACGAAAAGCTTGGCAATATCAAGGAGGTGATCGACCTTTATATGAATCTCTCCCCTACCGGCAAAATTATTGTCGGTAAGTCTGGGGTTTATAAACACCCGTATGACGGTAACTGGAAAATTCAGACCGAGGGTAGTGTCGAGGGGTACCACGCGATTTTTACCCACCACACGGCGCTGGATGTTATGGCCCGCAAAATGGGTGGCCACCTGAAGGGTTTGACTAACTCCGGACTGCATGGGTACGACACCGGTCACGGCAATAACGTGCTGGAGATTTATAAACTCTCGGATGAAGAGGTGCACCAGCGCTGGCCAAAAGATTACGTTGAAATGCTGCGAGAAGCCCACGGCGAAACGGCGGCGATGGACGCGCTCCGCTCGCGTTTCAATATGGTGATATTCCCCAATTTCGCGATTCTGGAATATCAGTTCCGGGTGATTCGACCGCTCAGTGCCACCGAAACCGAGGTGCGGCTATACCACACCCTGCTCGATGGGGTGCCGAAGGAAGTTAACCTGCGTCGAATCCGTGATCATGAGTTTTTTTACGGCCAGGCCTCTTTTGGCGGGCCGGACGACTACTCTATTTTTGCCCGTATGCAGGAAGGCTACAAAGCCGGCGAAGTGCCGTGGGTACACCTTAACCGAGGCGTTGAATCCGAAACGGTAGATGAGAAGGGTAACCGGATGGGTGACTTAACACAGGAAACCCAGCAACGCGCGCCCTACTATGAGTATCGTCGCCTGATGGCTGGTGTGGAATAAGGTTCGGAGACAGGGTTCAATGGAACGAAGCGAAGCAGAAAATTTTTTATACCGGGAAGCGCGCCTGCTCAATACTGGCAAAAACCGTGAGTGGCAGAAACTCTTCACCAGCGATGCTATTTACTGGGTCCCTGCTAATGATCCGGATGCCGATCCCGAGGAGCACGTTTCCTATATTTACGATGATATGGACCTGCTCGAAGAGCGACTCGGTCGCCTGGAAAGTGATTACTGTTGGGCGCAGCAGCCGCCTTCGAGCACGCTGCACCAGATTAGCAATGTTGAAGTTGAAAATGACACCGACGAGGAAGTCACTCTGCGTTCAAACGTGCTGATCTATGAGTATCGGAATAACGTTCAGAGGCGTTTTTATCCGCTGCAAACCTTTCCCGCTTTCTGCGAACATCGGCTGCGAAAGGAAGGTGATGAGTGGAAAATTGCTTTTAAAAAAGTGGCGTTGCTCAACTGCGACGGCGAAATTCATGATCTTACTTTTCTGATTTGAGTTCGTCGGAATCGGGCTGGCCAGAATAATTAGGTACTATCCCCTGTCCTCTGGTGGCTCCTGGCTAATCCAGAAGGACCAGGGGCTGGTTAGTTACTGACTGGCTGTCCGGATTTAAGATAGTGCTGCGGGTGGGTGGTTTTGGTTGAGGAGAGCGTAATCATGGCAGAAGAAGGGTTTCCTTTTTCACGCGACAGTAAAGATTATCAGCAGGGCATCGCGCTGATGCGTAAGGTGCTGGGTGACAGTGATGCCAAACATGTGGAAGGGTTGCTGGATCATCCTCTGTTTGGTGATTACATCGGCTGGATGTTCTCCAAAACCTGGGGGGCTCTGTATGCGCGCACGGAGCTGAGTGTGCGTGAGCGCTCGCTGGTGCTGATGGGCACCGACATGGCCCTGGGCCGTGAAGGGCCGCTCAAGGACCACATTCGTGGCGCCCTGTTTGGTGGCCTGTCGCCCGAGCAGGTGATGGAGGCATTGTTCCAGGCCGGTATCTATGTCGGAGTGCCATCTCTGCCGATGGCGATGCGGGTGATGGGAGAAGTGCTCGCGGAACGGGATCAGAAGCAATCGGTTGCCGCTGCGCGGCCCCATACAACGGAGAGGATGAAAATGGACGATTTAGGCGTAAGACTCGGACCGATCAATCACGTCGCCATGGCGGTAAAGGACTGGAAGAGTGCGGCCCAGGG
Source organism: uncultured Gammaproteobacteria bacterium (assembly GCA_913060775.1). GTDB lineage: Bacteria > Pseudomonadota > Gammaproteobacteria > Immundisolibacterales > Immundisolibacteraceae > QNFC01. The sequence goes on along the minus strand of CAJXVN010000005.1, from coordinate 10,174 downwards.
CTATGCATCGATGATGGGTCTGAAAACCTGGCGGATTATGGATATCAGTACCGATATGATGACCCAGGCGGAATATTACGGTGAGCCAGCCGAATTTCGCTGGATCAGCGCTTTTGCCATGCAGGGCAATACCTTACTGGAGCTGTGTGAGCCAGTCAGTGGCAAAACCGTATTTGCCGATTTTGTCGATCAACACGGCGATGGCATGCAGCATGTCGGTGACCTGAGTCACCAGAACCCACAGGAGCTGGTCAAGCAATACACCAGTAATGGGGTGAAAGTAGGCAATTACTGCAATATTGGCGGCATGATTGAGCTGCATTATCTGGATACCCGTGACCAGCTCGGTGGCATGTTTCTGGAGGTGGTCACGCCGGCTACCTATGCACAGATTGCTGATATGGGCGAAGACTTTACCTTCGAGTAGAGGGTCTCGCTTCGACTGTAATGATTGTTGACAGCATCAAGCCCGGCATGGGTTTGAGTCCCGATTTCCAGTATCAACCTATTTAGTTGTCAGGGAGAGAAGCATGGCCCCCAGTTCAAATCAGTCCATACCGGTAGACCAGTGGCGGACGACCACGGTCGTGGTACGTGATTACAAGGCAGTGCTGGCTAATTTTGCACGGTTTTTTGGTATTAGCAGCTGGGATGTACGTAACGTCGATACCAGCGACTGCGACGGTTATACCTACGAGGGCAAGGCCGCATCTGCCCAATGGGTATCGGTAGTGGGTAAGACCGATAAATTGGGCATTGAGCTGGTGCAGCCGATTTCAGGTGACAGTGCCTATCAGACCTTTCTCGATACCACCGGCGAGGGCATGTTCGGGGTTTATGCGACCCAATGCAGCGATGCAGAATTTACTGGCCTGCAATCAGGTCTGCTCAAAGACGAGGGCGTGTCACTGTTACAGTCGCTATCAGTGGCGGGGCAGGCCGACGTTTACTGGCTGGATACCCGGGATCTGATTGCCAATATTGTTGTTAAGGTTGTCTGTCCGCAGAGTGCCGATTTCCAGGGGCGAGCAGCGGATGAAGTAGTGAAGTTCGACCTGGCCACTCTCGGGCCCCAATTTATGCCCACCGGCGCGATGCTGCATATCGGAGTGGTTTGCGCCGATCGCGACAAGGTCAAATCAGCATTGCAGCGCCTGTTTGGAGGGGGCCGCTGGATTGAGTTCAATATCGAGTCCGGGGTGTCGATGGATAACACCACCTATTACGGTGAGTCCTGCTATCACGCCTACGATAATCACGTCGGCCGGTTCGACAGCCTCTGTTTTGAGCTGATTACCTCGCGCAGTAGCCACAATGTCTACGACGAGTTTTTTAACCAGCGGGGGGAGGGGATGCACCACACTTTTCCCTGCCTGGTAAGCGAGGCCGAGTTTGCGGTTGCCCAACCGCTGCTCGAAGCCGCTGATATGCCCATTATTCAGGGCGGCGATATTGGCGACCTGATGACCTACTACTACATTGACAGCCGCCGATACCTGCCGGGTATCACCACCGAGGTAGTGATACCGTTGCGGGACGACTGGAAAAATTTGATGTTCGATAGCCCGGAAGACGCGGCGATTCTGACTGGCGAGTAGTCGGCTGGCCGCCGATTCAATCTTTGAGCGAAGCTAAAAGGAGTTTTGCCCCCCTGGTCGGCCGGCAACCGCGGGCGTTAATTCTGGGCACCCTGCCCGGTGAAGAAGCATTACGCAAGCAGCAGTATTACGGGAACCCGCGCAATGCCTTCTGGGGCATTATGGCGGAGCTGTTCGGTTTTTCAGTGGAACTGGAGTATGAGCAGCGAGTGACGCAGTTGCTGCGCAATCCGATTGCGGTTTGGGATGTGATTGACAGCTGTTTACGTCCTGGCAGTCTTGACTCGAGCATCGAGACAGAATCGATACAACCGAACGGGTTAGTCGATTTTCTGCAAAGCCACCCGACGATCACTCAGCTATTTTTTAACGGTAGTCGCGCCGATCAGGAATTTCGCCGACATATCCTGCCGTTGCTGGGTGAGCGTCTGGAGAGTCTGGCGATGACCCGACTGCCATCCACCAGTCCGGCCATGGCCCGGTTACGACCCGCTGAAAAACTGGAGCAGTGGCGAGTGGTGGCGGATGTGGTGTTAATTTAATGCCTGAAGAGAGTTTTAGCGGCCTGATTGACCTGGGTCGGATCCGATGCAAAAACGCCACTAGATTAACGGTCGTTAAGCTGCGATAATCTACCGTAACAGCGCGGTTTTCGCGCCGGTAATTGCCAATTTTCTGGGTGATCTGGTGCGTTAATTTTTTAGCGAATGGAGTCGACTTACGACGCGTAATTTGAATTCAGACTATTAACCGTTAAGGGTTGAGTGAGATGACGACTGCAGCAACAAGAAAACAGACAAAAGTAATACTGGATGGCTATAAAAAATCACCCGTCCTGGCGGTGCCGACGACGCTGATTTGTATCGCCATGATGGCGGTTATCATTGGTTCCTGGTCCGCGGCCCTGGATGGGTCATTGCCCATGTGGCTCGCCTGTATCATCAACGGGTTGGCCAGTTACGGTATGTTCAGCGTTATTCATGACGCGTCCCACCGGGCTATTTCCAGCAACAGGTGGGTTAACGATGGCATTGGCACCATCGGGCTGGTGTTTCTGTTCCCCTACGCGCCCATGCCTATTTTGCGCTGGCTGCACATCCAGCATCACCGTTTTACCAACGCCGATAACGATCCGGACTGGTTTACCGCCACCTCGCCGCGATGGCAGGCACCCTTCCGTTGGGCCTTTTTCGACGGCTACTACATGTACTACTACTTTCGCTACGGCGGTGAGTTTGTCACCAAGTTTATGGGGGTATTTCTTACTTACGTAGTGACGGCGCTGGTGATCCTGTCGGCGGCGATCTATTACGGTTACGGCCTGGAAGTATTCGTACTCTGGTTTATTCCAACCCGCATCGGGCTGCTGTTAATCGACATTGTTTTTGTCATCCTGCCCCATGCGCCGGGTATCGTGAAGTGCGAGGACAATGAATACCTCGCAACCACCATGCGGATGGGATGGGAGTGGCTGTTAACGCCGGTAATGGTTTACCAGAATTACCACCTGATTCATCACCTCTATCCGACGGTGCCGTTTTACAAAATGCACCGGGTCTGGCATCTGAAAAAAGACGAGCTAAACAAGCACGACGTTAGCTATCAAACAGCGTTTACGCTGGAGCCAGAGAATGTTGAGGTGCATAAAGGTTTTTACGCACAGCCTGCCTCAAACTGAGCTCCTGGTGATTCTCTGAACGAAAATACCGGCGGGCGGGCATCTCCCCCCCGCCGGTATCAGGCTGTAACCCCCTCGATTTTTGCCGGTTGTCCAGGCGATGTTCCCTGCTCAGTCGGCAACCCTGCTGGCTGACGGAAGCGTCCGTCGCCTGGTCGGGAGGGGTTCAAATAGCCACGACGTTGAAGCGACCGTTTCAGCGCAAGACCCCAAGATCTTATAAAGGTACTTCCAAAGGATGAACAACGATTTTCGTCAATGGCGCTGCCGTTATTGCGGTGAAATTTATGATGAGGCTCAGGGCCTGCCTGAAGAGGGCGTGGCGCCCGGCACCCGGTTTGAGGACCTTCCAGATGACTGGATCTGTCCAAGTTGTGGTGCTTTTAAAACAGACTTTGAGCTGGTGGGATAACGAATACTGGCGGCCCATGTCAGGGTGTTTTTTTAAAGAGTTAGCAATTACAGGTTGTTCTGAATCTCCGCCCGGCAGAAAACCAGTTTAAGGACGTCCACCGGCTAGAGAATGACAAGGCTAACGGTTTCTTTCGGATGTGGGTCTGGTGGTCTGCGCTAGAATGCCCTGAATGGCGGGTCGGTAGAAAATTCCGACCCTGGAGGTTATCTCGATAGAGGATCATCGATGGGCGTAATGCTGCTGATCAACAGCCTTCTGGTGACGCTTGTGGTGATCATCCACTACGAGTTTCTTTATCGTACCTACCGACTGCTTCGTCAGATAAGCGTGCGTTATCGCTATCGGGTATTACTCGGGGTGTTTGCCGCGTTGTTATCCCATCTGGTGGCGGTGTGGCTGTTCGGCATCGGTTATTACCTGATCAATCTGAATGGAGCGCTCGGATCTTTGCAGGGCAATATCGTCGGATCCGTCTGGGATTGTGTCTATTTTTCGTTCACTACCTATTCCACCGTCGGTTATGGCGATATTGAACCGATTGGCCACCTGCGTTTTATGGCCGGGATGGAGTCACTGACCGGCCTGGTGTTAATCACCTGGTCCGCATCGATGCTTTTTCTTGAAATGCAGCGCTACTGGGGGGCCCTCGATGACCGGGGCACTTCAAGTGACCCGCTGTGAATTGGTATATTGACACCGAATACCCGTTCACAATTTGTCATTGTCGATAGCGGTATTCTTCAGTCCATCACCTTGCCTGGGCGGTAACCTCCCATGATTATTGTTCTTTCTCCTGCTAAAAGCCTTGATTTTGAAACCCCTGCCGAGCACCTGCCCGCATCTCAGCCTGATTTTGTTGATCAGTCGACTGCGTTGATAGCGCAGTTGCGTAAACTCGGTAGTGGTGAGATTGCGGGGTTAATGTCGATTAGCGAGAAACTGGCTGATCTGAACTATCAGCGGTACCAGAGCTGGGAACCCAGGTTTACTGTTGATAACAGCAAGCAGGCGTTACTGGCTTTTACCGGTGACGTTTATCAGGGCCTGGATGCGACCTCGTTCACCGAGGAGGATCTACAATTCTCCCAGCAGCATCTACGTATTCTGTCGGGGCTGTATGGCCTGCTAAAACCCCTCGATTTAATTCAGCCTTACCGGCTGGAGATGGGCACCCGGTTTGAAAACAGTGAAGGCAGGAATCTCTACGAATTCTGGGGTAACCAGCTCACTGACGAGTTGAATCGGTTACTTAAAACAGAAAAAGTGTTGGTCAATCTGGCCTCAAACGAGTATTTCAGGGCGGTGAAAGCCAGTCAGGTCGTAGGGGAGATTATTACCCCGCAATTCAAGGACCTGAAAAACGGCAAATACAAAATCATCAGTTTCTTTGCTAAACGGGCGCGCGGTGCCATGGCCCGGTTTGTGATCGAAAACCGGTTGCAGCACCCCGAACAATTAAAGCAGTTTGACTGGCAGGGCTATCGTTTTGATGCTGAACAATCCCAGGGCAACGACTGGGTGTTTAGCCGGGATAGCGCAGAAAGCTGAGTTTTCTGGATTACAGGAACAGGTGAAGATTTTTGTCCTGAACGACCCGTTGATCCAGCAGTATCACCCGGTTAACTAGCCGCCAGCCCTGATCGGTCTTACGTAGCCGGTCTTCACGAGCGCCTACTAGCCAGGTTTCGTCGCTTTGGCGCCGATTACGGTAAGTTAAAAAGGTGGAATAGGCGTCGATTTCGCCCGCCTGTTCACTCCATTCGGCATCGATGTTGGTAATCAGTCGTCGGCTACTGGTTTTGGGATCTTCAAACCAGACCAGGTTTGTGTCCATGCGGTTGACGCGCATCTCCAGCAGTTTGTAATCATCATCGAAGATGTAGGTGCCAGTGGCGGAACCAATCGGCTGGGTGTCCTTGCGGTAGCGAACTTCCTGTACCGGCAGCTGATAGCGAATGTCTGGCGCCAACAGTTCAAGCCATTCGTGCAGACGATCCTGGTCAAGCAGGCGTGCCTCGCGGACCATAAATCGTTCAATTTCAAAATGGGTTTGCTGATCGACGGGTTGACCAGCCTGAGTCGAACCGGTTGATGGTTGGGTTTGATCGGCCATCAAACCGCCCTCAATTTTTTTAGCGGCGCGGTGGCCGGTGCCCCTATCTGGGTCCAGTCGTCACCGTTGACCATGCGCGCCCAGGTTCGATAAAAATTACGCAGGCCGGTTTCGGCCATGAGGTTATCGCTGATGACGCCGGGCATATCGGGGTGGGGCCCCTCATTCTGCTGCCCCATGCCTGCATGACAATATCCCTGACGCGTATTAAACCCGCGATTGGTTTGGGTGCACTCCTCAAAGTTTTCGCCGTCGTCGCTTTCCAGCATGCCGGCGGTGCCAAAGGTGGCCGCGTTACTGCGGTGCATCATCTGCTTGAGCTCGGCCGGCATCTCTTTTTCTACTAGCGTCCAGGTATAGACCTCGATTGCCCGAGGGCCTCTGGGTTGCCATACCTTGAAAGTGTTGGTGCCGTATAAAAAACTGCAGTTAGGGAAAATGTTTGCGTTCCAGTGGCCCTTATAAAACCGTGCCTGCAGAGGCCCAAATTTTTCTTCCTGACCTGGAAGGCGGCTGTTGAGCCAGTTATCGTACATTTCCCGCCATTCAGGGAACGGCTGTAGCGCTGCCGCGCCACCCTCAATAAAGCCAAAAATGTGGCCATAACTGGAGCCGACCTGAAAACCAACTTCATTGGGTACCCCGGTATTTCCGGCAAGCATTTCCAGTGGGCCACCCATTACCGCTACTCCGGCCGCATGGGTCCAGCCAAAATGGTAATCGTCTCCGCCAAAGTTCTCCGCCGGGGTCTTCCAGTTGCAGTTTAGAATCGACTTCATCGGCGGGCCGATCAGCTCGATACCGCCCGGCACATCCAGAAATGAGTCCATATACCAGCGCATATCACCCAGGTAAGTCTCCAGGTCGGGCGCGCTTGCGTCGAAGGTACCAAAAACCATGCCTTTGTAAGATGCCACCTGGGCAATTTCCTGAAGGCCAAATTTTGATTTGTCGATCTGGTTGAAATAAGCGTCTTGTTCTAGCGGCACGCCAATCAATTCGCCGTTGCTGCCATAAGACCAGCCGTGATAACTGCAGGTGAACTGACGGGTGTTGCCAGCATCGGCATGGCAAACCGTGTTACCACGATGGCGACAGGAGTTGATGAATGCTCTGATCGAACCGTCCTGCTGGCGGATGACGATGACTTTATCTTCACCCATGCGGGTGGTGTTGTAATCGCCAGCTTCCGGGATTAGTGACTCGTGCGTTAAAAACAGCCAGGCGCGGGAGAAAATATGTTCCAGTTCTGCTTCGTAAATATCTTCGTTCCAGAACATGGTGCGGTGCTGGTAAGCGCCGTCCTCAAGGACTAGTTCGTCAACTGGTTTCATCGGATTTTCCTTTAGCTTTGATCAACCCGCATTGTTACATCGCTGGGTGCTGGTAGCAAAGCCCGCATGGCCTGTCGCGAAAGTAGTATTTAGAGAACTCTGTCGCGCCGGGCTTCGTGGATTTTACGCAGCTACCGACTCGGTAGACTCTGCGAGCCAGTCAGGCCAGCCGGCTCGGCGATTAGCGGCTCGGGCAAGTTCACGCTCTTCTGGGGATGCAAAGGTTTCATCCCATTCCTGAAGCCGTTGTTGCGCATAACGGTTCCAGATTGGTGGAAATAACACCATGACCGCGCAGAGAAAAACACTGGGCATTTGCGGCGCGTCTCGGTGGGGTATTAGCTGATCAAAGCGCAGGTCACCGTTTTTGTGGTGATCAATGTGGGTAGTGATTTCGTAGCCAATAATTCTGGAGACGGTAGAAAGGTGATTCCAGGTGTGCTGTTTGCCCATGGGCACGCCTTCGGGGCGAACCAGGCCGTAATGCTGGAGAAAATTCAGTGCTTCGAGCATGAATTTGGAGGCTATGATGGATGCCAATGCCACCAGTCCGGCGGTAATCCCGGCATAGAGTGTGATGGCGAGGAATATCAATGCCACGGTGAGTGCCGCCCAGAGAATCATGCTCTGCAATGACCAGGCACTTTTGCCGCGGGCGGCCAGGCGCCGATTCTCGGTTTCCCATGCATCAAGATAACTGCCTTTGGTGGCTCGCCACATGAACCGGTAAACATTTTCACCACGAACCCCGGTGTCGCTGTCCTTGAGGGTGTCAAAGTGAATGTGATGGGTCATTAAATGAGCAACGTCGCGGTTCATGTCGGCAAAAAATGCTGAGCCGAACTTGGCAAAAAAACGCGGAATTTGTCCATGACGGTGCATCAGTTCGTGGACCACGGGTACCGTTGGCACCATGTTCAGCCACAACATTGTAAAAAATGCGCCGGTCAGTGCGAGCGCAGCATTACCACCGCTGGTGCCGATACCCTGGTCTACACGCCACGCAAAGGTGGCATAGAGCGCGACCATTAACGCGACATGCAGGTAAAGCGGTATGTCCGCGATCAGCGGGTGGTTGATCTTGCGCGGTGCAAAATCTTTACCTAGTAAGAGGTCAAGTGCCATCAGCACGGGAAAGGTTCCCAGGCCCAGCCACATCCACTGTCCACCGAGCATGAAGCCAATGATGGCTACTATGACGGTAAGCGAACAGAGGTAATAACGTAAGTAATCCATCATTTTGGTGGTCCTACAGGGGTGTCATTAACACCCGTGTGTCAGAGTTTAGAGGTAAACGTTCAGGCTTTTACTCAGGAAAATATTCTGGTCGATAATGATTTTTCGCCTGGCCAGTTTTAATTCTCCATTGACGTTACGCAGAATGTCCTCGCGATGGCCGTAGAGCGTGTGCTCCTCGTCCTCGTTCATGTTGCGATAGACCGCGATTAGCGAATAAACCCGATATTCATTCGGCGAATCGGTGAGTTCCACTTCAATGTTGGTGACGACGTGGGCGCTGCGGGTCGCCGGGTCCTCTGACCAGCAGGTGCCGGTCTCGGTGCGGCGGATACGGGTTTCCAGGTCGGCGTAGTTGTCGTTGTAATGGGCCGCGTGGGTAATGTCCGGCTCCATAGGGTTGGACCGGTAGCGTTGTTCCCGGGTCGGCATCCAGTAGTGGATATCGTCGGTAAGCATGGTTAGCCAGTCTCGGTAGGCCTGAGCATCCTGCAGTCGGGCTTCGCGGTAGAGGAACTGTTGAACGTCGTTGATGAGTTCCAGACTCGGTTTGGCTGGATTGGGTTTTTTGGTGATTTTTTGTGCGGTGGCGCCCATGGTTGATTCTCCCTAGCGAGTCGGTTTGCCGGCGAAACGAGGTTCGTGGCGCTGGGGAACATCCTCCCAGCTGTCGGCGTTCATCAGGTCGGCCCAGCGCTGGTAAAACGCCAGCTGGTTAGCATCGTTATACTGGCCGTGATGGACAATGCCGGGTATTTCCGGGTGGTCGATACGGCTGGCGTTGCCGCAGCCGTAATGGAGTTTGCCCTGACGGGTGATAACGCCCTTGTTTGTCTGGGTATTGCCTTCCCAGTTTTCGCCGTCGTCCATTTCCAGGGTGCCGCCGGGGCTGAAGGTGAGCATGGTGCCTTTGTTAATCAGCTGCTTGATATGGTCCGGCATGTTTTTGTTGACGATGGTCCAGATGCGCAGTTCCATCTTGCGGGGTCCGCGTGGTAGCCAGACCCGGAAGGTCCCAAGACCGGGCAGAAACGAGATGTTCGGAAACATGGCGGCGGAGGCCAGCGAGCCGAAAATTTTGGCGCGCATCTCCCCGAGTCGTTCACGCATTTTCGGTCGTATCGATTCGTAGTATTCAATAACTTCCGGCTGTCCGAGGATGGCGATATCGGAGATACCATCCGTGCCAAACTCCCAACCGTGGCCGTTGGCTGAGCCGTGGTAACTGCCGGTCTGGTCCGCCGGTGGGAAGGGTTCCCCGCCCATCATTGCTTTGGCGCCGGAGTCATGGGTCCACATTGCGTGGAGGGAGTCGCCGATGAAATTTTCGACGCCGAATTTCCAGTTGGCGTTGACGTAGGATTTAATCGTGCCGGGTAAAAATTCAATGCCGCCCTCTTCGTTATCGAGGAGCATGTCCAGGTACCAGCGATAATCACCCAGCCAGTCGTCTAGCTCCGGGGCTTCAACATCGAAATTGGCAAACACCAGACCCTTATAGGTTGAAACTCGTGCTTCCCGCAGGCCCCAGTCGGCTTTGTTGATATCGCCTTCGTAAATGTGCTCGTTGTGGATGCCTAGCAAGGAGCCATCCATGCCAAACGCCCAGCCGTGATAGTTGCAGGTGAAATTTTTGGAATTACCGCTGTCTGCGTAGCAAACCTTGTTGCCTCGATGGGGGCAGGAGTTGAGAAACACCCGTACCTGACCGCCTTTATCGCGGACGCCAATGACTCCGTCCTCTCCCATGTAGGTGGTGACAAAATCACCGGTTTTGGGAATCTGCGAATCGTGGGCGAT
>CAJXVN010000004.1 GCA_913060775.1 uncultured Gammaproteobacteria bacterium | reverse complement strand
GTGGGCTCGGAGATGTGTATAAGAGACAGTTGCAGTGGAGCGCTATACCGTGGCCCTCGGTAGCGATATCAATGGTTTACGCATTGGAGTGCTTGAAGAGGGCTTCTCGCATCCGGATGGCGACCCTGTGGTGAACCAGAAAGTTCGTCTGGCGGCTGAGCGGTTTAGGGAGCTCGGCGCAGAGGTAACGGATATCTCAATCGCCGCGCATAAAAGCGCGGGCGCCCTCACCTTTCTGCTGGTGCAATCCATGGTCGAGACCATGTTCAGCACGGACGGCTATGGCAGCGGTCGCCGTGATCTGATGGCACCAGACTTTCTCGCTACTCACCGACGCTGGCGTGATCGTGCCGACGAACTGCCAGTCTCCGCCGTAATACTGATGTTGCTCGCCCAGCAAATGGAGAGTCAGGCAGGTTATAGCCTCTATGCCAAAGGCGCCAACGCCGTTAGCACCCTGCGTGGCGCCTATGACAATGCTCTCAACGACGTTGACCTGCTGCTGATGCCCACCACACCAAAACTTCCGCTGCCATTACCTGCCGCTGATGCCAGCATAAAGGAGAGTCTTTACGCCTCTTTCGCCCCTTTAGGGAATACCCAGGCGTTTAACTACACTCATCATCCGGCAATCTCCTTGCCCTGCGGCATGGCCGACGGTCTACCCATTGGAATGATGCTGGTGGGCCGGCATTTTGAAGAGAGCACGATTTATCGCGCCGCTTCTGCATTCGAATCGGCCACCGAGTGGAAGACGATGTAACCAGCTCAATTTGCCTTCCTAACCCCGTCCTGTGGGAAAATCCGTATTACCAGGCACGGTGGTCCGACATAGTGGCTGAAATTCGCACATTTTTGCCGCTGGCCCGAAGCACCAGAGAGCTGTGCCCTTTAACCTCCTGATAAACCACCACTGAGGTTCATTTAATGAGTGGTTGTTGCGATAACAGTCCAGCAATTGAAGCCCTACAAGACCGGCAGCGGGGGACGCTAAAAATTGTGCTGGGCATTAATGCGGTGATGTTTCTGGTGGTCGCACTGGCTTCGATTTAAGGCAGCTCAACCGCCCTGCTCGCGGATAGCCTTGATAACCTTGGGGATGCGTTGACCTATGGCATCAGCTTTTACGCGGTGGCCTGGGGCACCGCGGGTAAGGCTAAGGTTGCGCTGTTCAAGGGTGGTTTGATTCTATTAGCCGCGTGTGTGGTGGTTGGGCAGCTTGTCTACCGAATCTGGGTGCCCACCACGCCTATTTTTGAGGTGATGGGTGCCTTCAGCCTGTTGGGCCTTCTAGCCAATTCGGTCTGTCTTTATCTGCTTTAGCAGCATCGCCAGGAAGACGTGAACATGAGTCCGGTCTGGAAGTGCTCTCGTAATGATATCGCCTCCAATCTGTCCGTTTTTATCGCGGCGGGGGCGGTTTGGCTCACCGGTTCAGGCTGGCCCGACATTCTGGTGGCACTCGGTCTCGTTTGGCTGTTAACCCGATCATCGATTCGCGTGATTGCATCCGCCCTGACCGAGCTTCGCGCAGCGGCTTAATTAGGCTATTTGTGCGGGTGCGAACACTGCCAGGCCACCAGTAATCATCGAGAGGATTATGGACAACCTCCCTGAAATGAATGAAGCGATCATCGAACAGTGCCCGGATGCCGTAATTTTTGCGGATCTGAAGGGAATTATTGGCGTATGGAACACCGCGGCCGAACGGATTTTTGGTTTTTCTAAAGAGGATGCGCTTGGCGCAAGCCTGGACATCATCATTCCAGAACCTTTTCGCCAGGCGCATTGGCAGGGGTTCGACCGTGCGATTGCAGATCGATTAACTAAATACGTGGGGCAGTCTCTGCCGACCAAAACGGTCCGGTCCGATGGATCGACGATATACGTGGAGCTGAGCTTTTCTATTCTTCTCGACGCAGCGGATGAGGCTCTCGGGGCGCTATCGATGGCCAGGGACATCACCGAACGGTTTGAACAGGATCGAAAAAACCGCAAGCGGCTGGCAGAGCTGGGAAAAGACGCGAACTAACGTTCAAAAATTAAGTTCGCAAAGGGAATAACAAACAGAAAAAAGAAAAGAAAAAACAGAACGACTGACCAGAATGGTTTTAAGTTTGGCCCTATGGAGTCGGTTTTTTGATCCAGCAAGCCTCCCCCGTTCGTCCTGAGCTTGTCGAAGGGCGTCCTTCGACAAGCTCAGGACGAACGGGGGTTCTATAAGGTCACGCTGATACACAACATTTAACCAATCACTTCGGTCATGACCTGACGCGCTGTGAACGCATGACAAAAACTCTTAACTTAGTGCCATTCGTGACAGACCAGGGATTGGAATCGCGTTCGGCGTTGGCCTGAAACCGACCATCAAAAGACAGCCGCTTTCCCATTTCGCCTCAGAGGGCATTAGCGAATGACCAGCATACTGATAGGTGCAGTGATTGGAATAATCGTATCGATTCCGCTGACCATCGTGCCAACCCGGCGTTTCTTGCGGCCTCGGCATGAAAGAGCCTTTTATTCGCTCACGCTCATCCCAATCGCAATGATCTACATCGGTTTTGTCTACCACTACGGCGATCTTGATGCGCTGTATGCGGAAATCGCCGGGGTTTTGCTGTTCACTGTTTTTGCGCTGTGGGCCCAGTTTTCAACCGCCTGGATACTGGCGGTGGGTTACGTTGCCCATGCGTTTTGGGATCTGCTTCACGAAATTTTTGTTACCGGTGCTGGCCTGCCTTTTCCCTGGACCGACGTGCCGCCGGGTTACGCGGCGTTTTGCTTTGTTTACGACCTGATCATCGCCGGTTACATCTACCAACGGTATCGATTATGGGAAGCCGACCGGCAGACAGAATGATTTGAACGAACCGGCGTGGCCTGCCGCTACCGCCGTGCAGTCACTATCCAGGTAGCACTCGGCACGTTGAGTTCACCCGGCGTGGCATAGCTACGTAACACTTCCCTCATGGCCTCTCTCGCCGAACTAGCCTGATCCGCGGAGACCTGTTGCAACGCCTTACCGACCGGACCCAGGTCCAGCAGATAAGTCATGGCGGTCTGCTCGTCGGTCATGCGCATCACGTCGTCCAGCGGTTCGATTGTTACGTCGCTAAACCCACCGGCGGTGATGAGCGCGCGGGCGTGATCAGGGTCGGCCATGGCAAACGGGCCCGGGGCAAACGGGTCGGCCGGTGCGGGAGGACGATGTTCTTCGGGTAGTTGAGCCACCGCAGCAGCGGTTGTCTGGTAAATCCAGGGATTGTCTTTAATGCCGCGCCAGCACATGAACACCATTCGGCCACCCGGCTTTAATGACTGTCGCAGGTTGGCAAATGCCGCCGGTGGCTGGTTAAAAAACATCACCCCAAAGCGGGAATAGATCAGATCGAAATGTTCGTCTGGCAGCGCTTCGGCGCCCACATCCGCCAACTTGAAACTCAGGTTATCCACCTCGCCGTGGTGCTGCTGCGCCGACTCAAGCAGGGTTGGCGATATGTCCATACCCACCACGTCACCTTCCGGCAGGACCTGCTGGGCAAGCACTCGGCTAGTGACGCCACCGCCACAACCGACGTCCAGCACTCGTTCGCCGGGCTGTGGTGCTGCGGCGGCCATTAATGCCTGGGACATGGTTGCGAAGTTGCGCTCCGAGACGTCCATGGTCCGCGCCCAGACATCGCCGCCTGCGCCGATCCAGAAAGAGTCTCCGTCGCTCATCTCGACCGGTTTTGAGGTTTTAGTCACTGCCTGCTCCCTGATTAATTCCCGATGATTTCCTGATCATTCAAATTGTGAGAAATCTGCCGGGCGTTTCTCGATAAACGCGGCGACCGCTTCCCGGTGTTCTGCTGACTCCCGACCCTGCCGAAACAGCACCATTTCGTCATCGATGACCTGGAGCGTCTGCTGCTGGTCAGCCCCGCTGTTGAGCAGCCGTTTGGTGGCCCGCACCGCCGTCGGCGACAGGGCTGCTAATTTTATACAGAGTTGCATGGCTCTTTTATCTACCTGGTCATCGTCACAAATCTGGCTGACCATGCCGAGCTCGTAGGCCACCTCGGCATCAAAAGGCTCACCGGTGAGCAGAAAATGACTCGCCTTCACCTTACCGGCTGCGCTTAGCAAGGTCAGGGTGCTACCGAATTCCGGCACCAGACCAAGACTGGTAAACGGCAGCCGAAAAACCGTCGAACTACCGGCAATAACCGCGTCGCAATGTGGCAGGCAGGTGGAGCCAATGCCCACGGCCACTCCGGCCACGGCGGCGACAACCGGTTTTTCCATCGCAACCCAGACCTTCATTAGCTGGGTAGCCGGTGAGTCAGATACCGGTGCACCGTCTACCGGCTGGGCGGAGAAATCGTGCATGTCGTTACCGGCGCTAAACACCCCACCAGCACCGCGCAACAGCACCACCCGCACTTTCGGGTTATCCGCGGCCGCAATCATCTCCTCCCGAATCCGGGTGTACATCGCCTGGGTAAAGGCGTTTTTCTTTTCCGGACGGTTCAGGGTGATTACCTGAATGCCGTCTCGACCTTCACTTAGGATTGATTGACTCATAATATTGGCTTACTCATTGTCTCGGCGGGTTAACCATTTATGGTGCCTCAGGCTGGATTCGCCTGCCAGTCGAATCGGGTTCCTGGCGGGAATTCAAGACCAAACTCCGACGCCAGCAGCGCCAGTATTTCCTGATCGGTTTCCAGTTGTCGTGATTGGGCCTGGCCATCGGCATCGCGATACTTGAACTCGCTGTTCAGCAATGTTTTGCGCCCGGTTTCGGTGGCTAGCGCAACCACCAGACGATTACGGAAATGGGAATCGGGGTGGGTGCTGGTAAACCAGTTACCGAGTTCTCGATCAATCGGGTGCATCGGCTCCAGGGTAAATTCACACACGTCTTCCCATTGCCCGTTTAGTTGCACCTGATGAAACAGCGCCGCATCGGGCGCTCGCTGCCCAAAGCCCTGCCAGTCGCCGGTCGAGACAATTCGGCGTGTTTCGTGGGGAGTTGGCTGCGGGGTATCCAGCTCCAGTCGCAGCGCAGCGGTGGGTGACAATGCGCCCACACCGACATCGACCAGCCAGGACTGCTGATCAATTTCTACCCGCAGGAACAGATGAGTCCGTGCCGGCATGAAGGAGCGTGGCCGCTGCAGTCGGACCCGAGCGCTGATTGGCAGGACGCTATATCCCAGCCCCTGCAGAACCTGTTGAAAAAGCGTGTTCTGCTCAAAACAGTAGCCCCCTCGCCCGCCGTGGACCAGTTTCGCCTCGATCTGATCCAGCTCCATGGAGATCGGCTGGCCCAACAGGATGGAGAGATTCTCGAACGGAATGGCGCGCACATGGGCAGCGATCAGACGGTTCAGGGTCGTTAACGTAGGTTGCCGTGAACCCTGGTCGCCAATGCGAGAAAAATAGGCCTCAAGGTCAGCGGTATAGGGCATCCATGGGCTCCGTTACGGGAATCAATCGCTGTCTGAATCAGGCGCAGCAGGTTAAGGCCATTGCCAGCAGAAAGCCAGCCTCCACCGCCATCAACCCAACGCCATTGCTGACTGGCCGCCAATCGCCTAAAATTCGCCGCCTCAGCGATGCCGATTGCTCCGCTGAACGCCGTTACAGCAGGCCGCCTCCGTGCCTGTTTCCGAGTCTATCGAGCACTGGCTCGGCTCAAGGAAACCCGCTCAGAACCGTTAGGCTGTTTTATGCCTGATTGTCTTCCAGGCAGCGCACCTTTCTCGCTACCAGCCCTGCTCGGTCAATTTAATTGATGGCGACGTTCACGCAGGCCGACAGAATTTCTGGTTCGCTGATCGGCAGACCCTTTGCACAACCTACCAACACTGGAACCGAATTTAGAATGAAATCTCTACGTCAGGACTGGCTCGCCAATGTCCGCAACGACCTGCTGGCCGGCCTGGTGGTGGCGCTCGCATTAATCCCCGAGGCAATCGCGTTTTCGATCATTGCCGGTGTTGACCCCAAGGTAGGGCTCTATGCCTCCTTCTGTATTGCCACCGTCATTGCCTTTGCCGGTGGCCGGCCAGGCATGATCTCCGCCGCAACCGGCGCCATGGCGCTGGTGATGGTGACGCTGGTCAAGGACCACGGCCTGCAATACCTGCTCGCCGCCACCGTGCTCACCGGCCTGTTACAGATTCTGGCAGGCTGGTTACAGCTTGGGACACTGATGCGGTTCGTGTCGCGCTCGGTCGTTACCGGGTTCGTCAACGCGCTGGCTATTCTTATCTTTATGGCGCAACTACCGGAACTGACCAACGTCACCTGGGTGGTCTATGCCATGGTGGCTGCCGGGCTCGGCATTATCTATCTGTTTCCCTACATCACCCGGGCGGTGCCTTCGCCGCTGGTGGCGATCCTGGTGCTCTCGGCAGTGGCCATTAGCATGGGACTGGATATTCGCACCGTTGGTGACATGGGCGAACTACCCGATAGCCTGCCCATCTTTCTGCTACCGGATGTGCCCTTCAATTTAGAAACCCTCTGGATCATCCTGCCGGTGTCCGCCACCCTGGCGGTGGTCGGTCTGCTGGAATCGATGATGACCGCATCGATCGTTGATGAATTAACCGACACCTCCAGCAATAAAAACCGCGAGTGTGTGGGTCAGGGCGTGGCTAACATCACTGCCGGTTTTCTCGGCGGCATGGCCGGTTGCGCCATGATTGGTCAATCAGTCATTAATGTTAAATCGGGGGGGCGTGGTCGCCTGTCCGCCCTGGCAGCGGGGATTTTCCTGTTAATTTTGATTGTGTTTATCGGCGACTGGGTCGCGCAAATCCCGATGGCGGCGCTGGTGGCGGTGATGATTATGGTCTCCATCGGCACCTTTAACTGGGAGTCGATTCGCAATCTTCGCGAGCACCCGAAAAGTTCCAGCGTGGTCATGCTCGCGACTGTGGTGGTAACCGTCTCCACCCACGATCTCGCCAAAGGGGTGCTCATCGGGGTGCTGCTTTCCGGTGTCTTTTTTGCCAGCAAGGTGGGCAGAATCCTGCACATTGGCTCCATGGCCGAGGATGAAGGCCGGGTGCGCACCTACCGGGTGACGGGTCAGGTGTTTTTTGCCTCGGCGGAAGCTTTTATCGCCGCTTTTGATTTCAGAGAGGTCATTGAGAAGGTCCGAATTGACGTGAGCCGCGCTCATTTCTGGGACATCACTGCCGTCAGCGTGCTCGATAAGGCGGTGGTCAAATTCCGTCGTGAAGGTACCGAGGTGGAGGTCATTGGCCTCAACGAAGCCAGTGCAACCATGGTCGACCGGTTTGCCGTTCACGACAAACCGGACGCGGTAGAACAGTTGATGGGCCACTGAGTCGGAGACTAATCATGACTAACGAACAGAAAATAGTCGCCTGCGTTGATCAATCAGAATTTGCCCGCTACGTCACTGACTACGCGGCCTGGGCGGCCAAACGCATCAATGCTCCGCTGGAGTTGTTACACATCATCGATCGCCACCCGGAGATCAGCAGCAGCGATGACCACAGCGGCGCCCTCGGCCCCAATGCCCAGGAGAACCTGCTCTCGCAACTCTCCGACGAAGATGAAACCCGTAGCAAAGCAGCTCGTGAGCAGGGTCGGTTATTTCTGAACGAGCTGCGTCAACAAGCGGTTACCGCCGGCGCGCCATCCGTCGACGTGCGACAGCGCCTTGGCGAGCTCGAAGAGACCCTGGTTGAACAACAGGAAGGTGTGCGCCTGTTCGTGATTGGTCGCCGCGGAAAATCCGCACAATCTACCCAACGCGATCTGGGCCGTAACGTGGAACGGGTAGTCCGCGCCCTGCACCGGCCCATCTTGACCACCACCGATAGTTTCAAGGTACCGGAACGGGTATTAATCGCCTTTGATGGCGGGATCACTACGAGGCGGGGGATTGAAAGAATTGCAACCAGCCCCCTGTTCGCGGGATTGCCCATTCATATCCTGATGTCTGGCAAACCGAAAGCCGACGCACCCAGGCAGCTGGAATGGGCGGTTGACCGACTCACCTCGGCCGGATTCAACGCAACCAGTGAGCTAGTGCCCGGCGATGCCGAGAGCGTGATCGCCCAGGCGGTTAGCGACCGACAGATCGACATACTGGTCATGGGTGCTTATCACCATTCGCCGCTGCGCAGCGCCCTGTTTGGTAGCAAAACATCGGACCTGTTACGCGCGTCCAAATCGCCGACTCTGCTGCTTCGGTAGTCGACCCGACAAAGCAGCCACGATCGGTGGCAAACCGTCCCGCTACTCTGCCGTCTGAGGCGAAGCCTGGAAAGATCGCGACGGATGGATTTTTCCACGTCAATTGATATCGTCAGGCCTCCTTCGTGAAGACCCCGAGCCACCCGGGTTAGCCACCCTGCAACCACGCTGCTCCACCCCGCGTTCTACGGTGGTGGCATAACACTCAACTGACGTATTCTAGATTCACCCCTACTCATACTCATTTAAGGCAGATTGAGAATGAATCTACGCAGATTGTTTGCATCCTTCGCCGTGCTTCTGTTGTTGTTAGCGCTGGTGATTGGTCTGCTCTGGTCACCCGGTTACTGGCTATTTGCGGTCGTGATCCCAGTAATTTTTCTGGGGATCCACGACATCTGGCAGAAAAACCACACCATGTTGCGAATCTATCCGGTGATCGGCCATCTACGTTATCTGTTCGAGTTTATCCGGCCACAAATACAGCAGTATTTTGTCGAATCGGATACCAACGGCCAGCCGATCAATCGTGAATACCGGGCGCTGGTTTACCAACGCGCCAAAGGAGAAATGGATACCCGCCCGTTTGGTACGCTGTTTGATGTCTACCAGGAAGGCTACGAGTGGGTTAATCATTCGCTGGCACCTCTACCGATTCAGGATAGCGATCCCAGGGTTCGCTTTGGCGGCGCCGATTGCACTCAACCTTATGACGCCTCGCCGCTGAATATATCCGCCATGAGTTTTGGCGCGCTCAGCGAGACCGCGATCCTTGCCCTCAATAAAGGGGCGAAATCCGGCGGATTTGCACACAATACTGGCGAAGGGGGTATCAGCCCCTACCACCTGCAACACGGTGGCGATCTGATCTGGCAGATCGGTACCGGTTATTTTGGTTGCCGCAATGCCAACGGTGAGTTTGACCCGGCGCTGTTTACAGAACAGGCGACCCAGCCGACCGTCAAAATGATTGAAATCAAACTCTCTCAAGGCGCGAAACCGGGTCATGGCGGCATACTGCCGGCCGTAAAACTAACCCAGGAGATCGCCGATATTCGCCACGTTCCCATGGGCAAGGACATTGTTTCACCGGCTGCCCACAGCGCCTTTTCCACCCCCGTCGGACTACTCGAATTTGTCGCCCAGTTGCGGGAACTATCCGGTGGAAAACCGGTTGGGTTTAAACTCTGTATTGGTAGTCGTGTTGAATTCCTGGCCATCTGCAAAGCGATGCTCGAAACCGGCATCACGCCGGATTTCATTGCCGTAGACGGGGGCGAAGGCGGATCGGGAGCGGCGCCGATTGAATTGACGAATTCCGTGGGAACACCCCTGCGTGACGGCCTGATTTTCGTGCACAACGCCCTGATCGGCACCGGATTACGCAAGAAAATTCGGGTGATTGCCTCCGGCAAGGTGATATCCGCCTTCCACCTGATGAGGCTGCTGGCACTGGGCGCAGACGCCGTTAGCGCGGCGCGATCAATGATGTTTGCCCTGGGTTGCATTCAGTCGCGCCTGTGCAATGAGGGCACCTGCCCGACCGGCATTGCCACCCAGAACCCGACCCGTTACAAAGCACTGGATGTGGACCATAAATCGACCCGTGTTGCTCGGTACCACGCGGCAGTCATCGATAATTTGAAAGAGTTAATCGCGGCCGCCGGGCTGACGGACCTGGAGCAGTTACACCCGCGGCACATCAACTGCCGTGTTGCTGGCACCGAGATCAGTAATTACGCAGAACTCTTTCCACCGATTACGGAAGGCTGCCTGTTGGTCGATAATCAGGCCCCGGACAACTGGCAACGCGACTGGCAACGGGCGACATCCACGAGCTGGCAGGAAGTTGAACCCGCCACCTGACCCGGTGGCGGGAATCTCGCCACAGCGTTACAGCAGTGGGTGGCCGCTTAACCCATACTGGGTTCGACCATAAGCCAGCATATTGTCTTCATAAATCTGGCCAACGTGAATCAGGATCATGAACAGGTCTCGGGCGGCAATTTCCAGCGGATCACCGACATTAGCCGCCGTACCGCCCAGTAACTCCAGCGACCGAAATGCGATGTCCGACGCTGTTTTGCAGATGGAGGAACGCCACGCGTTCATGCGATTGCTGTCTTCATCCGGCACGACCGGCGTACCCGCCTCTGTCCATTCTTCTATCTGACGGATGTAGCGCTCGTTCAGGGCCTCGATGGTGTCGAGCTGAACCATGATTTCCGCCAGATTGCGCTGGGCAACCGGGGACTCCCACTCTTTCATTCCGTATAGCACCCGTTCGCGGTCGTGGATGCGCTGACGCAGACTCTTAACCACGGTCTGAGTGACACCGACGGCGATGGCGGTAAACCCCAACGTGAAGAACGGCATAAAGGGCGCGCGATAGATGGGTTCTTCCGGGTCAAATTCACCGCCGGTCGGCTCGCCGGTTGCTTTGACGTGGGCCAGCGGCAATACCCGCCGCCAGGGAACAAAAACTCCGTCGGCTTTTACCGGATAACTACCGGTACCGCGCAGGCCAAAAGGCGCCCATTCGCGGGTAATCTCAACTTCGGAGGTGTTGACCGTGACCAGGCAGGGCTGGCGTTGATCAAAACCCGGAACTTCGACGAAGGCACCGAGGCCTATCCACTCATCCCATCCAACACCGCTGCCGTATAACCATTCACCAGAGAGTTTGACGCCCCCTTCGACATACTCAACTTTCCCGATCGGGAAAAAAATATCGGCGGTAAACCCATCGCTATCATAAATTTCCTGTCGCCCTTCTGGTGGCAGAAAAGCGACCCACTGCTCATGCAGCGCCGTGAAGTAGACCAGCCACGCAGCAGAGGCGTTGTACTGGGCCACGACACGCACCATTTCTGAAAAGGTACGCGCACCCATGCCAAACCCACCGTAACGTTTTGGGCGCAGCAATTTATGGATTTCTGCCGCGTGCACGGCGGCTCGTAAGTCGTCGGAAAAACAGCCGTTACGCTCAGCCTCCGCCACTTCGGTAAGCGCTTTCTGGCCGATTAATTCGGCCCGTTCGATAATCTCTGCATGGGTCACGGCAGTCATCCTGGCTCCTCGTTTTTATTTAATCAGGATCGCAGCGGTTAATGGCTATCAACTCGCTGCATTTTGAAATCACTCGCGATTATCGACCAAAACCAACTGCAACGGCAGGGCCTGGATATCAATTTTCACCTCATTGTCCAGCAGCACCATGACCTTATTCAGGGTGGCCAACACGCTACGCTTGTAGCCGTGAACGTAGAAGGAATCAACGGGACTGGCTAACTCACGAAAATCAGGACGGTATTCGTAACTGAGCTGCGCGGTGCCTTTAACCCCGAGGCCGATCGCATCCACTGCCAGCATACTGCGTCGCGCCGCCTCTTCGCTCTCGAAACCATAAAACTCTACAACGATCGGTTTGGCGGCCACCGCGCGGCCACTAACGGCTTCTTTCCAGCGCACCGCACCGATGACACCGTCGATATCCATCAGGTCTTTCAGTTCTAATCTACGCGACATTTATTGCCTCCTTGCGGGTTAATTGACGTTACTCCTACAGCATAACGAAAGCCCCGCACTCGCAGGCGGGGTTGTGCCATAAGACTGATCTGGCTCAATAACGTTCGTGTCTGTATCACTTTAACAGACGAATTCAGGGCTGCCTGCGCACTTGACGAATGACAAACCGGTCGGGGTGCAACGCCTCCACCAGGTCGCACTCAATGGGGGCAACCTCACCCGCCAGCCCAGCGGCAATCAACTCCGCAGACAAACTGGCGGTTACCAGTCCGCGCGAACCGTGACCCACATTCAGGTAAAGATTGGGCAGGGGCTCCGCTGGCGGATACTGACCCGCCGGTTGGCCCAAATTCAGCCGTTGATAAAGCGACTGACAATGCAACGCATCGGACACCGGCCCAACCAGTGGCAACCGATCCGGGGTCACTGCCCGCCAGGCCACCCGGCCTGCTGGATCAGCACCGATTGCCTGATCAACCAGTCCCGGCAAGGCGCTGGAGACGGCTTCGATCATCTGTCGATGCTGATCCGCATCAACCTCTGCCCGGTCGCTCTGCTGGTAGCTCGCGCCGAGTAGATGCCTGCCGGCCACCGCCGGTAACAGGTAGTGACCAAAACTCACCACCCGGCGCAGCTGACTCGACTGTTCAGTCGCAGACAGCTCAGCCAATTGGCCACGCATCGCCTGCAAAGGTAACCGGGCGGCGGGCAGCAGGCGTGCTGCATCAGCTGCATTGGCCAACACCAGCTGATCGGCCTCGTCGATTAGATTTTCATGGCTATCGAATAGTTGCCAACGCCCACGCTGGTGCCCAATCGCGGCGACGTGAGTGGATGTCCAGATGATTAGCGCGTCACCGGCGGCCTCGGTCAGGGCGGCACACCAGGCGACCGGGTTGACCCACCCTGATTGGGCCGAAAACAGCCCGGAATGACCGATCTTTATACCCGCCAGGGTCGACGCTTGCGGGGCATCTACCGGGGTGATCAGCGACTCAGAAAACCAGCCCGACTCCATCAGCCGCTGTTGACGGCTCAGGCTGCGGGGATCAATCGCCAGCTTTACCTCGCCGACGGGATGGAACCATGGGGACTGTTCAGGCCGTAATTCCTGCAGGTTTTTAATATTCGCTCGCGCATAAGCAAAGGCCGCGCTGGAGAAGCGGCTGGCCAGACCGTGATCAGCCGTTAAAAAGGGGCTAATCACGCCGGCCGCATTACCACTGGCACCGACAGCCAGTCCCTCGCCCTGTTCAAGCAACGTGACCTGAAACCCTTTTCGGGCCAGCGCATAAGCGGTGGCGGCACCGGCGATACCGCCACCGATCACGGCGACTCGGCGACCGTTTGCGGGCGCTGGCCACTGAAACCAGGGAGCACGGCTAATAACGGAGGGCGGGTCGTTTAACTCCCCGGCCAGCATTTCACTTTTGCTGCCGAAGCCCGGAATTTTTCGCCAGTCAAAGCCGGCTTTCTGCAAGCGCTCCCGCACCGCACCGGCCACGCTGAAGGTGGAGAATGTCCCACCTTGCCGGGTTAACCGCGCAACTTGGGTGATCACCTCTTCGCTCCAGAGTGCCGGGTTAGTCCGGGGGGAAAAGCCGTCCAGGTACCAGGCATCAAACTGGCCGCTTAGATTGGCAAGCTGCTGGGCAGCGTCACCCCATACGAGTGTCAGGTTTACTCGCCCATCGTCCAGGGTCAGTCGATGACAGCCCGGTAGCGGGGCCGGATAGTCCCTGACAAGAAGGTTGCTAAAGGAGGCAAATTGCGGCCACTGACGATGCAGCTGCGCCAGAACCTCCGGTGCAATCGGGTGTTTCTCGATTGCCAGGTAATCGAGGGTGGCGTCGGCTGGCGCGTTTTGTCGCCACGCCTGCCAGGTGAGGAGAAAATTCAGCCCGGTGCCAAACCCCAACTCCCCCACCGCAAAATGGCGACAGTGACCAAAACGCGTTGGTAGATCATTAGCAACCAGGTAGTGGTGACGAGACTCAGCCGCTGCATCCGTGGCGCCAAAGTAATGATCGGCATAGAAGGGCGATTGCAATCGGCCCTTGTCAAACTCCGGCCGACTATAACGAATCGGTTCGATGATGGCTGACTCAGTCCGGCAGGGTTATCTGTCCTTCGCTAACCAGCACGGCATGGCCTCCAATACGCAGTTGCAAGGTCTCTTTACCCTGATTGTCCATCTCAACGTGGAGCAGACTGTGGCGAGTGGCACGACTGCCCCGTTCCACCGTAAACGGATAGGTGCCTCGGCGAATATGGTCATGGTCACATAACCAGGCCGCCAGCGCCGGCACCGCACCACCCACCGGCGGATCTTCATTGATGCCAATGTCTGGACTGACGAGTCGGGCATGAAAATTAGCGCCTGCCTCTTCTGCATCCTTCGCCACCAGCAATATTTCCTGGGCCAGCATGGAAGGAGCAGAGGAGTTACTCCAGCCACCAAAATCAAACCTTGCACGGCGCACGGCATCGCGGTTTTTCAGTGCCAGCACCAGGTAAGGCCGGGGACAGGCCACCAGTAGCGGCCGCAGGTCATCCGGTGCTTCCAGATCATCCACCGACAGACTCAATATCGCTGCCAGCTCGGAGCGGGTCGGCACAAACCGATCCACCCTTGGCGTAACCGTGACCGCATACTGTGCTTTTACCGGTCGACCGTTAGTCACGGTTATCGCCAGTGCACTGCTACGGTCGTCGCAGTGAACCTGCAGATCATGAACACCCTCCTGCAGCGTTAACACGCCACTGGCCGCTGCTACGTGGGCCGCGGCAATCAGGGGATGCCCGATAACCGGTACTTCTTCTCGAGGCGAAAAAGCCCGCGCCTGGAGCCCCTGTGAATCGTCAGCGGCGGTGATAAATACGGTCTCGGTAAGATTAAATTCCGCGGCAATCGTCTGCATTTGCGCAGCCGTCAATCCATTAGCCTGGGGCAGCACGGCAATCTGTGCACCCTGAAAAATTTCGCTGGTAAACGCATCGGCGGTGAAATAAGAAAGCTGCATAACGGCCTCTCGTCAGTTGGCTAGTAATTCAAAAAAAGGGGGTGAACCGCCGTTGGTTCATTAATCTGCAGAAGTGGACTCATCAGCGTGAAACCACTTCAGCTGCTCTCGAAGGTTAACAACCTCGCCAACAATGATAAGCGTCGGTGCTTTCACCTGATGTTGACCAATCTCAACCGGCAGCGTTGCCAGCGTACCCGAGAACACTCGTTGCCCGGCTAGTGTGCCAGACTCGACCAGTGCAATCGGAGTATCTGCCGGCTTGCCGTGGGCAATTAATTCCCGGCAGATAATGGGTAACCCCATCAATCCCATATAGATCACCAGGGTGGCATCAAGATCGGCCAGCGGCTGCCAGGCAAGATTGACTGTGTCGTCCTGTAAATGACCGGTAACAAATACCGCCATCTGGGTGTGGTCCCGGTGAGTCAGCGGTATTCCGGCGTAGGCCGCACAGCCATTGGCGGCGGTAATACCGGGAACCACCTGAAAGGGAATACCCTGCTCGGCCAGGGTGGCGATCTCCTCGCCGCCGCGCCCGAAGATAAAGGGGTCTCCACCTTTTAATCGCACCACTCGTTTGCCGGCGAGCGCCTGCTCGGCGAGCAACTCGTTGATTTTTGTCTGTGGCACGCTATGAACTGAGCGCTGCTTACCCACATAAATTCGTTCTGCATCCTTGCGCACAAGGTCAAGAATCGGCGCAGAAACCAGCCGGTCGTAAACTACCAGGTCGGCCTGCTGTAGCAGGCGTAAAGCCCTGAAGGTGAGCAGGTCAGGATCGCCCGGCCCGGCCCCAACCAGGTAGACTGCCCCCGGTGCGTCGCCGGTCTCGCCGTCAACCATCTGTTCGAGCAGCGACTCGGCCTGCTCCAGCTGGCCATTTAGCGCGAGTTCCGCGACCGGCCCCTGCAAGGCGTCAGACCAGAACCGATTGCGCTGCGAAAGCGTCGGTAGCGCTGTTTTAACTCGGTCGCGGTACCGGGCCACCAGCGCCGCCAGTTGTCCCCAGGCCGAGGGGATTAGTGTTTCAAGCCTGGCTTTTAACAGACGTGTTAACACCGGAGCCCTGCCGCCAGAACTCACTGCCACTATCACCGGTGAACGATCGACAACCGCTGGGGTAATAAAACTGGAAAGGTCTGCTCGATCGACGACGTTGATCGGCAGGTTATGCGAATTCGCCAGCTGGGCGACCTGACGATTGGTCTGCTCGTCGTCGGTGGCGGCAATGGCGAGCACCACCCCCTCCAGATCGGCGGGTTGAAAGGGTCTCTGGTGAACCTCAAATCCATTAGCGTCGGCCATCTCGAGTAGATCGGCATTAACCTGGGGTGCCACCAGTCGAATACGTGCACCGCTTTTAGCAAGTGCTTCTGCCTTACGCCGAGCAACGCTGCCGCCGCCCACGACCAGACAGTGCTGATCGCGCAGGTTCATGAAGATAGGAAAATAGTCCATTTCAGTCTCTTGTCGGGTCAACCCGGATTAATCTCAAACACCTGAATCACCCGCCACTGCACTACCAGCGCCACCAGCACCAGGGCCGTCAGGTTGATCCAGATGCCCGCCTTTGACATCTGCGGTATGGTCAACCGACCACTACCAAAAACAATCGCGTTTGGCGGCGTCGCCACCGGCAGCATAAAAGCGCAACTGGCGGCTACCGTCGCCGGTGCAGCCAGTAGCAGCGGATGGTAGCCATTAGCGACCGCCAGGGCCGCAATCAGGGGCAACAGAATCGCCGTGGTGGCCATATTACTGCTGAGCTCCGTGAGTAGTATGACCACACCGACCACTGACAAGGTCAGCAGCGGTAGCGACCAGCCACCAAGCCCGGCCAGCTGTTCACCAAACCAGAGCGATAAGCCACTATCACTCACCGCAGCGGCCAGGCTGAGACCGCCGCCAAACAGAATCAATACGCCCCAGGGCAGCTCTTTAAGGTCTTCCCAGTGCAGCACAAAGCGCCCCGCCCGCCAATCCAGCGGGATTAGAAACAACGCCAGCGCGCAGGCAATGGCAATCCCGGCATCGGTAAGCTGCAGCGCGGGCATCCAGCTACTAATCGAACCACGGGCCACCCAGAGAATCGCTGCGGAGGCAAAAACGGTCGCGACCATTTTCTCGGCGTGACTCATGGCCCCCAGACTTTCCAGCTCGTCACGGATATAGTTACTCTCGCCCATACCGCCCTCGACCCGAGGCGGGTAGACCACCAGAGTAAGCAGTAACCAGGTCGCTATCAGTAACAGGATCGAAATCGGCAGACCCACCTGCAACCACTGCAAAAAACTGATCTCCAGGCCATAGGTTTCCAGCATAAAAGCAGCAATGAATCCGTTGGGTGCGGTACCGATCAGAGTCGCGACCCCTCCCAGGGTTGAGCCGTAGGCAATCCCCAGCAGCAAACAGAGGCTGAAGTTGCGCAGCTGTTGCTCATCGACTCCCCGGCTCTGTTGATAATCGATCAAGGCAATACCGATGGGCAGCAGCATCATGCAGGTGGCGGTATTCATCATCCACATGCTCAAGAAGGCCGCGGCTAGCATGACTCCACCGACCAGCAGCACGTCACTGTGGCCCGCCCGATGAACAATATGCAGAGCAATACGCCGGTGCAGTTGATGGCGCTGCATGGCAATGCCAATAATGAAACCGCCCATGAATAGCATGACCAGTGGATGAGCATAGGGCGCGGCGGCTGTTTTGATCGGCGACACCCCTAACAGCGGAATCAACAGAATCGGTAACAATGCGGTGACCGCGATCGGCACGGCCTCGGTTAGCCACCAGCAGGCCATCCACCAGGCCAGGGCCAGGGTGTGCAGGGCCGGCGCACTGATTGCGTCCGGCTCACCGACAACCAGCCAGTGACCGACGACCATGAGCAGTAACGCCCCCAGGGGACCGGCGAAAAACCCGATTCGTTTAAGGCGGCTATAGGATTCGGGTTCAGTCGTGCCCGATTCGGGCGCTGCAGCTGAATTAACTGGATGGGTCACGTGACTCGGCTTTCGAAAGTTGAGTGCGAGCTGGTAGCATCGTCACTACCAGATGGCTGTTTATTATAGAAGGCTACGCAGCCCGCTGGATAAACTAGCCGGCGTTTCAAACATTTTAGGTGACTATGCCGGAACGGCAGCTGATCTTAATCCACTGATCATTAATTGTGACCTCGTGGACCGCTCGCCGGAAGCATTAATAATAGTTTCAAATTTCGACAGAAATTTATAACAGACAGAATCAACATCAAGAGGAGCAGGGAATGGATCTAGGGCTAAAAGACAAAGTTGTACTGGTTACCGGTGGCACCAAGGGAATTGGCCTTGCAGCCGCCAGGGCTTTTGCGGAGGAAGGCGCCCGGCTGATTATTACCGCCAGCACCGAGGAGTCTCTGCAGGAGGCGGCGGCACAAATCCAGCAGGCAACCAATAACCAGCCCGACTGTTATCGGTGCGATGTCACCAGCGACGAGGCGGTCACAAGTCTCGCCGCTACCCTTGACGAGAAATATGGCGACCTGGACGTACTGGTGAATAACGCCGCCGGGAAACTACCTACCGGTGATTTTTTAAACATCGACAGTGCCGCCTGGCTGAACGGCTGGAACCAGAAACTGCAATGCTACGTGCGGACGGTACAGGCTTTTTACCCCCTGTTAAAGCAGGGAGATGGCGGACGCATCGTTAACGTGGTGGGCACCGCAGCGCGAAACCCGAAGGCCTCTTATATGGCGGTAGGCATGAGCAACGCCGCACTGATCAATTTCAACAAAAGCCTGGCCGATCGCAGTGCGCAGGACAAGGTGCTGGTGGTGGGAGTGGCCCCCTCCGGAGTGCGCACCGGGCGCTGGGAACGGCTCACCAAAGGCCGCGCCGAAGGCGAAGGCAAAACTCAGGAACAGTTACAGGCCGAGATAGACGCCACGCTGCCGCTGGGACGGATGGCCCAACCCGAAGAGCTTGGCGATGTCATCTGTTTTATGGCGTCTGCCCGCGCCTCTTACATCTCTGGCACGATAATTACCGTGGATGGCGCGTCTACCCAGGGAGTGTTCAACTAAGGGCGGCATATAAGAACTCCCTGAAAAACATCCAATAAAATTCCACGGGGTGACTTTCAGCTAGCGAACTTTGCCAGATTAGCGATCATCCAGTGGAGCTGGCGGCGGTATGGCTTTCTGGAAAACCTCGACATCGTCCGGAAAACAGGTGCGTTGCTGGGCCGACCTGGCCCAGCCGTGATTGCGAATCTCGAACCAGTCCGGGTCATCAAAACTACCACCGGCGATGCCGCGAGCACCGGCAAAAAAATCTGCCGTCCAGGTCACGGTCGTACCGCAGTTGGCACAAAACTCCATGTTGCCAAAGCGGCCACTTTCATCAGACTGAAAACGATAGGTTTTTCGTTCGCCGTCGTTTAGCTCCACCTGCTCTTCTTTGAAATAGGTGGAGATACCAAAGGAGCTACCCGTGCGCTTCTGGCAATTCGTGCAGTGGCAGATATTGGTTCGAAATGGCTCGCCGGTCACCCGGTAGCGCACCGCACCACAGAAACAGCCACCTTCGTGGGAGATTTCAGCCATCTTTACGCCATCCTTTACTCAAGGGAGACTGGTTATTCATCAACCAGTCCCATCAACTCGCGCCAGCGGCGTAACGGGCCATGAACACCGGTTTCCGCATCGCCCTTGCCACTGACGGACGGATTAATTCCCATTTTTCTGGCATCCTCATCCGGGCCGTAAACAACACTGGCATTACCCCGTGCGTAACCCTGCTGCCATTTAGCCTGAGTTGCCTGGAATCCTCGCTGACAGGACTCCATGACTACCTGATCGTCGGGCGTCGCCAGACCGGCGGGGCCCAGAAAATCCTCAAACTGCCGCAATCGGAGCGCTCTTGCCTCTGCCGGTTCGCCTTTAGGTGCGATGCAGTAAACCTCAACCCGGGTTTTGTCGACCGCGACGGGGTGCATCACCCGCAAGGTGGTCGACGATTGATCCATCAGCCAGAGATTGGGGAACATGAGCTGAAAGCGAACACAGTCGATTAACCAGTTAGCACGCTCCTGCCCATGACTCTTTTCCAGCGCCTCACGGGATTTAGCCAGCGGCCGTTGGTCACCATTAGGCATCCAGGCCCAGGCTGACGCATGCCCCCGGTCAAGGTCATAGACAGCACCAGGTAGCTCCTTCATCTGGCTGACATCGATGGTTTTTAACGTTTCTTTTTTTGCCTCACCGCGTCGAGCGCCAAGCGCGATATACCCGGTATGTACCGGAAAAAAGTGGTAACCGTCGACGTTTTCAATTTGCAGCTTCCAGTTCGAATCACAGGTGTAATGGACGCCACCCCTGAGCACCTCCAGCCCTTCCGGCGACTGGTCGACAAACATATCAATGAAAGCCGTGGACTCACCCATCCAGACTTCCAGCGGCTCCACCTCGGCCTTGATGCTGCCAAAAATAAAGCCACGATAAACCCCTAGCTGGCCAAGCTTGATCAGGTCGTGACTCTGTTTATCGAAGTACTCCGGATAGTCACCAGCATCGTGGTCATTGACATCGATACAGGCGCCTGTCGAATCGTAAACCCAGCCATGGTAGGGACACATCATGGTCGGTTTATTGCCACGTTTGGTGTTGGCTAGCTGGGCACCACGGTGGCTACAGGCATTGAGAAAGGCGTGAATTTTGCCGTCCGCCCCCCGGGTCACCAGTACCGGCTGACGACCAATCTGGGTGGAAAAATAATCGTGCTCGTTGGGCAGCTGCGATTCGTGGGCCAGATAAACCCAGTTGGATTCAAAAATACGCTCCAGTTCCAGTTCAAAAATTTCTGGATCCTGAAAAATACGCCGCGAAACGTCAAAGCGTTGCTCGTCCGCATTGTCGACTACCAGGTCTCGTAGTTCGGCCGCGGCAAGCGACCCTGTGTCGGTACGTTGATCCATCGTTGCTCTCCTCTCCCAAAAAGCCCACACAACCACCTTGGCGACCCAATACTCGGTCGACCATTATTTTATGAACTTGCCACGTTAAAACAATCGCTGGCTAATGGCAAAATTGGCTAAAGAGGAAATCAACAAAAGCGCCGGTCGTAGGGTGCCTGGTACTGCCCTGGACCCGATGAAATCCAGCGACAGGTCCACACGTCACAGGCAACAGAACCTGGACTAATCGGTTGAAATGGGTGTCTGGAACCCGACGGTAATCCGTTTCAGGAACGGTTAACCCGATAGATGGCGGAGAGGCAGGGATTCGAACCCTGGGACGGTTGCCCGTCGCTGGTTTTCAAGACCAGTGCTTTCGACCACTCAGCCACCTCTCCGAAAGCTTGTGACAGCGAGTGCCCAATGAGTTTGGGGCGCACAGGATACTGGATTACCCCTGGACTATGCCAGTATCTGTTGCCAATTACTCCGGACAACCCCACGGTATTAAACAATGTAAACTTATCTCCATCAGTGCGGTCATATAGACCGGTTTCACTGAATCAACTAATTGAATGACGAGGATATTCCATGGCTCAAGATTACTCCTTTGACTCAGTCGCAACGCGCAGCGAACAGTCTGTACTTGCTACTAACAAGGTGCTCCGTAACACCTATGCTCTGCTGGCAATGACCTTGTTATTCAGTGCAGGCACCGCTGCCATGGCGATGACCCTCAACCTGCCCCACCCCGGCCTGATCATTTCACTGGTGGTGATGTTCGGTGGACTCTTCGCCATTCAGGCGTTAAGAAACAGTGTCTGGGCACTGCCGGTACTGTTTGCCTGGACCGGGTTCCTGGGCATGACACTTGGCCCAATGCTGAACATGTACCTGAACATGTACAGCAATGGTCATGAACTCATCATGATGGCCATGGGCGGCACTGGGGTCACCTTTATCGGGCTGTCAGGTTACGTACTGACCACCCGCAAGGACTTCAGTTTTATGCGCGGAATGCTGATGGCCGGCATGATTGTGGCAGTACTGGCGATGATTGGGCTGCTGTTCTTCCCGGTCCCTGCTGCGTCGCTGGCAATCAGTGCGGTGGTCGTACTGTTAATGTCCGGCTTTATTCTCTACGACACCAGCAACATTATTCATGGCTATCAGACCAACTACATCCTGGCCACGGTCGGGTTGTATCTGAACATCTATAACCTGTTCATCCATCTGTTGAGCCTGTTGTCTGCTTTTGCCGGTGATGATTAGGCGATAAGTATTCAGGCAATAAAAAACCCCGCTCCGGCGGGGTTTTTTTATGGTTGCTGGTTTAACCAGTGAGCCAGCTGGCTGGCATCAAAAGGCCAGTCCAGCTCATCACCCTCTTCACACCCTGCCCGATGGCCCACCACAGGGATACGCAGGCAATAACGCTCAAAGAGCTCGTCATCGTCGGCAATTTCCACCGTCTCTACTCCCACGCCCTGCTGCTTTAACAAGGCATAGGCGTCCTCACACAGGTGGCAGCCCAGAGTCGTGTAAAGCCTTAACTGGGGCGTTTTCAGGGTTGGATTAGCCATGCATTCCACTTAACAATTAGTTAACACTCGTTGTTGGTAAAAAGACCATAAAATGGCAAGCTTCTCCGCTGGCCGGTAAAAAAAGAAGTTAGCGATGCAACCTTCAGTCATTCTGGTAGACCAAAACGACCGCCCGCTGGGCACTGAATCAAAGCAGCTCGCCCACACATCACCATTATTACACCGGGCCTTTTCTATCCTGCTTTTTCGTTCGGATGGACAGCTCATTTTACAGCGCCGTGCCGCTGGCAAATATCATTCCGCCGGTCTATGGAGCAACACCTGCTGTAGCCACCCTGCCCCCAATGCCCACCTGCCGGCCTATGCTGTCGAGCGCCTGCAACAGGAAATGGGATTGACCGCCGACCTGGAAAAAATCGGTACGCTCCGCTACGAGCTACAGCTTGCCGACAACCTGTTTGAATATGAATTCAATCACCTGTTCTGCGGCACCAGCGATGAACCGGTGAATCCGGACCCGACGGAGGTGAGTGACTGGCAAACCCTGTCACTAGATCAGGTTGCCGAAGCCATCACGAAACGGCCCACTGAGTTTACTGCCTGGTTTCCGCTAATTCTGGAACACCTGCAACAGCCACTACGCCACTATCTCCAGACCCGGCCCACGGATAAATAATCGGTAACTAACCATGACACCCACGACTGAAAAATTAGTCGAGATCGAAAGCGGCACGCTCTTCACGCGGGTCTACGGCTCGGGGAAAGCCCTGGTGCTGATCCATGGCATGGCCACTGATCATCGCCTGTGGACCCCGCAGATAGAAGCCCTGGCAGCTCAATTTCAGGTGATCAGCTACGACATGCGTGGATTTGGCCGATCATCCCGGCCAGACGGACCCTATCGAGCCGAGGACGACCTGGCCCAGCTACTCCAGCAACTGGAAATATCAACGGCAAATCTTGTCGGGCTTTCATTAGGGAGTTCCGTTGCCACCCGATTTGCCCTCTCCTATCCAGCGATGACACGGTCATTAATCATTGCCGGCCCAGTCCTGCAGGGATTTTCAGATGCGCCAGACTTTATGCAGGCATTAAAAAGCGTCTGGGGCATTGCGCGGGAACAGGGCATTGAGGCGGCTCGCGCCGCATGGGCGACTCTGCCGCTGTTCAGCACCCTTCCCAGCTCATCGGAATGGTCGTCCCTGCTCGATACCATGATCGAGGATTACGATGGCTGGCACTGGCAACACCGCGACCCGGAAATCTGGCCGGAAACCATGCCTGCCGACCGTTTAACCGAAATTACCGCCCCGACCCTGATCGTCACGGGTGATCAGGAAATGGCTGGGCTGGTGCGCGCCGGCACCTATATGAGTGAAAAAATTAACGGTTGTCGAACCGTTGAACTGGCAGCATGCGGCCACGTGGTGAATCTGGAAAAGCCAGCGGAGTTCAACCGGGCCGTGATCGAATTCCTAACGGATAGTTAACAGGCGCCTGCGCTGGCAGCTATCACTAACGGTTGTCAAAAACCTGTGACTGAGCGTTTATGGGCAGTGCTCCAGGTATCGCAGGTTTACGAATGGCAACTCGTCCAACCCCATTAAAGGGCATGCCCGATCGCATCCAGACTATCTGACTTTGATGGTAATGAGGCTTCCTGCAGAAACACAATACGATTACGGCCATTATTTTTTGCCTGGTAAAGCGCCGAATCAGCCGCCGCCAGTATCGTGTTGTTATCCCGAATTTCCCCACCGAGAACAGTGACCCCACAACTGATGGTCACCAGACAACTCACGTCACCCACAACAATCGGGCACGCCGATACTGCCTGACGAAGCCGTTCAAACACTTCCTTGGCCTCTTCTTCCTCAGAATTGACCAGAATCAGAAATTCTTCGCCACCGTAACGACCACAGTTGTCGTAACTCCGCAGTGTCGAGTTAATACGCTGGGCAACCTCATGCAATACCGCGTCACCGACCAGGTGGCCATGGGTGTCGTTGATTTTTTTAAAGTGATCGATGTCACACATACCGACCGCCAGAGGTATTTGCTGGCGGCCTGCTCGATCAATTTCTCGTTCAAACGCATTCATGATTGCTCGCCGATTCGGTAAGCCGGTGAGCGCATCGTGCTTGGCCTGATGCACTAGCTGTGCGCGAGCTGCTATTGCCTCGGTCTGCAGATCCAGCATTCGTCTGCCGACCTGCAACCGAGCTTTGAATTCAACCGGTTCAAACGGTTTGCGAACATAATCATTAGCACCTGCATCCAGGCCGATGGCAACGTCGCTACTATCGTTTCGGCTGGTCAGCAGAATAATGTATGGCGGGTCATTACCCGGCATTAAACGGACCCGTTTACACAGCTCCAGCCCATTCAATCGAGGCATTTCCCAGTCGATCAATAATAGCCTCGGCGGAAAATCCTGCTGCAGCAATTTTAGCGCTTCGACACCATCGCCAGTGACGGTGGGTTCAAACCCCCACTTTCTGGTTATCCCCGCTAGCATCACACGAAATAAGGGATCGTCATCTGCAATGAGTAAATTCATAACACCTGCTCCTGCATCGCCTTTTTGAGGTCAGCAAATCCCACTTCTAACAGCGGTAACTGCCGGATAATCGCCGCCAGGTCTTCCGCCTTCCCCAAGACTTCCAGTCTGCGGGCTAGTTCGCTGAGCATCATCCCACTCACGGTGGCGGATGCTCCCTTCATTCGGTGTGCCAAAGCAGTAATTCCTGACAAATCTTCAGCGTTGACCAGCGCCTTGAGTTGATTCAACTGATCCGTCATGTCTTCGAGAAAAGTTTCGGCGACGCTTCGAACCAGTTCCTCATCATCCAGCATCCGCCGACTCATCGTGCCACGGTCAAACACTGGCAGGTCTGGATGCTCCTCCAGGTCCGCCACAGTCTGCGGTCCATCGGATTCGGCGGAAGGCTGATGGCCTTCGGTTTGCATCTCGGTTGCCAGCGGATGACAGGACTCGGGCAAAAACTGGAAAAAGGCTTCAGTGAGCCTGGCCGGATCAATGGGTTTAATCAGGTAGCCATCCATGCCGGCGTCGATACAGCGCTGCTGATCTTCACGCATAGCGTTAGCGGTAACCGCAACGACTGGCACCTCATGGTTGAGCACGTTTGAGCGGTCGCTACGAATAATCCGCGCTGCTTCGTAACCATCCATAACCGGCATCTGACAATCCATCAGCACCAGGTCGTATTCGTCGGTTTCCAGCGCCGAAACAGCAAGCTCACCGTTGTTAACAATGTCGACTGCTATGCCCAGTTTTTCCAGCACCCCTGCGGCTACTTTCTGGTTACTGGGATTGTCTTCAACAACCAGCACCCGAGCATTGAACTGCGGTAGTTTTTTAACTCGTCTGCCGGGCAACATCAAACTACTGGTTTTTGCCGGAACGGCACCGTCCATACCGGCCAGATGGTGCAGCGTGTTGTATATATCCGACTGGTTTATTGGTTTGGGAAAATAGCCCATAAACCCCATCTCCGACATATTTCTGACATCACCCTTATGCAGTTGCGCGCTCATCAGCAGGAGCTTGGTGGATGCCAGACAACCATCCTCGATAATCTTACGCGCAAGTTGCACGCCGTCCATACCCGGCATTTTCATATCGATCAGGGCTATCTGGTAGGGTCGTTTTTCTGCTGCCGCCTGGTTGAGTCGCTCCAGTGCCTGAACACCGCTTTCTACCGAATAGTGGTCGATATTCCAGACAGTGAGAAGTTCATCAAACAACTTGCGGCTGGTGAGGTTGTCATCAACCACCAGGACGCGTAACCCCTTGATATCTTCGGGGTCCGGCATCGCAGGCGAAAATTCAGCGGTGGGTAATTGCAGCGTAAACCAGAACCGGGAGCCTTTCCCCAGTTCGCTGGTCACGCCAATTTCCCCGCCCATTAACTCGACCAGCTGTTTACTTATGGACAGCCCCAGTCCGGTCCCACCGTACTTTCGGGTGGTGGACGTATCCGCCTGAATAAAACGATCAAATAATTTTTCCTGCTGGTCTTCGCTAAGGCCAATACCGGTGTCGACGACATCGAACCGAATCTCAACATGATTGTTCGCCAGGGGTCGTTTGCTGAAATGCACGGCCACCTCGCCCTGTTCAGTGAATTTAATGGCGTTACCAATCAGGTTGTTCAATATCTGCCGGATACGGCCCGGGTCCGCGCGATATCACTGAATCGGGATGACCGTAGCGGGACACACCAGCTCCAGGCCTTTTTCTTCCGCAGAAAACGCTAACGTACTGGCAATATCCGAGAGAAGTTCACCGAGCTCGAGATCAACCGGCTCCAGATCAAGCTTGCCCGCCTCCATCTTCGAATAATCCAGGATATCGTTGATGATCCCCAGCAGGGAGTTGGCACTGCGTTGAATCACTAACCCATCCTGCAACTGTTCATCAGAGAGGGGCGTATCCAGCAGGAGATTAGTCATACCGATAATCCCATTCATCGGCGTACGAATCTCATGGCTCATGTTCGCTAGAAATTCACTTTTGGCAAACGAAGCCGCTTCGGCCGCTTCTCTGGCAGCCACCAATGTTCTTTCCAGGTGCTTCTGCGCACTAATGTCCGTGCGAATAGCAATGTAACTCTGAGGAGTGCCATCGCTATCCTTGATCGGGACAATCGTGCTTGCCACCCAGTAGAGATGCCCATTTTTCGCCCGGTTACAGATTTCACCGTGCCAGGCTTTTCCGTTGGACAGCGATGCAAACATATCTGCCCAGAATTCTGTGGTGTGGTGACCCGAATTGACCAGACGATGATTGTTGCCAATCAACTCTTCTGCGGTGTAGCCACTGATTTCGCAAAATTTTTCATTAACCGATTTGATCGTACCTGCCAGGTCAGTCGTGGTCACAATCGCGTGGTGATCAAGGGCGGTTTTCTGTTCAGTCAATTTGCTGAAGGCTTCTGCGCTTTCCCTATCGCTACGGGCCAGCATTGCGTCTTTATGGCGCCGCACCGCCAGCATTTCATTAAAACTGTCAGCGAGTTCACCGATTTCGTTATCGCTTTCAACATCGAAATGATGGTGGGAGATACCGGTCGCTAACTCACGCGTAATTCTGGTTAGTTTCGTGATCGGCTGGACAATGCGCCGGGCCTGCCTGACCGCGGCTATCATCGCAATGACTGCCGTCACCAGGACAAATATTAGCGTTGTAATGGCAAGGTTATTGGCACCCTGAAGCGCTTTCGCCTGATCTATTTCGCTAATCAGCTTCCATTTTTTATTAACCGCCGGTACCGCGTGTTGCATGCGGAATACCGGTTGCCCCTCCGAACCCGTATAAGTCACCAGTCCAGTCTCAGCACCGAGTTCAGGATGGCGATGTGCTGACGAATCAATGTCACCAGGCAGTTGGTCGATTTTCCTTCGCCGCTTGAGAATTTCGTCGGTTCTGCCCGGTGTTAGGGGTGTCCGGAGCAAATTATCACTGCCAACCAGGTAATGAACCTTGGCCTGCTGATCCATGCCGCCAGTAGCCGCCTGAAAAATGCGATTTAATTGAACCTGAATCGCAATGATTCCGGCCTCCTCATCCGTCGCGCTTTTCAGAGGGGCGGTGAGATAGCCCGTCGGTAGCGGATCAGTCGGGGCGCTAAATTCAAGATCAGAGAATCCGGCGTTGCCCGTATCCAGTGAATATCTAACACTGGCTGCCAGTCGGCTCTGCGCTGCCTCACCGCTAAAAAGCGCCAGACCGGGTTTGTCGCTGTCAACGGCGCTATACAAAATAGCGCCGTCCTTCGTGATCAGATAAATATCTTCGATGTAGTCATAATTCTGCTGCATTGCCTTTAAATGGCCATCATTTTCCTGCAAACGAGTCGACCAGTCGGTTCCCTTAACGTATTCGCCAGCACTTTGGCCACTGCGCGCTAACCCCTCATTTAGCTGGCCTAATAGCCGTGCGTTCACTGGATTGTCAGCCTGACTATTCAGGTCCATCAATCGATAATCAAACCACGCCTGCATCTGATCGACCTTGGCATTTGCAGATGTATGCAAATCCTCAATGGCCTCCCTGACCAGAACTTCTCGGGCTTTGTGATAGGCCAGAAAACTGGCAAGCGCCAGTGGCACTAGCGCTAATAACAGAAACCAGCTGAGGATAGTGCTGCCCAGGCGACTCTGGGTAATCAAAGCCGTGGGACGGAAGGAGCATTTAACGCGTGCCGGCGTTAATTCTTCTGATTGCATGAGCATGGGGATATGGATTAACCTCCGTCAGCTAACCAGACCGACATCACGATAGTTTTTGATTTCCTATCAGGGTTGAATAAAAGCAAAACGCTCTGAACTTGTATGACTT
Source organism: uncultured Gammaproteobacteria bacterium (assembly GCA_913060775.1). Taxonomy (GTDB): domain Bacteria; phylum Pseudomonadota; class Gammaproteobacteria; order Immundisolibacterales; family Immundisolibacteraceae; genus QNFC01. The sequence goes on along the minus strand of CAJXVN010000004.1, from coordinate 10,685 downwards.
TATCGGTCAGAAAAAATAAATCTTTAATATGGTTAGGCGTGGCCGCCGCGTAATGGCAGAAGCATATTGAGATTCACCAAATGCTGGACAACAGTCTGAGTTCGACAGTTACAGCGAATACCCGCTAGCGGCCGCGTTGGCCGGCTAATCCAGCTGATCCAGACAGCCATGGGCGCCGCCAGCTTGAATGGTAAACTTGCAGGAACTTTTAGGGGTTTCGAAGCTCAAAACACCAGTCTGAGCGGCTTTCCATCCCACCCAAATACTTAACTTTCGGGAACACTGAAATGATTACACTCACCCCCTCCGCCATTGAACGTGTCAATAAGGTGCTGGCCCGTGCCGAAGGTGTCATGGCGATTCGGGTCGGCGTTAAGGAGTCCGGCTGTTCGGGTTTTAGCTACGTAGTAGAACAGGCCCAATCAATTGCTGACGATGATCTGCGGTTTGATCAGGACGGCGTCGAGGTGGTGGTGGCAAAAGATGATCTGCCGATGCTCGAGGGCATCGAACTGGATTATCGCCAGGATGGCATCAATTCGGCCTTTGCTTTTAAAAACCCACAGGCGAAAGAAACCTGCGGCTGTGGAGAAAGTTTTACCGTTTAATCAAACAATCGGGTTGTAAAACCAGAAAGGCCGTGGACAGCCAGACTGTCCACGGCCTTTTTTGTCTCGACTCTGAGGTTACATCATGCCGGTTTGCAGCCGCGCTGCTTCGGACATCATCTCCATACCCCAGGGTGGGTCGAGTACCAGCTCAACCTGGGCGGCAACGATGCTCGGAATCTGCTCCAGTTTATATTTAACATCTTCCACTAGCACGTCACCCATGCCACAGCCGGGGGCAGTCAGCGTCATTTTTACATCGGCTCGGTATTTGTCGTTGGCCCCGGAAAGCTCAAATTCGTAGATCAGCCCTAAATCAACGACATTAACCGGTATCTCCGGATCGAACACGGTACGCATGTGTTCCCAACAGAACTCTTCGGTTTTCTCACGAGTTAATTTGCCCTCAAAAAGCTCCACCGGCAGGGGTTCCCGTTCGCGACCCAGCACATCGGCGTCTGCGGCATCAATCCGAGCCATCTGACCATCGAGCAGCACCGTGAAAGAACCACCGAGCTCCTGAAGTATCTCTACTTCGCGGCCCTCTTTGGCGTTAACCCGCAGTCCAAGAGGTACGAATATCGCTTTGCAATCTCGGGTTAGTACAACCTTTTCACGCTCTTCCATTTTTATATGTTTCCGTTGTTTGCCGTCGTCTGTTCCGGGAATTACTCGGTACTGATGCCGTCGTGCTGTTTATGCAGCGCCCCCTGACAGGTATGCCAGGCCAGCGTTGCGCATTTGACCCGCGAGGGGTAAGCACGAACGCCGGTGAGCACCGCCAGTTTGCCAAGCTGAAGTGTAGTGTCATCGTCGAGTTCAATTTCTCCTACGAGCACCTGGTGAAACAGCTCGAATAGTTCGTCTGCTTCCGCCATCGTCTTGCCGGTAAGAATTTCAGTCATCATCGACGCTGAGGCGGTGGAGATCGCGCAGCCTTCACCTTCAAAGGTAACCTTGCTAATGCGGTCACCGTCCAGGTTCAGGTATACCGTGAGCTGGTCACCGCAGAGGGGATTAAATCCTTCAGCATAGTAGGTAGTATCGTCGATTTTGCCAAAATTGCGCGGCCGCTTGTTGTGATCAACGATCAGGTCCTGATAGAGCTCTCGTAGGTCCATCATCAGCCAAACATCTCCACGGCTTTGTTAAGTCCATCCATGAGTCGATCAACCTCTGAAAAAGTGTTGTAAAACGCAAATGAAGCCCGCGCCGTGGCCGCAACACCGTAATGTTGCATCACCGGCATAGCGCAGTGATGACCAGCACGGATCGCAATGCCTTCGCTATCGAGGATTGTGCCCAGATCATGAGCGTGGAGCTGGTCAAGCACGAAAGACGCAATACTCGCGCGGTTTTTAGCTGTACCGATTAATTTTAAGCCGGGTAACTCCTGCAATTTACGACTGGCGTAATTCAGCAGTTCCGTTTCGTGAGCAGCGATCTTCTCCAGACCAACGTCGGACACGTAATCGAGCGCGACCCCCAAACCGATGCCGCCGGCAATGTTCGGGGTGCCGGCTTCAAATTTATAGGGCAGATCATTCCAGGTGCTTTTTTCAAAACGAACAATGCGAATCATGTCGCCACCGCCCTGCCACGGCGGCATTGCCTCGAGCAGTGCCTCTTTGCCATAAAGCACACCCGTGCCGGTGGGGCCAAAAATCTTATGGCCGGAAAAAGCATAAAAATCGCAATTCAGATCAGCCATATCGACCGGAATATGGGCGATCGCCTGGGCACCATCAACCAGCACGATCGCCCCGGCCTGGTGGGCCATCTCGATCACTTCCTTCACCGGATTAATCGTACCCAACGCATTAGAAAGCTGACTGATCGCCACCATCCTGGTGCGATCATTGATCAGCCCACGAACGTCATCAAGGGATATCTCGCCGGCATCGTTAATTGGAACAACTTTTAACAGCGCCCCGGTACGTTCGGTCACCATCTGCCAGGGAACAATGTTGGAGTGGTGTTCCATTTCGGTGACCAGCACTTCATCGCCGGCTTTAAGGTTTGCCATTCCCCAGCTATTAGCCACCAGGTTGATCGACTCGGTAGTGCCGCGAGTGAATACCACTTCCTTCACGGAAGCTGCGCCAATAAAACGGCGCACCTGTTCTCGGCCATTTTCATAAGCCGCCGTGGCCAGTTCACTTAATTGATGAACCCCACGATGAATATTGGAGTTGGTGTTCTCGTAATAATGGCTCACCGCATCGATCACCACCTGGGGTTTCTGTGTGGTGGCACCGTTATCCAGATAGACCAGCGGGTGGCCATTTACCTGAGTTTTCAGGATAGGGAAATCGGCCCGCCACTGGGCGACCTGATCGTCGCTATTTAAATCAGTAACGGCAGTACTATTCATGGCTGAGTTGTTCCATTTTTTTGGTAACGGCGTTGGCAACGTACTCACCCCAGTGGCCACCCAGCGTGGCAAAACTGGCGGCAGCAAAGGCGCTCAACAGCAGCGCCCGCGCGTCCTGCTCGGTTAGTCCACGACTGCGCAGGTAAAAGAGTTCGTCGCGATTTAGATCACCCACCGTGCAACCGTGGGCGCATTTTACGTCGTCGGCGTAGATCTCCAGCTCCGGCTTGGCGTCGATTTCTGCTCGGTCAGATAGCAGCAGGTTTTTACTCGACATCTGTGAATCAGTGCCGTCGGCGCCGGGGTGCACATGCACCCGGCCGTTAAAAACACCCCTGCCGTGATCACCGAACAGACCGTGGTGACTCACCTGACTGGTGCAGTTCGGTGCCGCATGCTCAAGGGTGAGGTGCAGGTCGGCATGCTGGCGACCATTAGTCAGTTGCAGACCATCAAACTCAACATGAGCACCGGCTTCGGCCAGATCAATGTCGACATCGTCGCGACTAATGGCACCACCCAGCGTCAGGACATGGGATTTGAATGAGCTGTCGCGCTGTAAGTTGGCACGCAGAGAACTCACCTGAAACGCCTGCTCACCCTGCTGCTGTAACTGGCTCAGGGAGACCTGCGCGTTCGGCGCCAGATCGAGATCAATCGAACTGTTCAGTTGATATGCCTTACCGTCGGTTTCCTGGTCGGCCTCGCTATCCGCGTAGATAATCGCAAGTTCCGCCTCGCAGTGACTTGCCGCCGTCACCAGCAACCGCCAGTAGCTTGTCTCGGCCGCACTGCCGGATAGCACAACAATAGTAATCAACGGATGTTTACCGGCGGGCAGTTGCAACCAGCCACCGTCAGCCACTAGGGCTGTATTGAGCTGATCAAACGCCCGATCACGGCCATCAGCCGCTTCCGGTAGCATTACCGCACCGGATTCTAATGCTGCGGCCAGGGGTTTAAACTGAATCTCGCCGAGACCTTCGAGCCGAGACAGTTCGGCACAGAAATAGCCCTGTTGAAAAACCAGAAGCGGAGCGCCAGAGCCACTATTCAGCGAATCCAGTAACGGCTGTCGATCAGTCGCCGTTGTCGTGGCAGGCTTCTGTGCCGGCTCAAGAGGCTGTTTGAGGAGGCTGTTTATGCGGGTATACCGCCAGCGCTCAGTTTTGCGATCTGGCAGGCCCGTGGTCAGCAGCTGCTGCATGGCGCGCTCGCGCACTTCAGCATCTCCCGGCAAGTGGGGTTTACGATTCTCAAACTGCTGTTGAAACGCGGTGCGGTTATCCGCGCTGGCTTGGGTGGCAACCATCGCTATACTGCCGCCGGTTCTTTTTCTAGCCAGCCATAGCCACTCGACTCCAGCTCCAGTGCCAGCTCGCGCCCGCCGGAACGGACAATCTCCCCGCCGGACAGGACGTGTACATAATCAGGCACCACGTAATCGAGCAATCGCTGATAGTGGGTGACCATGATCAGGGAGCGGTCAGCGCTTCGCAGTTTGTTGATTCCGTCCGAAACAACTCTCAGGGCATCGATATCGAGGCCAGAATCTATTTCATCGAGGATGGCCAGACGCGGCTCCAGCAGCGCCATCTGATAGATCTCATTACGTTTCTTTTCACCGCCGGAAAAGCCGTCGTTGACCGCCCGAGTCATGAAGCTCTCGTCCATTTTCAGCAGCTTCATTTTCTCGCGAGCAATGGCGAGAAAATCCATCGCATCGTATTCATTTTCGCCACGGCTACGGCGCTGGGCATTAACCGCTTCGCGCATAAATACCGAGCTGTTCAGCCCTGGAATCGCCACCGGGTACTGGAAGCCTAAAAACAGCCCCTTCCAGGCCCGCTCTTCCGGCGACAGGGCGAGCAGGTCTTCGCCATCCAGTGTTATCGAACCGCCAACTACTTCATAACCTTCGCGGCCAGAGAGCACGTGAGACAGGGTACTTTTACCGGAACCATTTGGACCCATGATGGCATGGACCTCGCCAGCGCCGACTTCCATGGTCAGCCCTTTTAGTATGGATTTTCCTTCAACTTCTACTTTTAAATCTTTGACTATTAACATTTATTTATGCCATTTATGGTCGAATTTACCCGACACTTCCTTCTAGACTGACACCGAGGAGGCGCTGTACTTCAACGGCGAACTCCATCGGTAATTCGGTGAATACTTCTTTACAGAAGCCGTTAACGATCATCGAAACCGCTTCTTCTTCGGCGATGCCCCGCTGACGACAATAAAACAGTTGATCGTCGCCAATTTTAGAGGTGGTCGCCTCGTGCTCTACCTGAGCAGTAGGTTCCTGTACCTCCACATAAGGGAAAGTATGGGCGCCGCACTGGCTACCGATTAACAGGGAGTCGCATTGGGTGTAGTTGCGCGCCCCGTTCGCGCCGCGCAGCATCTTCACCAGGCCGCGGTATGCATTCTCGGCTTTCCCGGCAGAAATACCCTTGGAGATAATGGTGCTACGGCTGTTCTTGCCAATGTGTACCATCTTGCTACCGGTGTCGGCCTGCTGGTAATTATTGGTTAGCGCCACCGAGTAGAACTCACCCACGCTGTTATCACCGGTCAGCACCACACTCGGGTATTTCCAGGTGATCGCGGAACCGGTTTCCACCTGGGTCCAGGAGATTTTTGAACGCTCACCCCGACAATCGCCCCGTTTAGTAACGAAATTGTAGATACCGCCTTTGCCATCCTTATCGCCGGGGTACCAGTTCTGAACGGTGGAATATTTAATCTGTGCATCGTCCATCGCCACCAGCTCAACCACGGCCGCGTGCAGTTGATTTTCGTCACGCATCGGCGCGGTGCAGCCTTCAAGATAGCTGACATGTGAACCCTCATCAGCAATGATCAGAGTGCGTTCAAACTGTCCGGTATTGAGAGCATTAATACGAAAATAGGTGGAAAGCTCCATCGGACAGCGCACCCCTTTCGGAATGTACACAAACGAACCGTCGGAGAAGACCGCAGCATTAAGCGCGGAATAGAAATTGTCCGCCAGCGGCACCACGCTACCCAGATACTTTTTTACCAGTTCAGGGTGATCATGGACCGCCTCGGAAAGCGGGCAGAAAATCACGCCAACTTCCGCAAGCTTGTCTTTAAAGGTAGTGGCCACGGAGACGCTATCGAACACCGCATCGACCGCCACACCAGCCAGCGCCGCCCTTTCGTGCAGCGGAATACCGAGTTTTTCGTAAGTTTCTAACAGCTCGGGATCGACATCGGCCAGACTCTGCGGCTTATCCGAATCAGCCTTGGGCGAAGAAAAGTAGCTAATCGAGTTGAAATCGATGTCCGGGTAGTGAACATGGGCCCACTCCGGCACATCCATCTGCTGCCAGATCTTAAACGCTTCCAGCCGCCACTCGAGCATAAACTCTGGCTCGTTCTTTTTCGCTGAAATAGCCCGCACGACACTCTCATCGAGACCCGGGGGAAACGTATCCTGTTCGATATCGGTAACAAAGCCGTGCTCGTATTCACGACTGATATACCGGTCAATTTCTTCTGATTCGGTAGCCATAATTTACTGTTCTCTTATTTCAACTTAGGGGAGCATCGCCAGATTGCTGGTTGTTTTCACAAAAAGCTCAGGGAGACTCCTGCCTTAAATCAATTGCGGCGGATCCGGACGCTCCGGCACCGGGGACGTAATGCAATGGTTGCTCGGCTGGTCGTAGCAACTCAGCCAGACTCACCTGTTGTAGTGCGCCCGCGACTACCCGGCTTATCTTCTGCCAGTTCACTTTGACACTACAGTGTTCTTCCTGATCGCAGATACCGCTTTCGGTACTGCACTCGGTTAACCCCAGCGGTCCGTCGACGGCCTGAATGATCTCCGCCACCGATATCTGCTCCGGTGCTACCCCAAGGCGATAACCACCCTGCTGCCCCCGCAAAGACTCCACCAGTCCCGCGCGAGTAAACATTTTAAGTAATTTGGCAACCGTCGGCTGTGCAACCCCAATGGCTTCCGCCAGTTCTGCAGTGCTGACAAATTCATTGCCACGCTCAGCCAGGCCGCCCATTACCAGGGTGCCATAATCGGTTAACTTGCTAATTTTCAGCATAAGCAGACAGTTAATTAAATAGAGACGGCAGGTCGGAGAAGGTCCACTGGACACCAGCTCATGGCTGACCAGACAGCCATCACTCGCCACGACCGCCTTGAAGGGGACTATTTTAGTGCTATTGCCCAGCAAACCGCAATTAGTGATTACGGATGAAGTGGTCGATTTTCCCTTAAATCGCTATAAATTAAGGCGTTGCCGCTGGCTGAAACCCCTGTCAATCCAGTAAACTGCGCGCTTCTCGATTCCGGGATCAACCTAAACCTGTGTAAGGAACGAACTTTAAAATGGCTATTGAACGTACACTTTCCATCATTAAGCCCGACGCGGTTGGCAGCAACAACATCGGCAACATATACAGCCGCTTCGAAAAAGCTGGATTAAAGATCATTGCTGCAAAGATGATCCACCTCAGTGATAGCCAGGCTGGCCAGTTTTATGCAGAACATAGCGAACGCCCATTCTATAAGGACCTGGTTGGCTTTATGACCTCTGGTCCGGTCGTTATTAGTGTGCTTGAGGGTGAAAATGCAGTACTGGCCCATCGCGATCTGATGGGTGCCACCAATCCGGCCGAAGCGGCTGCCGGAACCATCCGCGCGGACTTCGCATCCAGTATTGACGAAAACGCCTGCCACGGCTCCGACTCCACGGACTCAGCCGCACGCGAAATCAGTTTCTTTTTCAGCAACCTCGAAATCTGTCCCCGCACCCGGTAATTACACTGCGTCATGACCGTTAATCACACTAACCTGCTGGGCCTTAACCTGAAAGGGCTCGAAACGTTTTTTGCCGAAATGGGTGAAAAGCGCTTTCGGGCCGCTCAGGTGCTGCAGTGGCTCCACCAGTTTGGTGTTGATGACCTTGATGCCATGACAAATATCAGTAAAGCACTTCGCTCGGCTATCGCTGAGCGAGCAACCATTGAAGGCCCGGAAATCATCTCGGACCACACCGCCAGCGACGGCACCCGAAAATGGGTGCTGCGCATGGCCGGTGGCAGCGATATTGAGACGGTGTACATCCCTGACGGAAACCGCGGAACTCTCTGTATATCCTCCCAGGTCGGCTGCCAGCTCAACTGCAGCTTCTGCTCGACGGCGCGCCAGGGGTTTAATCGCAATCTCTCCACGGCCGAAATCATTGGTCAGGTCTGGACCGCCAGACGGCTGCTGGACAAACCCGATAGCCGTCTGCAGGCAGTTACCAACGTGGTCTTTATGGGCATGGGTGAACCCCTGCTCAATCTCGAGCCAGTCACCGATGCCATCGATATCATGCTCGACGATCACGCCTACGGCCTGTCGCGCCGTCGGGTAACGGTGAGCACTGCTGGCGTAATACCAGCCTTTGAACCGTTACGCTCACGGGTGCCCGTCAGCCTCGCCGTCTCTCTCCACGCGCCCACGGACGAACTGCGTAATCAACTGGTGCCACTTAACCGCAAATATCCAATCAAAGAATTACTGGCTGCCTGTAGAACCTACGTCAAGGACGAAGCCCGTCAGAAGGTCACCTTTGAATATGCCATGCTCAAAGGCGTTAATGATCAGCCTGAACACGCACGCGCGCTGGCAAAACTGCTTAAAAATGTCCCGTCGAAAATCAACCTGATTCCGTTTAACCCGTTTCCCGAGGCGCCCTACGAACGCTCGGACGATCAGACCATTCAGGCGTTTCAAAACATTCTGATAAAGGCCGGCCTGATTACCACCGTCCGCCGCACTCGCGGTGACGACATTGATGCGGCCTGTGGCCAGCTGGTGGGCAAGGTAATCCCCCGCCAGGGCCGTCGAAACAGCCGGGAAACTCGCCAGGGGATGACTGCGTGACAATTAGCCAACTGCTCCATTTCCGCGGGAAACCAGCCCTGCTCATCCTCACCCTGCTCTGCTTCACAGCAATCAGTGGTTGCAGCAGTAGTGGCTCCGGCCAATCCCCAAATTCATCGGCTCGCATGAGTGGATCTGACGGGAAATTTGGCAACAAAGATGTCCCGGCTATTTGCGGCGAACCGAGCACGGACAAACGCACCAGCCTGTCCGACAAAAAAGACCGCGGCGATATTCACCTGCAGCTGGGCATGGGCTATCTGCAACAGGGCAAATATGAGACCGCACTATCGCAACTTAAAAAAGCGGTCCAGCTGTCACCTTCGTCGGTGGATGCACACTCGGCCATGGCCCTGCTCAACCAGCGCATGAAACGCACCGACGAAGCCCGCAAGAGTTACGAGCGAGCATTACGAATTGCCCCTGGCAATCCGGACACGAACAATAATTATGGTTACTTTTTATGTCAGCAGGGGGAGTTTCTAGCCGCCGACAAACGTTTTCAATGCGCCCTGGCTAACCCGCTTTACAACACCCCGTGGCGGGCTTATTACAACGCGGGTATCTGCGCTTTAAAAGCCGGAGAGCTGAAGCAGGCGGATATTTACCTTCGCACGACGCGCCAGCTCGCACCCAACGTGCAGCAAACCCTTTTTCACCTGGCGGATCTTGCTTATAAACGCCAGAGCTATCTGCAGGCCGCCGATTACCTCAAACGTTACCGAGAGGGAGCCGATCCTCGTCCCGAAGACCTCTGGCTGGGGGTACTCATCGCCCGCAAACTCGACGATGCTGACATGGAAGCCAGCTACCTGCTTTCGCTGAAAAACCTTTTCCCCGATTCAGACCAGGCGCAGGATTTATACACCCAGTGACCAGTTCCGACGTGACCGACCCAGAAACGGAGACTACACAGTCAGCCAGTCCCGGTGGATTGCTGCGATCGGCCAGAGAAGCCCGCAAAGTTTCACTTGAAGAGATCGCCGATGCCCTGAACCTTCCGGCTACAACCGTTGCTGCGCTCGAACGGGATAACTACGCTAATTTCCCCGGGCGTACTTATGTGCGGGGCTATCTGGTCAGCTACGCCCGATATCTATCGTTGGATACTTCCCAGATCGACCGGGCATTTGCTTCTATTTACCCCCCCGTGAACAGCCCTGAAAAGCATTTTCAACGGCTAAAATCCGATTCCAGTTTTGCCAAAAGTGGGGGTTTTCCCCGGTCAGGGTTATTCCTTTTATTAACGCTGATCATTGTTGCTGCCACCTACATTTTCTGGGATCGACTCGCTGGTGTCGCCGACACGGCGCCCCCCTTGATTGCTCCAGAAGACACCGCTACACGGTCATTATCAACCGCGCCAAACGGTATGCTGGTCTCACCTCCCGCTAATAACGAGGCCAATACTTCGTTAAATGAACCTGCCGATCAGACCGGGCCACCCCGCCGTGACACCAATCCTGCTGTGGTCCCGACAACTTCGTCGGCAGCCGATCGGAGCGATGGGAGTTCGATTGAATCTCCGGGAGCCGCACCAGCCAACGAAAATCCGCCGAACCAACCGGGTAAAAGCGTACTGCTACTGCAATTTGCTGCCGAAAGCTGGGCCGATATTCGGGCCAGCGATGGCACCAAACTACTCTATAACCTGCAACCCGCCGGCAGCGAAATATCCCTCTCGGTAGTGCTGCCAATCAAGATATTCCTTGGCAATGCCCCGGACGTGAAGATTTTTTATAATGGTGCACTCTATGATCTGTCTCTTATACACATCTCC
>CAJXVN010000003.1 GCA_913060775.1 uncultured Gammaproteobacteria bacterium | reverse complement strand
TCTACACTATCCTCTTCGTCGGCAGCGTCAGATGTGTATAAGAGACAGGGCATATGCCGTGCGGGTTGAAGAGTTGCTTAACGAGTATGTCAGTCTGGCCCGCGGCAAGATTCGGCTGCGCGTTATTGACCCCGAACCCTTTTCGGAACAGGAGGACGAGGCGGTCCGGGCCGGTGTGCGCGGCGTGCCCACCAGCGATGTGGGTGATACCGCTTATTTTGGTCTTTCCGCCACCAATACGACCGACGGCGAAGAGGTGATCGGTTTCTTTGCGCCGAGCAATGAAGAACTGCTCGAACACGACCTGACCCGGTTGATCTACAAGCTTGATAACCCGGAAAAACCGGTGGTTGCGATTTATAGCAGCTTGCCGGTTAACGGTGAACAGGGCGGGCGGGGTCGTCCGCAATCACCGAAATGGACCATCACCGAACAGATCGGTGAGATATTTGAGGTTCGTGTGCTCAAAGGTACCCAGGCGAAAATCGACGATGACGTGGATATCCTGATGATCATCCACCCGCAGATGTTTGATGACGCCTCGCGGGTAGCCATTGACCAGTACGTCCTTGGTGGCGGGCGTACCATGGTTTTTGTCGACCCCTACTCGGATGTCGAAATTATTCCCACGATGCCGTTCATGCAGAATCAGCAGGAGCCAAAACCGCCGTCTGATTTTGATCAGCAACTGGCGGCCTGGGGCGTGCGCGTTGATGGCACTCAGCTGGTCGGTGATTACGACGCTGCCCGACGGGTGACCACCTCGCAGAATCCGGGCAGCAAGCCGGAACCCTACCTGCCGTGGCTGGAGCTGAAGAGCGAGCACTTTAACCAGAAGGATGTGGTGACCCGGAGCCTCACCACCATGTATGTGGCGACAGCCGGGGCGATTGAAAAGCTCCCGGACAGTGAAGTGACCGTGGAAAACCTGATTGTTACCGGGCCGAATTCGGGTCCTGTTCCGGTGGCCTCGATCCAGTTTTCGCCGAATCCCAAAGAGATTCTCGGGCAGTTTCAGCCCACCGGGCCGCAGACTGTGGCAGTGCGGCTCAGCGGTAAAATTCGCAGTGCCTATGCCGATGGTCTGCCCGAAGGCGTTGAATGGTCGGGCGAGCGATTAACCGAATCGGACGATGCGCAGATTGTGCTGGTGGCCGACAGTGACCTGCTCCATGACCGTTTCTGGGTGCAGGTACAGGATTTCTTTGGCGACCGGGTGGCGATGCCTTATGCAGATAACGGTAATTTCGTCATTAACATGCTCGACAACCTCAGCGGCAGCAGTGACCTTATCAGCGTGCGCAGTCGGGGTAGTTTTTCTCGGCCGTTTACCCGCATTGTTGATTTGGGTAAGGCCGCCGAAGAGCAGTATCGCGCCACCGAGCAGCAACTGCAGATGCGCCTGCAGGCGGCAGAGCAGAAACTTGCTGAGCTGCAGCAGCAGGGCGCCGACGCCGGCCTGATCGATCAGCAGGCGCGCGAGGAAATCGATAGTTTTCTGCAGGAAAAAGTCGCCATTCGCAAAGAGCTGCGCAGCGTGCAGCACGACCTGCGTAAAGACATCGACACGCTTGAATCTCGGGTGAAGTTCATCAACATTGGGTTGATGCCGCTATTGATTATTTTTATGGCACTACTGGCGGGCCTGACCCAGTCCCGCAGGCGGGGTGGTTAAAAATGCAGCAGCGTACTTTCATTGGACTGGCCGGGGTTACCCTGGCCGTGGTGGTGGTGACGGCACTGACACTAGGTGGTTATCGAACCGGTACCGCAGTGGTCAGTACCAGCGAGAGTCTGGAGCCAGACTGGGTCGACAGCAAACTGACCCTGGCGGCGGCGGTTCGGCTAGATAGCCCCGCCGGAGAGCTGAATTTGCAGCTCGATGGCGATCAGTGGCGAGTGGTAGAGCGTCATGGCTATCCGGCGGATAACGGTAAGGTGTGGCAGATGCTGGAGCAGATTGGCGACGTGGAACTGCTGGAACCTAAAACGGATAATCCCGCCCTGCACCAGCGGCTGGGATTGCGCGATCGTAGTGAACCGGATGCGGCTTCCGTGGAAATAATGATTGCCGACGCAGCCGAGCAGCCGTTGACCCATTTTCTGCTTGGCAATGATCGGCCGATGGCCGGGCGCGGTGAGCGACACTATTACCTGCGGCGCATCGATGATAACCAGACCTGGGTCGCCAGTGGCGACCTGAACCCTGACCGCCTGGCGTCGGCCTGGCTGGACCGAGCGCTGATTGACATCAAGCAGTCACGGATGCGCGAGGTGACTATTCAGCACCCGGGTAAACCCCTGGTGCGGGTCAGTCGGCAGAGTGCTGACGAGGCCTTCACCCTGCAGGATATTCCGGCCGGTCGGACCGCCAAGACCACGGAGGTAACCGCAATTGCCTACGGTCTGCAGGAGTTGCGGTTAACCGATGTCAATCAGGTCGACAAGGCAGAGCTGAACTGGGACAAGGTCATTGTGGTGAACTTTATTGCCTTTGATGGGCTGCAGGTGCGGGTTCAGCTGCAGGCAAAAGATCTCGGGATTGTTGCGCGGCTAACGGCCAGCGGAGAAGGCGACGTGAAAGCGGAGGTTGATCGTCTGAATGCCCGGCTAAGTCCCTGGGTGTTCGTGATTCCCAATCACACCGTCAGTACCTTTTCGCGAGACCTTGATGAACTGCTGGAACCCCTGCCCGATGAAGCGGCTGAGTAGGTTCTCGACCGGTTTGGTTCGAACGTAGGACTGGCCTTGCTCAGGAGGATTCCTGCTCTTCAAGGGCGCGCAACTGATCGCGAAGAAACACGTTGTAAGCGGTAATTCTTACCCAGTAGAGCACCCATGCCACCAGGGTGGCTATCGCAAAATAATTGCGGTACGCCGGGATCAGGCAACCAAACGCCAGCAGACTGGTAAGGATCCCCAGGGTGCGACCGCCGTCGCCGGCCTGCTTACCCAGCCGAGCGGAAAGGGTTTCGCCTACTTTTAGCACCGTGTAGAGGTGCCAGCCGAGATTAAACACCGGGATCAGGTTTAGCCAGACCATGCCGGGGAGCATCCGTTGATTCTCTTTTCCGGACAGGTGCAGGCTTTTCTGTAGCGACAGCAGGTAGAAAATCACCGGTGCGACCATCACCATGGCCATTGCGGCCAGAGCGACTAGCAACATTCCGGCGGCGGCATCTTCCATGTCAATCTCCAATCAGGGTGGGGTGTGTAGCGGCGAGCGAATGCTACCGAAAAACAGCCCGTAACGGGTGGCTGGCGGCCCAAAAAACGGATTCCAGTGTCCCTTTATATCGATTGATTTTAAAGCGGGAGGTTGCCAGAATTCAGTCCGCTTAACCGCCCCATTCACCCGATTGATCCAACCCGGAGCATCCATGTCCAGTTACGAATTTGCCGATGTCGCCGCTGCCCGTAAACAGGCGCTTGATGCCGTGGCCCGGCAGGGAAAACTGATGACGCCCCTCACCTGGTTACTACGGGGCGTCTTTGCGATCGCCCGGGCGCTGGGCTTTGAGGCATGGCTGTTCCGCCATTTTTTCAAGCCTTTCGCCGGCATGTTTGACTCCGCCATTGATAAGGCCTTTGTGGACTACACCCCTACCGAACACGACGTGTTTGTCTGCTCCTATTACAAGAGCGGCACCAACTGGTTGATGTACGTTGCTTATCAGGTGGCAGAAAAAGGCACCGGCGAGTTTAACGATATTCTTGATGTCGCCCCCTGGGCCGATTGCCCGTCGCAGGAGACGACCATTGCCCTGCGTGACCCGCGGCCCATCAAACGCTCCAAAACCGGTCAACGAGTCATCAAAACGCATGGCCGTGCGGAATTTGTACCCTACAGCGAACAGGCCAAATACATCTGTGTGGTGCGTGACCCGAAAGACGTGGTGGTTTCTGCCCATCATTTTTTCGGCAGCATGTTACTGGGGCCGCTGATCCCCTCCACCGCCACCTGGGTCAAGCAGTGCATGTCAGACGGCGCCGCCTTTGGGCCCTGGCACCGGTTCGTGGCCAGCTACTGGCCCTGGCGCGAGCGCGACAACGTGCTGTTTGTGACCTATGAGCAGATGATGGCCGACCCCCAGGGCATGATTCGAAAGGTTGCCGAACTCATGGCTGTGGAGTTGACCGATGCTGAGGTGGAGCGGATCGCCGAGCTGACGTCTTACCAGTCGATGAAGGCGATCGATCACAAGTTTTACCCCGGCGAAGTCTCCCCTTTTGCCCGCCCCGGCGGCGCGATGATTCGACAGGGCAAGCAAGGCAGTTCAGGCGATATGCTTAGCGGTGAACAGCAGGCCTTTATCGATGATTACTGCCGCAGGGGGCTCGCTGAACTGGGTTGCGATTTCCCCTATGACGAACATTACGGCAGGTAATTTTTATCGATAACTCTGCGACAGGTTCAGGACTACTGACGCGCCGGATGGCTTATCAGAGCAGCAATTGTTTTTAGAAAACAATTGCTGCTCTGGTTTTAAAGAAATCCGTCGCCCGGGATGTAACCAAGGTTGTTACGGCGGTACTAAATCAACGCACACCCAATTTGCGTAATCCTGATGGTTTCATATATTCCCACTCAGGGTCGCCATTAAACACGGGGGGGCCGTTACCATCCTTTACGCCAATGTTGTAAAAGGATGACGACGAGCTGTAACGTCCGGAAATTACGTCCATGTGGGCATCACCCCAGAAGAAGTTCAGCTTCTGGTCATAAAAATTGATGTTGTATGACTCAACAACACGCCACAATTTGTCCTGTCCGTCATACATTTCACCGGTGACGCCGGCCCAGGTATCCTCATCGACGTAAACCAGACGATGGGGGCTCAAATGACGAAATTGAGGACGGGTATGTCCTTCGATGACCCAGGTTCGGTGTAGTTCATACCGCACATATTCTGGATTCAGGTGTCCTGGTCTCACCAGATCATCAAAGGTAATCCCCGGTTGAGCCATCTTGTAGGCGTTATAGGGGACATAGTACTCACCTTTTTTTAGGTCTCCATACTCATACCACTCTTCACTTCCAGTGATCGCCCAGACCCATCGAGAGTCTGATGTGCGCAGACCGTCGGACCCTGTTCCCGGGCTGTCGTAAAAGCCAATCTCCGGTGCTTTACGCACCCGTCGCTGACCGGGGATATAGAGATAGGCGTCAAAATCATTCTCAGTCCAGCTGTTACAACCGCCAAACATCTGCCCGGCGGTACGGGGTGGATAGAGATTCTCCTGACTGGCGCACAGGACTGGGCCGCCGTTTCGCTTAAAGTAACTGTCGTTGGGGATTTCCCCCGCTGGCATTGCCCAGGGCGCAAACCAGCGATCAATGAGCATCTGATCGGCATAGCTGCCATCGGCAAAGATGTTAATGCCGTAAGAAGTGGCCTTATAGGATTTACCCCAGTAGTAATAGGTGTGGTTCCACATCGCTTCCCCACCGGTCTGGGGGATAGGAAACCAAACACCCGGTCTGAAGGTCTCCTTGTTCACACTCCGTTCCGCCAATGTGGGTTTGTCGTTACTAACAAACTCGGTGTTGGTAGCGTTCCAGATTGAATTCTCATAGAAGAAGCCGGGATAGCTCGCGCTACGCCGAGAAGGGTAAATATGCATTACAAAAGTGTCGGGGTATCGCACAAATAGCCCCTGGGTACCGGGTGTTAGCTTGTCCGCGTACTGTTTGTAATTTTGTGCGGTAATCGTAAACAGAATTTCATCATCGGCGAACGGATCTACGTACCAGTCTCCTGGCGTATATCCCGCCGGCGGCTCAGTTATGCCGCCAGTCCATGCTGGAATGGAGCCATCAGCGTTCCCGGCTCGCTCTGAGCCCATGGGGGTTAATACCGTGTTTTCGAGCCCCAACTGGGCAGCTTATTCAGGAGTAACTTTTGCTGAGACGGAGAGTGCAGATAGCGCGCAAACAACAAACAGGAGCAGAGTATTTTTTTTATGGCTGTTGTGCATGGTGACCTCCCAGGGTGGGAAACGTTGTTTTCTCTATATCATCCGTAACCGTTAGAGAGACGAAAATACCGTCGGTAAAGATAAAGAAAAATGATCAGGAATCCCTTCGAGATCAACCATCTCCGGCTATCCTAGCATTTTTGTTTAGCACTTGTAGTAGGGTTGGCTGGTGTGACGGATTGCTGAATGGCGCTATTCGATAACGATTGAATAACGGTTCTGTCTTTTACAGAACCAGAATTGTTCGGGGCGTGGTGGTTGTGGTTCGTGGGGCCGCAAGCGCAGATGCCGGGGAGTAAATATGAAAACCAGCGTGTTCGTTTCAATTCTGTGTGCCCTTATGGCGGGTCTTACAGGCAGGGGTGTTCATGCGCAGATAGCGGCCCAGGTAGCACCAGCAATAAACGCTGAACTTAAGCAGCATACGGAGCATTTTGTTAAAAAAATCTACAAAGTTGCCGACAATGTCTACAGCGCTGTGGGCTGGAATGTCGCGGGTACGGTGATGATTGAAGGCGATGACGGCATCATTCTGGTCGATGCGGGAATGAGCCCGGTGACCAGCCGCGAGGTGTTGCGAGAGTTTCGAAAAATTACTGACAAGCCTGTAGTGGCGGTGATTTATAGCCATTTTCACCAGGATCATATTAGCGGCATCAAGGGGTTTGTGAGCCAGGCTCAGGTTCAGTCCGGCGAGGTGGCCATTTATGCCCAGGCCAGACTCATGCGGCTGCTGGTGGATGAGAGCAATATTCTCGCGCCGATTCAGGGCATCCGCGCAGGCTATACGTTTGGCATGTTCCTCGACGGCGCCGATACGAAGGATATGAATGTTGGCATTGGCCCGCTGCTTACCGCGGGTGGGCCGGGTACGTTTATCGCGCCAACTAATACAGTCGATGAGTTTCTGGCCGTAACCATCGCCGGTGTTGATCTGGAGATGATGCACGTGCCCAGTGAGGCCCCGGATGAGCTGGCCATTTATCTACCGGCCAGTCGTGTGCTGATCGATACCGAGGTTATTCAGGGGCCGGCGTTCCCTAATGTGTATACGCTTCGTGGTTCCAAATTTCGTGACCCGGTGCAGTGGGTGGAGAGTATTGATCGCCTGCGCCAGTTAAACGCACACTACCTGGTACCTGCCCACGGCCAGCCCGTTTATGGGGCTGAAAAAGTTGAGGAGGTGCTGCGCATGACCCGCGACGGCATTCAGTTTGTACACGACCAAACCGTGCGCTACATGAACAAGGGGCTAACCCCCGATGAGTTGGTCGAACGGGTGAAATTACCGGAGCATCTTTACGAATATTCGCCTTACCTCCGGCAATATTACGGCACCGTAAAGCAGACGGTAAGAGCAATTTATTCGGGCTATCTGGGTTGGTACCAAGGGGATCCAGTCGCCCTTGATCCCGTTCCCGTTAAGGAAAAATCTCGCCGTCTGGTCGCGTTAATGGGCGGTCGAGACCGGCTCCTGGGCGAGGCTGGTGGCGCGTATGACCGGGGTGATTACCAATGGGCTGCTGAGCTGGCAACCCACCTGATACGCATTGATCATGCCGATGAAACGGCTCGGCAGCTCAAGGCAAATGCTTTTCGTCAGCTTGGCTATGCCAATATGAACATCAACTGGCGTAACTGGTATTTGAGCTCAGCAAAAGAGCTGGAGGGACTCATGGGCAGGGCCGTTGGGGCGAAAAAGATGGCCAATGTATTTGTCCCGCCAGATATTATTGCTGAGATGTCTCCGGCGGCCAGCTTGAGATCCTGGACCAGTCGCCTGAAGGCTGAAGAAACACTTTCTGTCGACATGTCTGTCGGTTTTGCCTTTACCGATTTGTCGCAGCAAATGGTATTAACGATACGGCGTGGTATTTGTGAATTCGCGAACCGGCTTCCAGATAACACCGATTTGGTGTTATCTCTCAACAAACCAGTGTTTGATCAAATAATGCTGGGTAAGGACAGCTTTACGCAGGCCATCGATCGGGGTGACATCGCGCTGAGGGGAAACCGAGCGCAGTTGGAGCGTTTCCTGGGGTTTTTCGAAACGCCGGGGAGTGACCCCATATCCTTAACATTGCACTGAGGCGCTACCCCGTTGCCGGTGGTCCTTTAGCGGACCGCGTCTATAACCAGATCTGGGGTGAGTAGTTCCGGTAACAGATGGGCCGCGCCGGCCCGGTCATAATAGAGATAGGTTGGTACGCCGTTACGGCCTACTGCCGCCAGCGCGGCGGTAATCGTCGGGTCCTGCCGGGTCCAGTCAGCGCGAATAGTGCGAATCCTGTTATTAGCAAAATGCCGGATGACATCCTCGTGGGTGAGCGCCAGTTTTTTGTTGACCTGACAGGTAATGCACCAGGCGGCGGTAAAGTCGATAAACACGGCTTCGCCGTTCGCCCGATAGGCGGCAAGTTTGTCCGTGTCGAAGGTTTCCCAGGTGGCGGCGGTCGCTGCACTGGTTTGTCCGGTCATTGGCTGCTGACCGGTCATCTGTTGCCAGAGGGGGATTTGTAGCAGCAGCACGGCGATAATAATGCCATCCAGCCAGCGGCGACGGCTGGCACGGTGCTGCTGCATACCGTGGAGCCAGGCTGCCAGCGCCAGCGCCAGCATGGCCAGTAGCAGTACCGCGACGGCATCGACTCCCTGTTGGTGGCCCAGTACCCACCCCAGCCAGATGGCGCTAGCCAGCAGTGGAAACGCCAGTAATCGGCGAAAGGTAACCATCCAGGCGCCTGGGCGGGGCAGTTTTTCTAACAGCCCGGGTATCTCGGCGAGTAACAGGTAGGGGCTGGCCAGACCCAGTGCCAGGGCAGTGAAAATCAGTAGTGTCACCTGTGCCGGCTGGGTTAACGCATAACCCAGGGCAGCGCCCATGAAAGGTGCCGTGCAGGGCGTGGCAACGGCGGCGGCCAGCACGCCGGTAAAAAAGCTGCTGGAATAGCCGCTGCCGGTGTCGGCATTGCCGGCCAGACGCATGACGGTGCCGCCTATTTCGAACAGGCCAAACAGGTTCAGTGCCAGCAGAAACAGCAGCAGGCAGAGCACAATGACAAACCCCGGGGACTGCAGTTGAAACCCCCAGCCAATTTCAGCGCCGGCCTGTTGCAGCAGCAGCATCAGCCCACTCAATACCCAGAAAGAGACCAATATTCCGAGTGCAAACAGCAGGCCGTGGCGACGCACATGACCCTTGTGTCCCTGGGCCATGTCGATAAACGCCAGTACTTTGATGGAGAGTACCGGGAACACGCAGGGCATCAGGTTAAGAATGGCACCGCCAATAAAGGCCAGTAGTAGCGCCAGACCAAAGCCCATCGTGCTTCCGGGTTGGCTAACAGAATTGTCCGACAGAGCCTGAGTGGATTGATTGGCGATTAATAAACCGTCGGTGGGGGCGGCGTCCAGTGGGGCAATATCGACCGCGACTTTCAGACCTCGCTGGTCCAGTGTTTGATGCCAGCTCTGGCCGCCAACCAGGACCCCTTCCAGCCGATTAAAGGGCTGGTCGCTGTACTGAGAAACCGCCAGTTGTAGCCGGTAACCCCGATCGGTTTGTACCAGAGGCTGAGGCGCGGCGGGTTCAATCTGGTCAGCGGTGATCGGGAAAAAATGGACGGGTGGGTCGAGTGCCCGAGGGCCATCACTGATCTGCAGATAGAGCTGGTCAGCATGGCGGCCTGCAGCCAGTTGCCATGCCTGGTTTAGCTGGGGCCAGTTGTTTCGGGCGACATCAAAACGGTGCTGATTAATGGCGGTGGAGTGCTCCGCCACGGGTAGTTGCAAGGTTAACTGAGCGGTCTCGCGCAGGCAGAGATCCTTACAGACCAGCCAGGCTGCGTCGCCAGCAAGCGTGAAGGTGTCGCCGCTAATCTGTGCAGGCGGCGTGATTTGCGCCAGCAATAGCACCTCGCCGTGATAGGCATGGGTGGCAAATGGCGGTGTCGATATCAGTTCCGGGTAGGGCCAGTGCAGCTCGCCCACCTGCCACCCCTCCGGCAGTTGCCAGGTAATGGCGCTGGGCAGCCCCGAGTCGCCGGGATTTCGCCAGTAGGTGTGCCAGCCGGGATTGGCCTCCAATCGGTAGGCCACCCAAAAGGGCTGGCCGGGAACGATGGCGTCCTGCTCGGCGAGCAGTTCCACTTCGGTATGTTCGGTGGCAACCGGGGCTGCCTGCACGGCAGCCGCTGCTAAGAACAGTAACAGGCTAATTAAATGGCGTAACAGGGTCATCGGTCGTTATGCCCCAGATCACGGCCCGGGGCGATCTGGTCGCGTAGCCGTTGTTTTAATATTTTGGCCTCCGGAAATCCCTGTTCAGTAGCCCGGCACCAGATAAGTTCGCGGTGACCGTTTTCGGTTTCAACGTGAACCTGAAAAATACCCCCGTCGCCGGGCTGCAGGACCACTTCGCCAAGGTCGGTGTTGAAGGTCTGCAGCAGTTCCTGTGCCAGCCAGGCGGCACGCAGTAACCAGTTGCAGCGGGTGCAATAACGGAGGGTTACGCGGGGATAGGGAGTCTGTGGGGTTGCGGTCATCTTCAGCTTCGGTAATGGACAATATCGGGTGATATGACCGGTCGGGTCCGGCTAATGTTGCATCCGCTTCAGGTTATTGGGGCCTGCTACCGCCGATAAATCTTACAATTCAAACGGTCGTGTTAACCAGTGCTCCCTTAAGGGATACCCCCCTTAGATAGTAATTTGAATGGTCATCAAAGGGCACGGTGGTGTATGGATTGATTGCCCGTTAGCCGAAGGACAGCGTCATATTCTGGTGCCGGATGCCGGCCTCAACAAACACTTCTCCCTCTGCCACAAAGCCGGCGGCACGATAAAAATCGAGCGTCTGTACCTGGGCATGCAAATGGAGATTATTCATGCCGAGGGATTTTGCCAGCGCCATACTGGCGTGGAGCAGTTGCCGACCAACGCCGCGATTACGACAGGGTTTTATTACCGCTAGTCGCCCGATACGACCATTTGCCAGTAGCCGCGCCGTGCCCACCGGCTGCTGCTCTATTAGCGCTAACAGGTGGTGGCACCGGGCATCCTCGGCGTCCATTTCGATTTCCTCGGGCACTCCCTGTTCATCCACAAAAACGGCCGTGCGCACCGCCGCCAGCTGCAACTGGTGATCCGCCCAGTTTGCAGTGATGATTACCGGCTCGGTGGTTGTTGCCGGGCGGTTCACTCGCCGTCGCGAGGCTTCAGGTCGAGCGATAAGGAGTTTATGCAGTAACGCAGCCCGGTTTCCTCTTTCGGTCCATCGGGGAAAACATGGCCCAGATGAGACCCACAGCGGCGACAGTGAACTTCGGTCCGAATCATGCCGTGGCTCTGGTCGGTGTGAGTTTCCACGCCTTCTTCATTGAGCGGTGCCCAGAAGCTCGGCCAGCCACTGCCGGAATCAAATTTGGTCGACGAATCAAATAGTGGCTCGTCGCAGCAGACACAGCGATAAACCCCTGCTTCCTTGGTGTCCCAATAGGCCCCGGTAAAGGCAGGTTCGGTGCCCTGGCGGCGACACACCTGATACTGTTCAGGGGTTAATTCTTCCCGCCACTGCTCGTCTGATTTTTCAACCTTATCCATTGCTACTCCACCCTTATTTAAATAGCCTGTATAACTGAATGCAGATTATCGCCGACCTGCGGTTCAGGTGCGCGGTTTTTACATTTTATAAAGAGCGATGGCCACTGCAGCCGCAGTTCTGGTTGCCAACCAGGCTGGCCCAACAAGGAACTCAACCGATGTATGAAAATCTGATTCCGGTCATGTTGATGCTGGCTGCGGGCGTTGTCTGGCGGAAACTGGAGCCTGGTGGCCTGCCCGTGGCGGAACTGCGGGCGGTGCTCAATTCGTTAGTGATTAACCTGCTCGCGCCGGCGCTGATTCTTAACGTATTCCTGCAATCGACTCCCGACTTAACTCTGCTTAAAGTACCGGCCACTGGCGTGGTGGTAATACTCGCGGGCATGGTGGCCTGTGTGGTGGTTTTTGGTGCCATGGAAAAGCTCGGCTGGATTACCCGCCCTCAGGCTGGCGCGTTAATTCTGGCCACCGCGTTTGGTAACGGTCTGGGGGCTGCGGTGCCGGTTATTGAAGGGCTCTACGGTGCGGCCGATGCAATCAGAGTGCCGCTGGTTTATGACCTCATGGCGACCATTCCCATTGTCTGGTCGGTTGGGGTGATGCTGGTGGCCCGTTACGGGGCGGATGGTCCCCCCGCCGGGGTTGGTCTGGTGTTTTTAAAACTGCCGCCTTTCTGGACGCTGATAGTCGCCATTGGTCTGAATTTTTCCGGCGTTACCCTGCCAGATGGTGTGACCGCCACCATCGATTCCCTCGGCATGGCGGCCGTGCCGCTACTGCTGTTTCTAGTGGGTACCACCTTTGAGTTGACCAAACTTAAATTGATACTGCTGGCAGTGCCTGCGCTGGTACTGAAAATAGTGGGTGGTGGTGCAGTCGGTTATTTCGCGGCAGCCGGTCTCGGCCTGAGCGGGGAGCTACTGGGTGCAACCGTTATTACCGCCGCGGCACCTTCCATCGCCGTTGGCATTGCGTTGAGTGAAAAATACAAGCTCGATTCTGCCCTGTTTAGTACGGTGCTGACCTTGACCACCGTGGGGTATGTGCTGGTAGCACCCTTGTTACAGCAAGCATTTTAAATCGGCTCGCGGTTGGTCGATCTGTTCAGTGAGGAAAAGGCTGGCAGGCCGGTGGGTGAAGCGAAATTCTTTGACTATTACCTCCAGATCAACCGATGACTATAGGTTGCCAAAAGCGTAGCTGATGGCAATTTCCTGGTCGCCTGCGTCCTTACCCTGGCCAGGTTACCCTCTTCCATGGGGCGTGGCCTCGTTGTCCACTCAGGTTCGCTGGGTCTGGTGCGTTGAGATTGAGTTGGGGCTGGCTAAGAATGAACTCTTGAAGGGATGCTCTGCCATTCAACGCCACGGCTTGACCGAACTGTCGATTGTCCCGTTAAGTCGCGCTTAGAAATTCCACGCACTGCTGCTCTGCCCAGGAGCGCCCCAGCGGATCGGCCTGCATAAAACTGACATGACCGCCGTGGCGGCTGTATTGCAGGCGCAGGTTGGAATTGCTCACCTGTTGCGGTGTGGGGTAGCAACTGCTGCTTAAAAACGGGTCGTCTCGCGCGCTCAATAGCAGGGTGGGATGGGAAATATCACCCAGAAACTGATTCGAGCTACTCTGCTGGTAGTAATCTTCAGCGCCATCAAACCCGTGCAGCGGGGCGGTAAAGCGGTGATCGAACTCGCGGACGGTGCGACAGTTAGGTAGCCGGTCGATGCCCAATGCCTGTTTGACGATTTCACCCTTCTCGACCATTTTGCGATTCAGGGAGCGCAAAAAACGTTGCTCGTAAATCCAGTTTTGTAGCTCATCCAGGCGGTCACAGGAACCGGACAGATCGCAGGGTGGCGAGATGGCCACGCCGCCGCAGAGTTCAGCAGGTCGGTTGCCGTTAGGCTCGCCAAGGTATTTAAGGATTAAATTTCCCCCCAGGCTGAAACCGATCAGCGCCAGTTGCTGGTATTTGCCGGCTTTTAGTACCTGTTCAACAACCTCGGCCAGGTCATCGGTGGCGCCGCTGTGATACGCCCGTGCCTGTTGATTGGGTTGCCCACTGCAACCACGAAAGTTGTAGGCAACGGCGTCCCAGCCAGTTGCGGCAAAGGCGCGGGCCATACCTTTCATGTAGTGGGTATCGCTGCTGCCTTCGAGCCCATGGCAGAGCAATACCAGTTTCTGGTTGTTATTGGTTAGCCAGTCCAGGTCGATGAAATCATCATCGGTGGTGGCGATGCGCTGGCGCTGCCAGTGAATCCCGTTCACCCTGCGAAACAGGGTGGGAACAATGGTCTGGAAATGGCCTGATCGGCGCAGACCACTCGCTTGATAGTCAGATTCACTAGGCATGATTGGGATTGTAACTACAATAGCGGTTATCGTTAGCAGCTAGCTACCTGGGGAGGGAGTGCAGATGTCGTTGAGAGGGAAAGCGGCCATTACCGGCTACGCCGAAATGGCCCCACAGAAAAAACCCGAGGGCAAAACCTCTCTGGGCATTATGGCGGAGATGGCGCGTGAGGCGATTGCCGACGCCGGCTTGGAAAAATCGGAAATTGACGGCCTGCTCACCGCCTGCTCGTTGAGTGATTTCAGCATGCTCTGGCCGTCGGCGGTGGTGGAATACCTGCATTTGAAACCTCGCTATTTTGATCAGGTTGAGCTCGGCGGTGCTTCCAGCGCGGGCATGGTCTGGCGGGCGGCCGCGGCCATCGAAGCCGGCATGTGTAACACCGTGCTGTGCGTGGTTGGCGATACCTGGGACAGCCGCCTGTTTATGGCAAAGCCGCCCCCTTTTCCAGCCACCGAGGCAGAGTTTGATGCCCCTTACGGCATGGTCGGGGCCAACCCCGGTTATGCGCTGATTGCCCAGCGCCATATGCACGAATTTGGTACCACGCCCGAGCAGCTCGCAAAGGTGGCGGTGGATCAGCGCACCAATGGCTGCGCCAATCCCCAGGCGCTGTTTGGCGATAAGCGGATCACGATTGATGATGTGCTGTCATCGCGGATGATTGCCGAGCCCTTACACCTGCTGGAGATTGTTAGCCCGGCTACCGGTGGCGGTGCTTTTATCGTCACCAGTGCCGATCGGGCACGGCACAGTCCCAACCGGCCGGTCTACCTGCTGGGCGCCGGTGAGGCCGGTGAACACTCAAGTATTACGCGGGCACCGAACATGACCCACTCGCTGGTTAAACCGGCGGCGGATCATGCCTTCGCCATGGCCGGCGTGAGCCGTGAACAGATTGATTTTATTCAGCCTTACGACTGCTACACCATTACCGTGCTGGTGACGATTGAAGATGCCGGCTTTTGCGCCAAGGGTGCCGGTGGGCGGTTTATTGAAGAGCATGACCTGACCTGGTCCGGTGATTTCCCCTGTAATACTCACGGCGGCCAGCTCTCTTTTGGTCAACCGGGTATGGCGGGTGGCATGAGCCACGTGATTGAAGGCGTGCGCCAGTTGATGGGTCGGGGCGGCGAGCGCCAGGTGGACGGGGCCACCATCGGCTATGTAAACGGTAACGGCGGCATTATGGCCGAGCAGTGTGGACTGATTCTGGGGGTGGAGGCATGAGTAACCAGGCGACGGCTTTTCCCCGACCGGTTCCGGCCATCACCGATGTTTCCCGCCCCTACTGGCAGGCGGCCAGGGAGCATCGCCTGGAGCTGCAGCGCTGTGACGACTGTAACGAGTGGATTTTCTATCCCCGCCAGGTCTGTAGCGAATGCCTCTCCTCGGCCCTGAGCTGGCGGCAGGTCTCAGGACTAGGCACCGTTTATAGCTACACGGTTATGCACGTGCCTCCGCATCCGGGACTGGCGGATGATCTACCCTTGATCGTGGCGGTGGTTAAGCTGGATGAAGGACCGCAACTGACCACTAATATTGTTGGATGCGAGCCGGAAAACATGGTGGTGGATATGCCGGTGACGGTCTATTTTGACGACATTGATGAATCCATCACGCTGGTTAAATTTAAACCGTTATGAATGAAGGCAACGACCCTCAGCTGGATGGGCAAACCGGGGCTAAACAGGGGTCAAAGGCTGGACTAGAGGTTGGGTTGTACCGTCCTGCGGATGCCAATATTGACTACCTCGACGGCGACGAGGCCCGGGGGATACGGCTGCTTCTCGATTATCAGAAAGCCGACTCGTTGATGCGTCAGCATGGTGTTGACCAGACCATTGTGGTGTTCGGCGGCACACGAATTCTGGAGCCGGCCGCCGCCCAGCTACAACTGGATCAGCGGCGGTGCCAACTGGCCACTGACCCCGACGACGCCACGCTACAGCAGGCAGTGGCGCAAGCAGAGCGGATTCTCGATAAAAGTGGTTATTACACCGTGGCTCGTGAACTTGGGCATCTGGTTGGGCGGACCCAGTCGGATGATGCCAGCCCATCACTCACCCTGATGACCGGCGGTGGCCCCGGGATCATGGAGGCTGCGAACCGAGGAGCCTCGGAGGTGGGGGCCCGAACCGTTGGTCTGAACATCACCCTGCCCCACGAGCAGAACCCGAATGCCTACCTGACCCCCGGTCTCTGCTTTGAGTTTCATTACTTTGCCACGCGTAAGATGCATTTTCTGTTGCGCGCAAAAGCGTTGGTGGTTTTCCCGGGGGGCTTTGGAACGATTGATGAACTGTTCGATACGCTGACGTTAATTCAAACCGAGAAAATTGATCCGCTGCCGGTGGTGCTGGTTGGCGAGTCATTCTGGAAACAGGCGCTGAATATTCCGTTTCTGCTCGATGAGGGGGTAATAAGCAGTAAAGATGTCGAGCTGTTCTGGTACGCTGAAACGGCGGAGGACACCTGGCAAACCATACAGAACTGGTACCAGGCAAAAGGCGAGCCCCTCATAAAATAAAAACGGCTTGCCATTAACAGGGAGAGGGTTGACGTGAACAGGTTTGCGCTGCAGTGGCTGGCTGCATTCATCATTTTTGGGTTGATTCCGGTACCGATTCAGAGCGCTCCGGCTCGGCCCGACATCCTGCTGATCGTGGCAGACGATATGGGCTATACCGACTGGGGCGGATTTGGTGGCGAGATTCACACGCCTAATCTGGATGCCCTTGCCGCTCGTGGGCAGCGGTTCGCCCAGTTTTACACGGCATCTACATGTTCGCCGACTCGATCAATGCTGCTGACCGGCATCGACCATCACATGGTCGGGCTGGGGACCATGATTGAGTTGATCAGCCCGAATCAGATTGGTGTGCCCGGGTACGAGGGTCACCTCAACAGCCGGGCAGTGACCTTGCCACAACTGCTTAATGACAGCGGTTACAAAACCCTGATGGCCGGCAAATGGCATCTGGGGCTGGAGCCGGCACAGGATCCCTCCCAGTTTGGTTTTGATCACTCGTTCGCCATGCTTCGCGGAGCGGCGAGTCACTTTGGCGATGAAGCCCCCTACGCCCCGAACTATCTGCCAATTTATCGACATGACGGTAAACAGGTTCACGTGCCCGATCAGTTTTATTCATCCGATTTTTATGCCGATAAATTATCGACCTGGATCAGTGATACGCCGAGGCAGCAGCCGCTATTTGCCTATCTTGCCTTTACCGCACCCCACGACCCACTCCACGTGCCCGATCACTGGATCGACCGTTACCGGGGCAAGTACGACGCGGGTTATGACCAGCTCCGGGCGACCCGCATTGCCCGGCTAGTTGAGCTGGGTCTGCTGGACGACGCTGATCTGGCTGCGCCCCTGCCTCCGCACGTCAGACCGTGGGACAAGCTCACCCCTGACGAGCAGGTTTATTCCTCGCGGGCAATGGAGCTTTACGCGGCGATGGTGGAGAACCTGGACCACAACGTTGGCAAGGTGATCGATACCCTCAAACGCGAGGGTCGTTACGACCGTACCCTGATAATGTTTATTTCCGATAATGGTGCCAATGGCATTCTGTTGCAGCAAAACCCGCTGGTGCCGGATAACTGGGTTGAGCAAAATTCGGATAATCGGCTGGAGAACCTTGGTCGCAAGGGGTCGCGTCCATCCACTGGTCCGGGCTGGGCACTGGCGGGCACGGCGCCGTTTGCGCTGCATAAGCTGTTTATTAGTGAGGGTGGCGTGCGCTCGCCATTAATAGTCGCTGGCCCGGGCGTCGGCGCAGCGGACCGGCCCATTAACGCCATCAGTACGGTGCAGGACATCATGCCCACCGTGCTTGAGCTGGCGGACATAACTGCCCCACTCCACTACAATGGCCAGGCCGTGTTGCCAGTTCAGGGCCGCTCCATGCTGCCCGTGCTGCGCGGTGAATCCAACGCCGTGCATCTCCCCGACGCCGAGTTCGGTTTTGAGCTGTTTGGCATGCAGGCACTGCGCAAAGGTGACTGGAAAATATCCAATATCAATCGGCCTTTTGGCACAGCGACCTGGCAGTTGTTTAACCTCGCCATTGATCCCGGTGAAACCAATGATTTAGCGGCCGAGGAGCCGGAGCGATTGCAGGCGCTCATCCAGGCCTGGCAGCGTTATGCCGCCAGAACCGGCATTGTGCTGCCCGAACGACCGGTGTTCGGTGCGGGCAGTAAAAAAATGGTCACTCAATAAATTAAGGAGTAGCAATGAGCAATCCCCCTGTCAGTCGGTTTCCGATCCCGGATCTCGCCGATTTACCCGAGGACATACGCGAACAGATTGAAGCCGTGCAGGAAAAAACCGGCTTCATTCCCAATGTATTCCTCGCTCTGGCCCACCGTCCTGATGAGTGGCGCGGCTTTTTTGCCATGCACGACGCGGTGATGCTGCGCAAAGGCAACCTTACCCGGGCAGAAAAAGAGATGATCGTGGTGACTGTCAGCGGCGGCAATCAGTGCCAGTATTGCGTGGTGGCCCACGGGGCGATTCTGCGCATCGTTGCTAAAAACCCGCTGATTGCCGACCAGGTAGCGATTAACTATCGCAAAGCCGACATTACCGATAAACAGAAAGCCATGCTCGACTTTGCCATGACCGTTGGTTTTAGTTCCGACGAAATTGGCGACGATGATTACGAAACCCTGCGTAGTCACGGTTTTGACGACGAAGATATCTGGGATATTGGGGCTATTGCGGCGTTCTTTTGTCTCTCTAACCGCCTGGCGAACATGCTGAGCATGCGGCCGAATGATGAGTTTTATGGGATGGGTCGTTAGGGATATTTTATTAGCTATGTTAAGTTTATTGTTACGAGTATATGGTCTCAAAGCTTAGGGATTTGAGAAGACGTTTGAATTCTATAATTGTCAAATAGGGTTAACTAAGGAATGCTAATGAGGGGCATCTTTGGTGCAGTTGGAAACTTAGTGTTAACGGTCGTAGGGTTTGCGTCCGGAGTTATCGCTCTAGGTTTATTTGGGAATGATGTATTCGGATGGATGGATGACCAGGGTCTGTATGCTCTATTTTTATTAAGCATCCTGTTGTTGTTATTGTTGATTAATGCGGCCTATGTTCAGTTGACATGGGGGAGAGATCGAAAATACGCAAAAACGCTGAAGGTTTTAAATGCTGGTTTCGCTTCTGTTCATAATGAGTTAGACAAGAATCACGACGGTGTGATCGACCTTGAAGATGCGCGAATTGCATGCGAAGCAATGTGTAACAACCTTTCTAGGGCGTTCCAAGTTATCACCGGCACAATGTGCAGTGCTACGGTGAAGATTCTATTATGGGATGAAGATGAAGGAGATATGTATGCACATGCCCTAGCGCGTGACGAGGTCGGTAAGCGAGTTAGGGCAATGAACGATAAATTAGACCGGGTTAAGCACTACGTAAAAAAGAATACCTGTTTTACGGAGCTCATTAAGTGCATTGAAACGACGAAAGAAGATTATTTTCTTAGGAATAATCTTCCGCGAGAAAATGCAAAAAAAACCTACCGAAACACCAGTTTTGATACTTATGGTGAAATAGATAAAGGTATATTTGTTCGTCTTCGGAGGTGGCCACTGCCGTACAAGAGTACCTTGGTCGTCCCAATTGCGCCAAATAGTCCCCAAGAAAGGACTGAAAATAATTTACTAGGGTTTCTGTGTATAGATAGTGAATCTCGCTATGCGTTTAGCAAAGATTACGATGTTGATTTGGCCACAGGAGTAGCTGACAGTTTGTATAATTTTTTGAACGCCATCCACAAAGAGGTTGAATCGGGCAGAGCTAATTTGACATGATGACCCGATGTCACGAATGATTTCGGTGTGTTGTACACTGCGCTATTCACCGAGTAGTGCGTGAATGATGGAGACGTGAATGATAGGTGTGAATGAAGGAGATGTTGTGGGGAAATCGAAACAGCCCGTGGATTCTTCAAAAAGTGGGGCTGCCCAGATCGAATATAGCCGATCTGGATCGACTGTTAACGTTACCGTTCAAAATAATAGTGGTAGGCAATGTACAGTTAAAGCTAAAACGTTCACCCCGGCTAGTTTGCAGTTTATTTCCGAGGGTACCCGCTAGTTTGGGTAGCGGAATTTTAAGTAAAGGCAACGGAAGTAAAGGGGGGCGCTAGCCTTTTCAAGCGGGCCTCCGCTTAGGGATGTTGCGATGTTTCTACTAGGCCTCTGGTCAACACTATATTCAAACACCTCAAAGGAAGTGCTGCTCTCCACCGAGCAATGGGAACGATTGATCTAATATTCTGGCAGCTGCAGTTGAATATCTTTAAAGCTAGCGGCGTAAGGCAGTATCAGCGAGATCAATAACATCTAAAACGGTCCCGTTGCCTTCCATAATACGAACAATTTTGTCGCCAATTCGACGCAGTTCAGTGCCATCCTGAAGGATCGGTAAGCGGTTTCTTAAGTCATCGGGTAATGGTTGGGCATGGCTCAATAATTCTGCGTCCAGCACTTCGCCACGGTTTACTTTCATTTGCCAGCCGGGGGGTAGTTCGCCGCCTCGCTCAAGTTTTTTTTGTAACCCGGGTGGTAACTTCTTTTTCTTCGATTGGGTACCGTTACCACTACCGCGGTGGGTGTTTTCGTTCCGGTAATAATCGGTAATAAGGGAGCGTTCCGTTTCGTTGAATGTCTGGTCGGTTTTATGTTTGGCTTTGCTGGTTTTGGGTTTTTTATTTTCTTTCGCTGGCTCGTCACGTCGATCGTCATTTTCTTCGGCCCGTTTTCCCCAGCCAAACCACCGCTGCATAAAAGACTGCTCGACCTCCGTGCCCGGCTGTTTACCCGCCCCTTCAGGCCGCTCCGCCTGAGTGGCACTACTGGTAAATAAAACGGCAGTTGATAGCAGTGCCAGCAGGGTGAGTTTTTTAGTGCGCATGATGTTCTCCGTGATACCGCTACCACCTTGTTCAGGTTGACCGGCTAATCGGGCTGGATTCGTTTAGGACTAATTGTACCGCTGCATGGTTTCACCCCGGCTGTGGAGTATGGTGCTGTGACGTCCTCTCTAGAGTATAGGTGGTTGAGTGGCGCAAAACTGTGATTCGGGATGGGAATCTATCCTTGGCGAAAAGCCGCGGGGTGGATTGAGTTTGCACCGAGAGTAAAGATTCTTATCAAAGGTGGCGGCGGGATGCACTGTTTTGGTGCGATTTCTGCCATTGCCATTGGGATTCACGTCGGCACTGAAGCTAGCGATTCGTCCTCCAGCCTTATCGAGTCGGCAAAAAGCAGCCTGGCAGGGCCAGATCGTCAGCAAATGGCCTGGTAGTTGCAAGTGGTTTGGGTTTTCTACGACTAAGATTGGGATTTTTTACCGGTGAACTACCTGAATACCATTGATCGTTATCGCGACTACCG
Organism: uncultured Gammaproteobacteria bacterium; assembly: GCA_913060775.1. Taxonomy (GTDB): domain Bacteria; phylum Pseudomonadota; class Gammaproteobacteria; order Immundisolibacterales; family Immundisolibacteraceae; genus QNFC01. Next base: position 19,145 of record CAJXVN010000003.1, on the reverse strand, counting down.
TCCGGTCATCCATAACCTGCTGGCATCGTCTATCAGTAGTCTGGGTGAGGAGTGGCAGCACTCTACCAGCGATGAAGAGCGGGAAAAATCACTGGCTGTTATCGCCAAAAATTTCCCCTTTATTAGCACCCTGTTTGTGCTTGATGAGGCAGGTAGTCAGGTCGGCGATACCCTGATTAGCCCTTACGCAGAAGGCTATCAGGGCGGTGGCGATGGCATTGATCGTAGCCGGCGCCCCTATTTCTCACTGGCGCAGGGCTCCGGAGAGCCGGGTGTCACTGAGCCCTATCTGTCGGTTAATAGCCGTGCGCTCTGTATTTCCGCCGTTACCCGGTTGGCTGGCAGTGATTCCCGGCCCGGTGGCTATCTGGTGCTGGACGTAGACCTCAACAAGATTCTGTCGTTTTTCATGGGTGATACCCAGTTGCGGCGGGTGGAGTGGTCGTTTAAGGCCGTCTATTTGTTGATCTCCGTCGGTCTATTCCTGGTCGTGTTTGCGATGCTCTGGCATGCCGCGAGTCAGTTGTTCGTGGTGTTAACCGGGCTTTCCGACCACCAGGCGGTTATCCAGGTCTTTAGAGTGGTGATTTACCTGACTCTGGCGCTGGCGATATTTGATCTGGGCAAGACCACGCTCGAAGAGGAGGTGCTGCTCGGTAAGGACGTTTTTCGTCATAGCTCGACCCGGCGGACGATTACGCGGTTTATCGCCGCTATTTTGATCGCCATTTCTATCGAGGCGTTGATGATGATTTTCAAAGCAGCCTTTGGTACCACACCCGGACAGCTGACCGAGGCTGTCTGGGTAATGATGCCGGCGGTTGGCCTGTTAATAGGCCTCGGCCTCTATGTTTATCTGGGCGCTCGGGCGGAGCAGATTCTGCTAGAGACCCGGCGCAGTAAATAAATTGCCTGGGTGGCGGCTAACCCCCTGCCGAAGCGCGCAACGATGGTCTACCATTTCACCCACTAGAGGAGCGGTCGAATTTGATCGTTTTAGAGATGGGGAAAGACAATGCAGATGCGCGTACTTGGCAATACTGGCCTGCTGGTTTCCAGGCTCTGTATGGGTGCCTGGACTTTTGGCAAGGATCGATTTGGTCTGGGAGGGCTAGATGCCGCTCAGAGTAAGGCAATCGTTGATCGGGCGCTGGAGGCAGGTATTAATTTTTTTGATACCTCTAACAACTACAGCTTTGGTCAGTCAGAGGAGCTGCTGGGTGCAGCGCTGGTCGGTAAGCGTGAGCAGGTTGTAATCTCCACCAAGGTGCGCAGCCCTACTGGTGAGGGGCCGAACGACCAGGGACTTAGCCGACACCAGTTGATACGGTCCGTGGAACAGAGTCTGAAACGGTTGCAGACCGATTACCTGGACGTGCTGATTGTTCACGGCTGGGACGAATTAACCCCGCCCCTGGAAACCCTGAGGGCGATGGATGATCTGGTACGCAGCGGTAAGGTGCGTTACGTCGGCGGCTCTAACCTGTGTGCCTGGCAGCTTGCGGAATTCCTGGCGATTTCTGAACGTGAAAGGTTGCCCCGGTTCGAGATTTTGCAGGCCTACTACAACCTGGTGGGACGCGAGCTTGAGCATGAGCTGATTCCGCTCTGCCAATATAAACAGGTCGGCATCATGACCTGGAGTCCACTCGGCAACGGCTACCTAACCGGCAAATATCGTCACGGTGCAAAGGGTCGTCGGGATATACCGATGTTTTCTAATTTTCCGCCGATGAACCTTGAAACGGGCGAGAAAGTCATTGATATGCTTGAGCTGTTTGCTGCTGAGCACCAGACCAGCACTGGTGCAGTAGCCCTGGCATGGCAGCTGGCCAACCCGGCGATCACCTGTCCGATTCTTGGGGCTAAAAATGTTGAGCAGCTTGAGCAAAACTTACCCGCTGCTGATCTACGGCTCACCGCCGAGCAGCTGGAGCAGCTCAATGAAGTTAGTGCAATACCGCTGCCCTACCCGAACTGGATGGTTGAATTTCAGAATCAGCCTCGTCTTGGGTAACTTTTTTTTGTGTTGTAACTGGCCCATCAATGGCCAGTTCAGTATTCGCGGGGAGGTTTAGCATTGAAAATTGACTGTTTCACTCACGTCATGCCACAGAATTTTTACCAACGACTCAAGGCCGCCATGACCGGGCCGGATTATCTGTCTGGCATGCTCGACAGCATGCCAGAACTGGCGGATATGGATCGCCGAATCGCCATCATGGACGACCTGGGGGTGGATCAGCAGGTGATCACCCTCTCATCCCCGCCGCTGGAAATCGCAATTAGCGATCCAGTCGTTGCCGCTGAACTGGCGAGAGTCGCTAACGATGAGATTGCGGCGGTCGCGGCAAACCGGCCGGATCGATTTATCCCGGTGGGGATCGTCGCAATGAATAATCCGGAGGCGATGGTCACCGAGGCTGGGCGTTGCCTGACCGAGCTGGGTATGAAAGGGGTGCTGATTTACACCAGTGCTAAAGGCAAACCACTGGATTTGCCGGAGTTCAAGCCGTTTTTTGATTTGATGGCCAAACTGGATGCCCCAATCTGGCTACACCCGGCGCGGGGTGGTGGTCAGCCCGATTACGCTGGGGAAGACGTCTCAAAATACTGGATCTGGCAGGTGTTCGGTTGGCCCTATGAGACCACCGCTGCCATGACCCGCCTGGTGTTTGACGGTATCTTCGATCGTCATCCGGATATTAAAATCATTACCCATCATGCGGGTGCCATGCTGCCCTTCTTTGATAAGCGGGTGGAGTGGGTTTACGATCGCCCCGGTCTGCCCGAGCTGGTTCAGGCTAAAGAGAAACTGCGACTCAATCCAAGTGACTATTTCCGTATGTTCTATAACGACACTGCGTTGATGGGCAGCATCGCGGGTATGCAGGCCGCCTATGCTTTTTTCGGTTCGCAGCGCCTGCTGTTTGGCACCGATACGCCGTTTGATGGCCTGGGCGGTGAAGGGTTTACCGCCGATACTTTAAAAAGTATTGATGCCATGCCGATCCCTCCTGCCGAGCGCGAGGCAATCTATAGTGGCAATTTGCAACGGCTGATTGGGAGCTAGAAAATTAACGTATCACCCACCCAATTGTTGTTTTGTGTAAAGGAAACGAACGATGAACATTCCTGACCAGGCGGAATCCTTAAATGTATTTGGCGAGCCGCTTCAGCCCTGCAGCCTGGACCCGCTGACCGGTTATTTCCGCGATGGTTGCTGTAACACTGCGGATCATGATGTGGGGTCCCACACGGTTTGTATTATCGCCACGTCCGAATTTCTCCAATACTCCCGTTTTCGTGGAAACGACCTCGCCACTCCGCAGCCGGAGTTTGGCTTTCCCGGGGTTCAGCCGGGGCAGCGTTGGTGTCTCTGTGCGGCGCGCTGGATGGAGGCCCATGAACTGGGAATGGCGCCCCGAGTTGCACTCGCCAGCACCCACCAACGAGCGCTCGAAATCGTGCCGCTTGAGTTGTTGAAAGAGTTCGCTATCGATTTGAACTGATGGTTTTTTGCTGGGCGGAGGCGCTTTTTCGCGGATGGCAATTAAATTAAAGGCCCTGGGTGGAACGTTAATGTGGGCGCTATTTTTAGCCAATCTGATAATTGCATCCCTGGCGGTGGGTTGGGAGTTGCTGGCGGCCCAGGGGTTCGGTTACCGACCCGCCTACCGGTTATTGCAGATCGACAGGACAATTGATCAATATGGTCCACTGAATCAGCGCCGACCAGGATTTCAGTTAACCAGCTTTGACGAGCGACAACGGCTATTCGATGCCATTGTCCGGGGGGTTCATCACCGGGGTAACGGGCTTGATCAGCTTGTTTATCGCGCGGGTGATGGGCGGGTGATCGGTCGGTTACTGACGCCTGCTGAAGTGATTCACCTGCGGGATGTTGCCCGACTGGTGTCGATATTACGACCGGTGGGCTGGGGAGCGATTGCACTGCTATTGGTGGGATCAATTCAGCTGCGCCGTAAGTCGGTTTCGTTGCCGGGGAAAAAATTGGTATTCGCCGGCGCTGTTCTGGGTTGTGGTGGTCTGGGACTGATAGCTGTGGTGGGTGCGGAATCAATTTTTTACCAGCTGCATCGCTGGGTTTTTCCGCCGGGCCATCAGTGGTTTTTCTATTACGAAGAGTCACTGATGAGCATGATGATGCAGGCGCCTAACCTGTTTGGTGTGGTGGCAATGTTCTGGGCGTTACTGGCTGGCCTGGTGATGGTTGCCTGGTATCTGGTGGTGGGGCGCAGGTTACAACGGGAAGAGATTTAAAGATGAGTAATCGAGGCAGGACCTAACATGGCGGCATACCTGATTTACCGTGCAGCAGTGAGTGATGCAGATGCCTACGCGGCTTATATGGCCCGCACACCGGGCATTATTGCGCAGTTTGGTGGCAGGTTTCTGGTGCGCGGTGGGCGGACGGAGACGCTAGAAGGCGAGCCAGAGGAGCGGCGCACTATCGTTGTTGAGTTCCCGGATTTTGAGGCCGCGAAAGCGTTTTACGAGTCGCCAGTTTACGCGGATGCGCGGCGCCTGCGCAGTGAGGTGGCGCAGGTGCAGATAGTGATCACCGACGGTGAGCCGGGAGCGACCGGGCTATGAGCATTGGGTGATTAATGAGGGATCAGGCGGGGTTGAAGAGTGCGTTAATCGGGGGGGATGGTTTGACATCTTGTTCATTCTGAGGAGGTCCATGGCGCCCATCGACAACCTCAGAATGAAGGGAGATTAGCAGCTAGGAGGCCGGGTGTTGCGCCATTTTCTGAAGCGTGCCTTGTCGCCGTTGGTCAGCCAGTTAGTTACCTATCTGGTTCATCATTGCGATTATTTCCCTGACTTCATAGTCAACGCCGTTATCCAACAGCACCGCTACCCGGTTGAAGGTGGCAATCATGCTGGTGTCCTGACCGTTGATGTAATAAGAATCGATCGGGAAGACGTTGCGTTTATCGCCGGGGTTGTTTGTTTTGTTAAGCATGCCGACGCCCATCACCGACATGCCGGCCACTTCAGCGTTGTTTACCAGCCGTTCGGCGCGGGCGTTGTCGATATCACCGGCGGACTCAACCAGAACCGGCGCCGCGGCCATATTGGTGTTGTACTGGGACGCTTTCCAGCGAGCTGCCCCAATAACTCCGGGTGTACGGGCCAGTTCCTGCAAACTAATTTCTGTCGCCATTGTCGTCTCCTTGGTTTAGCCAGGAACCTCATGGTAGCAGCTAGTGGTGGGGTTGGTTTTGCCCCGTTAGTTTTTAGCCAGACGGGCGTATCGACCGCCCGCAAATAACAATGGCTCTCCTTCACCGATTTCGCCGGCGACTACCTCGCCGACGACAATCAAATGGTCGCCACCGTCGTGGAGTTTCCAGAGTTTGCAGTCGAGCCAGCCAATGTTGCCCGTGATAATGGGGGCACCGGTTTCTGCGGTAAAGGTGGCAACGTCATCAAATTTTTCGCTGCCGCCCTTTTTGGCCATGGTGTTGGAAATGTTTTCCTGGTCAGCGGCAAGAATACTCACGCTGAAGCTTTCCGATTGCTGAATTGGTTCCAGACTGCCGGAATTTCGAATGATGCAGAACATGACCAGAGGCGGATCCAGCGATACAGAGCTGAAGGAGTTGACGGTCAGGCCAAACTTGTCGCCCTCACCATTGTGGCTACCAATAACGGTGACGCCGGTAGCAAACTGGCCGAATAAATTGCGAAGTGTTTTTGAGTCCATGTTGACTGGATTCCGTTAGAGGGGGGTTGGGTGATTTTAGTCGCGCCAGGGCATGCCTTCCAGTCGGTAGGCTTCCTGTAACAGCTCTTTGGCCATCCATTCATCGGTGGAGAAATTGTTGTCGATATAACCGTGCTCAAAGAGGAAGGTTTTCAGGACTTCGACGGCATCGATCATTTTAACGCTCAGCTCCGGCGCGAGCTTGTCGTAGATGTCGCGGGTGTAATAGGTATGGATGTCGGCAGGCGCAACGCCGGTTTCGGAGGCCATGGCCACGTCCGCTTCCGCGTGATTCTGCTGGGCCCAGTTGGCGGCCTGTAACAGGGTACGAGCGTAGGTAACCACTTTATCCGGGTTGCTTCTAACCAGCGAATTACTGACCGTGAGGATGCGTGGAGTGGCGTTGTTGACCTTGGCCCACATGGGTTTGGCATCCATCAGGTTGGTGAGCATGCGCAGGCGACCGCCGCTTTCGGCCTGCATGGCAGCAATTTCGCCACCCTTGGCAAAAATCGCATCCACCTCACCATTGAGGAGCGCTTCCATCTGGCAGTGGTAGTAGGAGGCAAGCGTGCGATCGGAGCCGTCGGTAAAAGTGGGGTTAAGCAGTTGAAAATGGTCGCCGGTCTCGACGACATCGACAAAATTGGCTTCGCTTTCGGGGATGCCTTCCAGCTGCAGGGCCGATACAAAGGCTTTTTCCGCAGAAAACCGGAAAAAGTTCATGATCAGTTCGGGCCAGTCAGGCAGTGCCAGCCGTTTGCCCACCAGGTCGGGGACGGTCTGAATGGAATCGTCATCCGCACGGACGAACAGTCCCAGCGTCTCTTCAATAAAACAGACCCCAAGCAGGGAGGTATCGGCGCCGTTGGCCCGAGCCCAGACCGGCGGAGAGCCGCCGCCCTCACGGAACGAATCATCCAGGTCGTGGCTGAAATGGGTGTTCAGGCTAGTGCCATCCGTGCCGCGCTCGCGAATATTGCGTACCTGCCAGCCGCTGTCGGCGAAGGCCTCGTTAAAACGATCGTGTTGCTTGGCGATACCGGATGCGGTGGGGACCGGACAGCGGGTGTACCAGATTGTGTTACTCATTGATTATCAGCTTCTCTTTATTCATTAAACGGCGCTATACGCCGATGTTGTCGTCCACAAACAGGGCCTCATCCGGGTCCTGGTATTTGGCTACCAGTTCGCGAACTTCGGGGTCGTCAAGGATTACCAGTTTACCTGCATTCCAGAAGGTTTTATCGCCGTACCGGATGGTTGGATCGACTATCGGGATCGACATTTCACCGGGGGGTGCGGTACCCACGGTGTGCAGGTGAACAATACGGGGATTTCCGTGGATCATGTACATCCAGGCATCCAGGTTTTCCTCCGGCGTAACGTGGGCAAAACAGCGGGGGTTGGTGCCTGCATGCCAGGAGTTGATGATGTAACCATCTTTGTCGGTCAGGTCACCAATTTTTTCCAGAAACCGCCGTAGCTCTGCCACCGCATCATCGGCTCCGTCGAAATCGACCATGCGGCCATCTTTAATGGTCGCGAGCACCGGGCTGGGCAGGCTAATCCCCGGTTCGTCAAACTCGTGAATCCCGGCCGGGGTCAGCCACCGTATTGCCAGCTTGCCATTGGCTTTCATGCTCATCACCGGCGGGCTGACGCTGATTGGAAAGGTGCGCAAGCTAAAACCGTCTCCGGTATCGCCTTTTTTCTTTGCAGTGGCCGGCGGAGTTTCCATGTCGCCGTAGTAATCGGTCCCCAGTGGACAGGTGATGCGGTAGCTAGATTCAGCCGCGAGTTTGGGGCCGAAATACTGCATTACTTCCATCATTACCCGGTAATGGACGCGGGCGAATTCGCTGCCCAGCGTGTCCCAGGTGGTGCAGAAATTGAGGAGCTTCAGACCCGTGCCATCAAACGGAATTAACCGTAGCAGGCCGGCGAGCATGTGGTTGAATATGGTCACTTCGCAATTTTGCATCGCCGCCATCGCCGGACCGGGCAGTTCTTCAGGTCCTTTAACGCTGCCGGCCCACATCACGTATACCGTGGCGCCCAGGGCGCGGGCTTCCTCCTCGATAATGTCGGCCACCGCCGGTTCGACCAGCCCCGGCTGATTCAGGATAAGTACTTCGGTGCCGGTTGTAACGCCAGCGCCGTTGATCAGCAGGTTGCGTGCCCCTGCGCGAACGTTCTCTTCGCTAAAGCGGTGCTGGGTGGAGATCGGTTCAACTTTGCCCATGATTGACTCTCCTGTTCAGTTGGGTGCGTCGGTGATACCCGATGATGCAAGCAGGTAGTGACTGTGAAACAGCAGCGAATAATAACTGCTGGTTAAATGGTGGTCGAGCAAAGGGCCAGTTTTTCGCTTGAGCTGGCTCAATTTTGCTTGAGTAAGGGATCTTCCTGGGGTGGTGGCACCACTCGCATCACTTCGCTCAAGGTGGTGAGTCCGGCGCTTACCTTACGGGCCCCTGCCACCCGCAGTGGCACCATGCCGCCGGTCAGGGCCGCTTTTTGCAGGGCGCGCAGATCCAGGGTGTCGGTTATCAGGCCACGGGTTTCCGGGTCGATCATCATCATTTCATAAATACCAACCCGGCCCAGAAAGCCGGTGCCGCGACATTCGTCACAGCCTTCCGGAGCAAAAATCTTGTCGGGCACCGGGAGCTTGATGGGTCGCACCAGGTTACGCCAGAGGACTTCGTCCACCGGTGTCTCCTTTTTGCAGTGCGGGCAGAGCGTGCGCACTAGCCGTTGTGCCAGCACGCCCAGCAGGGTGGCTTCGATCAAATAAGAGGGAACGCCCAGCTCCATTAGTCGGGACAGGGACGAGGGAGCGTCGTTGGTGTGGATAGTAGAGAGCACGAGATGGCCGGTCAGGGCGGCCTGTACGGCGACATCGGCGGTTTCCTGGTCGCGTATTTCGCCGACCATAATAATGTCCGGGTCCTGGCGCATTAGGGTGCGCACACCGTCCGCAAAGGTAAGGCCGGCGCTGGGCTGCACCTGAGTCTGGTTGAAGGCCGCTTCGATCATTTCAATGGGGTCTTCGATGGTGCAGACATTGAGGGTGGGTTTGGCCAGTTGCTTTAGGCTGGAGTAGAGGGTGGTGGTTTTGCCAGAGCCGGTAGGACCGGAGACCAGAATAATGCCGTTGGGGTTTTTTATTAGTTCGTTCCAGCGATTGTTTTCGGACTTGTCAAAACCGAGTTCACTGAAGCCTTTGACCACGGTTTCCGGGTCGAAAATACGCAGCACCATTTTTTCACCAAAGGCAGTGGGAATGGTGGAGGCGCGCAGTTCAACCTCTCTGCCGCCGGGGGAACGGGTTTTTACCCGGCCATCCTGAGGTCGGCGTTTTTCCGATACGTCCATGCGGCCAAGAATCTTTAGCCGGCTAAGAATCCCGGACATGACATTGTCCGGCACCGTGTGCACCTGATGCAGCACGCCATCGATACGAAAGCGCAGCAATCCTTCGTTGCGTCGCGGCTCCAGGTGGATGTCACTGGCCCGTTGATCAAAGGCGTACTGGAGCAGCCAGTCAACGATGTTGACGATGTGTTGATCTTCGCCATCCCGGGCGCTGGAACCAAGCTCAATTAACTGCTCAAAGTTGCCGATCTCGCTGTTGGCGTTGCGGCGGTCGGCGGCGGAGTCGATCGACTCGTTGAGCTTGAAGAGCTGTTCCAGGTAGCGGCTGATTTCAACCGGGCTGGCGATCACCCGCACCACTTTTTTCTTACTGACGTGGGTGACCGTGTCGAGCCAGTCGGTAACAAAGGGCTGGCTCACGGCCACAGTAATGGTCTGCTGGTCAGCCCGTATCGGCAAAATCTGAAAACGGCTGGCGTAAGCGTAAGAGATCACCCCGGTAACCGAGCGTAAATCCAGTTTCAATGGATCGATGCGGAAGTAGTCCAGGCCGACCCGGTTGGCGAGCCATTGGGATAGTCGTTCGGCGTTTAACGGAAACGGCGGCTGAGTGGCGCTTTTCCAGTTCTGTCTGGCGACAACCAGCAGCGGGTGGTCCAGGCCGCCATCGCCACCGGCCGACAGCGCCTGTGCGGATTTAGCCGTGATTAGTTCGTCATCGACCAGCCAGCGGAGCACCCGTCCCAGTTGCAGTTTTCCCTGATGCTCTGGCTTTGCCATGGGCGTTACCGCACCTCTGCCAGTCCGACGCGGCGGGGATCGGCCGCGGCTTTCATGACGCCGGCGCGGCGGTCGCTAAAAATAGCCTGCATGTTGCCGTAGTTGCGAGACAGCTCTTTCAGGGTATGGCCCAGCGCCTCAAGACCGGCCTGGGTCTCCGGGTCAAGTCCGCCTTCCTCAAACTGCACTTCATCCGGCAGGTACTGGTGGTGAAAGCGTTTGCTGGCGGTCCAGACGGCCGGGTCATCGGCGCCTTCGGCAAACTCGAGCAGGCCCAGCAGCACCATGGTGATAATGCGGCTACCGCCGGGGGTGCCGAGTACCGCCACCTGATCGCCACGCTCTACAAAGGTGGGAGTCATACTCGATAGTGGCCGTTTGCCGGGTCGAATGGAGTTGGCTTCGGCCCCCACCAGACCGTAGGTGTTGGGGACACCTTCTTTGGCGGAAAAATCATCCATTTCGTCATTCAGCACCACGCCAGTGCCGGGGGGAACAAAGGCGCTGCCAAACGGAATGTTGATGCTCAGGGTGCCCGCGACCCGGTTACCGTGGATATCCACCACCGAAAAATGGGTCGTGTCGGTTCCCTCATAATCGGGAGCCCGGCCGGGGAGCTGGGCGCTACTGCTGGCCCTGTCATCGCGGATGCTGGCGCGTAATCCGGCAGCGTAGGCCTTGCTCTCCAGCAGCGCATAGGGAATGTCGACAAAATCCGGGTCGCCCAGGTACTGGGCGCGATCCCGATAACCGCGACGCATGGCTTCGATGATCAGGTGTTTGCGGGTCAGCGCCGGCTGCTCAGCCAGGTCGAATTGCTCAAGAATATTGAGTATCGCGACCAGTGCGATTCCTCCCGAGGAGGGTGGAGCGGCGGTGATGATGTTCAGGCCGTGGTAGGTGCCTCGTATCGGTTTGCGCTTGACCACGGTGTAGTCCTGCAGGTCCTGCAGGGTCCAGATGCCGCCGGCAGCCCGAGTGCCGGAAACCAGTTTTCCCGCCACAGGGCCGCTATAAAAGCCGGCCCGACCGTGATCGCGCATCGCCTTTATGGTGTCGGCGAGGTCTGTCTGGCGCAGGATGAAACCGGTTTCAGGCGCTTTGCCCTGGTCGAGAAAAACGGCGCTGGCGGCGGGGGAAGCCCGGAGTGCCTCGAGTCGAATTTTTGCCATTTTCAGGTAGTGCTGGTCAGCGACAAAACCTTCCCGGGCGATACGTTCGGCAGCCGCCAGGTTGTCCGCCAGGGAACGCTTGCCGTATTCGTCGGTGAGGGTGACCAGTGCTGCCGGTAGTCCGGGGATGCCCGCAGCCAGTGGGCCGTTAAGAGAGCTGAGGCGCTGGAATTCGCCCTGTTCATCAAGGTACATATCGCGGTGGGCGGCGCCAGGAGCCTTTTCGCGGCCATCGATCATCACCTGCTCGCCACTTGTCTGGTCATGCAGTAGCCAGAATCCGCCACCGCCAAAGCCAGAACTGCTGGGCTCGACGACGCCGAGTACAGCGCTAATCGCCACGGCGGCATCAAAGGCATTACCGCCGGCGGCTAGTACTTCAAACCCCGCTTCGGTGGCCAATGGGTGGGCGCTGGCAATGGCACCGAGTTTGGGTGCGGCAGTCGCCAGGTTGCTGACGAGGGCAAAGAGGAGGAACAGGAGCAGTTTTTTCATGTTATCGCCGTTGCGTTAGTGGAGGCCCGCCGAAAGGACCGGTCAAGCGCTCGTATTTTGCGGTTAATTCATCGACCGTTTCAGGATGGGCCGAATCTTTCTCAATGGATTCAACCGGGCAGAGTTCCAGGCACTGTGGCTGGTCGTGGTGCCCCACGCATTCGGTGCACAGGTTCGGGTCAATGATATAAATTTCGGCGCCCATGCTGATGGCCTCGTTCGGGCAGACCGGTTCACAGACATCGCAGTTAATGCATTCTTCGGTGATTTTCAGAGCCATGGAGGTGCTTCCTCTGGTCGGCTCACTGGGCCGCCAGCTTCTGTTTTACCCGTTCCAACACCAGCGGGTGGAGAAACATGGAGACATCACCGTTGAATCGTGCCACTTCTTTAACCAGGCTGGAGGAGATGTAGGCGTACTGTTCCGCCGGGGTCATGAACAGGGTTTCAATATCGGGTTTGAGGTTGCGATTCATGGATGCTAACTGAAACTCAAACTCAAAATCAGAGACCGCGCGCAGGCCGCGCAGGATGGCCGTTGCCCCCTGCTGCTCGGTGAAATCCACGATCAGGCCGGTGACCGGTATTACGGTGACGTTGGGCAGGTGGGCGAGTACTTTTTCGGCAAGCTCGACCCGCTCATCGACGGTGAACATGGTCTGTTTATTAATATTATGAGCGATAGCGACCACGACCTGATCGAACTGCCGCGCGGCCCGTTCAACCAGGTCGCAGTGACCATGGGTGATGGGGTCAAAAGAGCCGGGGTACACCGCTTTAGTCAATGGGAGGTTCCTTTTTAGCTGGTTGCATAACGTGGGTTGATCGCCAGTCAGGGGGCCCGGGTCTCGGGGCAAAGTGGCTACGGCGGCCTAGCGCAGGTTCCACCGCCTCATTGTGCGGATATAGGCGCGCTTTGTCATTCCCTCGGTCAGTTCCCCGGATTCTTTCGGGATTATTTCGGCGGCTGGTCGGGGATCGGTGGTTCGGCGGGTTCCAGCAAACGGTAGCAGATTTCCCCGGCGACTTTATGGCGTCTTTCCCGCCAGCGCCGGGTGGTGCCGGTTAACGGGGTGTCGCGGTGGTCGGCATGACTCTCCATATAGATGGCGGCGTCGTCGGCAATCCGGGGGTGATCGCCGATCAGTGGCCACTGTGGGGGTGGATAGCCGAGCTTGTAGGGTGGGTCGACAAAAACCAGGTCCCAGCTCGGCGCTGGCGCGGAGCCTGTTTCCGTGCCGGTAAAAACCTCAGCTGACTGCCGCAGAAAATCGCTGACATCGGCGCAAATCAGGTTGAGCCGATCGGTTCCCAGGGCGGCGGCGCTGGCGCGTATCTGGTCGCAGGCCCGGGAGTTACTCTCTACCACCGTGACCCGTTCCGCGCCCCGGGAAAGGGCTTCAAATGCAAGCGCGCCGGTGCCGGCAAAAAGATCCAGACAGTGGCTGCCGGGGATTTCTGCCTGTAACCAGTTGAACAGGGTTTCGCGGACCCGGTCGGGGGTAGGCCTGAGTCCGCTGGCCTCAATAATGGGCAGTCGGCGCCCGCGCCACTGGCCGCCGATAATGCGCAGGGTGCCTCGCCTGTTTGCCATGTTCAGCCAGTCCGGATTAGTAATGCAGTGACCGGGCCGACGGTTAGCCGCCGACCCGAATTTCCACTAGCTGGTCTGGCTTTACGCGGCGCAAAAAAGCGTCACGAATCTGATCGGCGTCGATGGCCTCAATTCGGTCGACCCAGGTATCGAGGTAGTCCAGCGGTAACCCATAGAAACCAATGACTGCCAGGTAGCCGATAATTTTGCCATTACTGGCGATCCGCAATGGAAAGCCGCCGGTCAGGTTCTGTTTGGCCGCTAGCAGTTCCTGATCATCCGGGCCCTTGGTGATGAATTTTTGTAGTTCTTCACGCAGCAATCCGGCGGCTTCATCGGCCTGGTCGTTACGAGTTTGCAGGCCCATGACAAAGGGGCCCGCCTGGCGCATCGGTGAGAAATAGCTGTAGGAGCTATAAGCGAGACCACGTTTGTCGCGGACTTCCTGGCTGATCCGCGAGCGCAGCCCGCTGCCACCAAGAATGTGGTTGCCGAGAAACAGCGGGAAATAATCAGGCTCCAGTCGGCCCACCACCGGTTGGCCGATAAGCACGTGGGTCTGCTGAGACGGGTGGTTGATCTGTTCGAAGTGCGCGGTGCTGTGTTTAGTCGTCTCCAGCTTCGGTGCCGGAGCACCGCGTGCCAGTCGAGCGGAGAGCTGTTCGCTGATGGTGGTTGCCTGCTCTCTGGAGAGGTCACCGACCAGCGCGACCAGGCAGTTTTGACTGCGATAGTAGCGCTCTTTGAAAGCCACTAACTGGTCTCGGGTGAGCTTTTTGGCGCTGGCTTCAGTGCCACTGGCCATGTTGGCGTAGGGATGATCACCGTAGAGTGCCTGGAAAAACGCACGCTGGGCTAATGCCCCCGGGCTCTGTTTTTCCTGTTGCAGTCCCGTCAGCAGGTTTTTGCGCTCCCGCTTAAAATCGGCGGCAGGAAAGTTTGCCTGGCCGACAACGGTGGTGAACAGATCGAGCGCTGGTTGCAGGTGGTCTGCATCGCTAAGGCTGCGCAGGCTGACCATGGCCATGTCCTGACTTACCGAACTACCGACCTTGGCTCCCAGGTCGTCAAAACCGGCGGCGATGGCGTCCGCATCGAGATCGCCGGCGCCGGAAAATAGCAACTCATTCGTCATCATCGCCAGACCGCCCTGATCGCCATCTCGGGCTGAGCCGGCGTCGCACACCAGCTGCAGGTCGACCATCGGTAACGCTCCGGTGGCGACAAACAGCACTTTGCTGCCCGTTGATGTTTGCCACTGTTCGATCGCCGGTCCGGCGATCAGGGTGGCCGGCATCAGCAGAAGGGTTAGCCAGGTGCTGATCTGCTTCATCATCGTGTTCCTCGCCTGAGTGGATTGATCGTGGGAGTGATTCAATGTCTTAACCCTGCTGGCGGCGGACGCCGGGGCTTCTTAGTGTCCATCGGTTGGGGGTCAAGAATGGCCACGGTTACCCGATCGGGCCGCAGGTAACGTTTGGCGACTTGCTGGATCTGTTCGGGCGTGACAGCCTTGATACGATCGACGTACTCATCGAGCATCTGCCAGGGCAGGCCAACGGTCTCGAGCATGCCCAGCTGCATCGCCTGGTAAAAAACCGAATCGCGGGTGTATACGTTGTCGGCCACGACCTGAGTTTTAACTCGATTCAGCTCCGCAGGGCTCACCGGTTCGTCAATTAGCCGTTGAATCTGGGCGCGCAGGGCGGTTTCAAGTTCGGCGATGGTGTGGCCCTGTGCCGGTGTGCCATCGACCGTGAACAGACCGGGCGCGCGCAGGGCACCGCGATAGCCGGCACTGGCACTGGCGGCAATGGCCTGGCCGCGTTGTAATTCGCGGGCAAATCGGGCGCTGCTGCCACCGTCGAGGATGGCCGTGAGTACGTCCAGCGCATAGGCCTCGTCCGTGGCCGCGGTCGCTGGTTTATCGGTTATCGCCTGACTATCCACGGCGCCGTCTGCCTCGCCGCCAAATCGGGGGACGTGGTATCCCATAATCAGGTGGGGTAACTGGGCGGGTAATTTCACCGTAAGACGGCGTTCACCGGTTTGCGGGACCTCCTGTCGCTCTTTGGGTGGTTGCAATTGGCCCTTTTTTAACGGGCCGAAATACTTTTTGACCAGCTTTTTCACGGTGGCGGTATCGACGTCGCCGACTACCACCAGGGTGGCGTTGTTGGGCATGTACCAGCGCCGATACCAGTCATTGAGGTCGGCAGTGGTCATGGCATCCAGGTCGCTCATCCAGCCGATGACGGGGTTGCGGTAAGGGTGGCTGACCCAGGTACTGGCCCGGAACAGTTCATTAAGCTGGGCGGTGGGTCGATCTTCCGTACGCATGCGTCGCTCTTCAATCACCACCTGGATTTCTTTGGCAAATTTTTCGTCCTGAATCTGCAGGTTAACCATGCGATCGGCTTCCAGTTCCAGGGCGATTTCCAGGCGATCACTGGCCAGGGTCTGAAAATAAGCGGTGTAATCGATGCCAGTGAAGGCGTTTTCACTGCCGCCCTGGGCCGCAATGATTTCTGAAAACTTGCCGGGTCCATAGCGTTTGGTGCCCTGGAACATCATGTGTTCCAGGGCGTGGGAGACGCCGGTATTGCCGCCATGTTCGTAACTACTACCCACCTTGTACCAGACCTGTGAAACCACTACCGGCGCGCGGTGATCCTCCCGCACCAGTACTTTCAACCCGTTGGCCAGCTCGAATTCGGTCACCGGTTGCTGAGACGCAGCGTTGGCTATCGCCGGGCCGAGCAGGATGGCTAGCAGGGTAGGGACAAAGCGGGTCAATCGATTCATGGTTAGCTCTCGATACGAGGAGGGTGCATGGAATGGAGTCGCGAAAAGTTGGTGACAATGTGTGCAGATGCTAGGTATCCGCGAGGAGGTTCCTTAGAATAACGGTGCTCCGGGAAGTTCGCCGTAGCGAACCTGCTGTGAGCCGACCCCGGGAGCTGATTCCGGGGCTGACCCGGCGCATTTTGACACCTCTTTGGACTAGTTGTTTCGCATGAGTGAAAAATCTGACTCGCAAGGACTCTTTGGCCGCCTTAAGCAGGGCCTGGCGAAAACCCGCACCCGTTTGACTGATGGCCTCGCCGACCTGGTGTTCGGCGAGAAAACGGTCGATGTGGAAACGCTTGATGATCTGGAGGCCCTGCTGCTCACTGCCGATGTCGGCGTGGAGGCTACCCAGCAGATTATTGTTGATCTACACGATCAGCTGGGTCGGAGCGAGCTGGATGATGGTCAGGCAGTTTATCGGGCACTGCACCGTAAAATGACCGAAATGCTGGCCAGTTGCGAAGCGCCGTTGCAGTTGCCAGAGGCCCAGCCAGCCGTGGTGCTGATGGTGGGCGTTAACGGTGCGGGTAAAACCACCCTGCTCGATGCAATATGTTTAGCTTTATATCACCAAACGCCTCGACTTGGGCCTATATCAACGTCGAACAACGACATTATGACTCGCGGTACAGCGGAGTGTTTGGCGGAAGTTGAGTTTGATATTAAGGGTAAAGCGTACCGTGCGTTTTGGAGCATGCGCCGCGCCAGAGGAAAAGTTGACGGTAATCTGCAAAGTGCCGATGTTGAGCTGGCTGAAGTTGAAAGTGGCGATGTGCTAGCAACCCAGGTTCGCCCTAAAAATGAAGAGATAGAAAAGCTCACTGGTCTGAACTTTGCGCGCTTCACAAAATCTATGATGTTGTCGCAGGGCGACTTTGCTGCCTTTCTAAATGCCAATGAAGGCGACAGGGCTGAGTTACTTGAAGAACTAACTGGTACTGAAATCTATGGGCAAATATCACAAGCAGTACATCAGCAATTTAGCGAGGCTAAACAAAAGAAAAAAGAATTCGCGATAAAGCTTGAAGGGGTAACGTTACTTAGCAATGAGCAAATTACCCAGTTGGAAGAAGAGCAAGACGGTATTAATGGTCAAGTTGCGGCGTTTAACCAAACACTTACTGAACTACAACAGCAACAGCAATGGCAACAATCATTCAACACCAATGCACTCGCGCTTAAAGAGGCGAAAGAAGCACAGCTTGCTGCGAATAATGCGATTGATGAGGCGAAACAAGAACTTAATGTGCTAACTCACAGTGAGCCCGCCGAAAAGCTTCGCCTCCCTTTTTTGCAGCGAAACGGGCTTCAGCAAGACGTATTGGGCTACAAAGAAAAGCTCAATGAAAAAGCGGCTCAGCTTCCTGAATTAAAAACGCAAAAAGAACAGCTAAGCTCGGAAGTGACCAATGCTGAACGAGCACTACTTCAAACTAAGCAACAAAGCAGTGAACTTGAAAAGCGCATAAACGAGCAGGTGGTTCCGTTAGATAATAATATAGCGCAGAGTACAGCCGCCCAACAAAAAGCAAATGACAGCGCTGCGCAGTTTACGCGCTCCATAAATGCGCTAACTAAAAAGCGTACAGAAATAGAAAATGCGTCAGCCGATAACAAGAAAAAACTGGGTGAATTAGAAGCCTACCTAAATGAAAACCACTCACTCAGCAGTATGGCCGAGTTTATCAGCGGTTGGAGTGAAACTGCGCGGCATATTGAGAGCGAACAGAAGCAAATAGCGACGCTTAAACAAAGTGCCGAAGAGCACCGCGACGCGCTTTCCTCAATTGATGAAGCTATTACACAAACGAATCAGGCGCTGAAAACATTAACGCAAACTTTTGATAATGCGACCGCCAACGTCGCCACTTGTGAAGAGGCGTTAAATGCTGCGCTTTCTAACGCCAATAAAAATAGCGCAAGCAGTAAAACAAGTCTTCAACAAGAGCGGGATACCAAGCTTCATCACTGGGACAACCTGATTCAGATAGGTCATATTCAACAGCAATATTTGGCACTAGAGCAAGACAAAGTATCGCTGAGTGCACAGAAGGAAGACTTATCGAAAAAACTAGCGCAGCAGCAATCTGACCGACAAGCCTTGGTTGACGCCTACAAACAAACACGCAGTAATTTAAAAGACATAGAGGCGCTGATCGCCCTAGATGCTGAAGTGGCACACCTGCGCGCCCAGCTAAAAAGTGGCGAGCCATGTCCGGTATGTGGAGCTAACGAGCACACTACGGCTAGCGTGGCGATTGATATACCTGAAACTGTACAAAAGCGTGACAGCTTAAAAGAGCAGTTAGATGATATTGAGCAACAAGGAGCACAGGCAAAAGAAAGCGTTACACACACTGAGTTAACCCTTACCCAGGTTAATAAGCAGCTAGACCAAACAAGCGCAAAACGCGATGCGTTGTTAGAAAAGTGGAAGCAGTTTTCAAGCGTACTTAGCGCTGATATATCGAGCTTTGAAAAAGTCGATATTAATATATCGCAAAGCGTTGCCCAATTTACCGAGCAGTTTAAAACCCGTCTTGATGACATTAGTGCCCAGTTAACGCGCATAGAGCAATGCGAACAAGCCCTAAATGCCGCAGTGCAGAACAAAAATGAAGCACAACAAGCGTTGCAAGCCAAACAGTCAGAACTTGCAGTTTCTTTGCAGCGGCGCGAAACATTGGAAAAGCAATTCACCGAACGCAACGCAGAAGTAGAGAACAAAACTAAAGGGGTTAACGACAGCATTGCAACGCTTCGTGAGACTATGACGGCGCACGGTGCTGAAGTTCACAACCTGCCTATTGAAAAAATTGCTAAGTGGTTAAATGAAAAAGCCGAAGCGCTCAAAACTTATAAACACAATCATCAACTGCACACCAACCTTAATGAAGAGCTACAAGAGGTGAGTCGTACCTTGCTTGTACTAAACCGTGATATTGAAAGTGCAGAAACACAGCTTAAAAGCGTATCTGAAGAACTCATGCAGCTAGATAGCACGCTGATAGAACTGCGCAAATCACGTATGGCGGTATTCCCTGAAGGTAATATTTCAGAAGTAAGGAGTAAAGCAAGCGCCGCCCAAGTACAGGCTGAGCAAAAATCTGTCTCTTATACACATCTCCGAGCCCAC
>CAJXVN010000002.1 GCA_913060775.1 uncultured Gammaproteobacteria bacterium | reverse complement strand
GCAGCAGACCTGCGGCAAGTAGTTTTCTAGTCGGCTAACCGGCGTTACGTGCAGTAATCGGGGTCGGTTATTTCGACTTCTCTCATCAGCGCTTCAAACGGCAGCTTTCCGAGACCATCGGGAGTGAGTGCTAGTTGCTGGGTGGGTACGCCGAGGGCGATAGTGTCCAGTCGGCCGCTTTCAAGGGCATTGATTTTCGCCCCGGTGGCCATGACTGATAGCTGTATTTTGCAGGCGTGCTCGAGCAGCCACATCATCACGAAGGCTTCCCCCACGGAGCGGCCCACCGTCAATGCGCCATGGTTGCGCAGTATCAGTGTCGACTTTGTTCCTAAATCGGCAACCAGGCGTTCGCGTTCATCTTCGTTTATCGCCAGACCTTCGAAGTCGTGATAGGCGATCTGGCCGGAAAACTGCATCGAATCCTGATTGATGAACATGAAGCCCTGTTCAAGGCAGGAGACTGCAACCGAGGCGGGGCCGTGGGTATGCAGGGCGCAGACCACGTCATCGCGTGCGCCGTGAATAGCGCTATGAATTACGTAACCCGCCAGGTTAATTCGTTCGCTGCCATCGCCGTTAATCACGTTACCGTTAAGGTCCACTTTAACCAGATTGGATGCGGTGATTTCGTCGTAACGGAGGCCGAAATGATTAATCAGGAAATGTTCATCCGGTCCCGGCACCCGCGCCGTGATGTGGTTAAAAATCAGTGAAGTCCAGCCTTTGTTATGGACCAGTCGGTAAGCGGCGGCCAGTTCCTTACGGATTTGCCACTCATCGGGTGAGCAGTGGGGTAACGGTATGGTCTGTTCGGTGGTTGGGCTGTTCATCGGCGTGATCCTCCTTCCTCTATATTCACAGGCAGCACCATAGCATTTAGGTGCCGGTCATTTGAAGCGTGATCGAGGGCGAGGCGAAAGGTTTGCGTCGATATCAGGGCGCCGATTGGGTTAAATGGCGCCACGATAAGTTGCGGTTCGTGTGAATGGCATTGCTAGAGAAAAACGATCGGAGCAGGTGGGCGAGCCAATAAAAAACTGCTTACAGGTCGACGATCACCAGATCAGTCGGCGCTTTTTCCGGCCAGATTAATCGAGGGTAGAGACTGCGGGTCACATGAATTCGCCCCGTGTCATCGACCAGCAGGGCCTGGGTCAACTCCATTTGCTGGGCAATTGTTTGCCACTTCTCAGGGCCGGCAACAGTCAGTGCGGTGGCCGCTGCATCGGCCATGCCGCCGTCATTCGCAATCACCGTGGCCGAGGCAATATGGTCCACCGGCCACCCGGTGCGTGGGTCAATGATATGGGCATAGCGACGGTCGTTGTACTCTCGAAAACGCTCGTAATTTCCCGAGGTCATGGCGCACTCATCGCTGGTTAGCGCTATTTCTGCCAACACATCAAAGTGACGAGGGTCGCGAATGGCAATGCGCCACGGGCGGTCACCGTGATCGCCCATCACACAGAGATCGCCACCGGCGTTAACAATGACGTTGGCAATGCCCGCCGACTGCATTTTTTGCTGGGCCAGTTCAATGGCGTAGCCTTTGGCAAAGCCACCAAAGTCATATTGGCCAGCCGGGTTGTTGCTCCGTAACGTCGCCTGATCGGGTGACTGTTTCCTTAACACCAGATCCGACATTTGCGGATTCAGGTTCACCAGTCGGGTAATTTCGCGGGCATTGGGCGGCGGGCCGACAGGCGGGGTGTCGTTATGAAAGCCCCAAAGTGCGATCAGCCTGCCCATTGCCGGATTGAATAACCCCTGCGATTTTCTGGACAGCACAATCGACTGTTCAAAGAGCGGTATCAGGCCTGGGTCTAGCGGATGGGGCTGGCCATCGGCCAACAATTCGTTGAGACGGGTTAATTTCCCCGGTTGCCAGGCGTGCCAGTCGTTATGAAAAGTTCGAAAATCAGCGCCGATTTCGGCAATAGCCTGCCGAGCTGTCTCGGCATCGCTATCGTAAACCGTAAATTCCACCAGTGTGCCGAATACATAATGGGTAGCGCGGTACTCCGGCACCGCGGAGTCGCAACCGGCGACGAGCATCGCAATGGTCAAAAAGGCTAATAGTCGACGGGGCTGGATTATCAAAACGGAAGGGCGCTGACAGAGTTGTTTGTTCGGGGCGGCAGTTTACTAAAATCCGTGATTGACCTGACTAATTCGTTGTTATGTAGGGTTGAACTCTCAGGGATGCTTTGTGATGGCTAAACTGTCGGGCGGATAGAGGGCTTTATCATTGGGAGATATAGACACCCAATAGCGGGACTGGAGGACATTCGAGTCGTTCAGTTTTTAAAACCACCAGGAAAGCGCGGCCTGGCTTTGAAACTCCCTGTCTTTACCTATCCACCGATTCATTGTGGCTCTGCTATGGTTCAATACCCTGCAATCCACCAGACAGGGAGTTCACGCAGTGGTGACCCTTACCAACAAGATCGACCTGGACGCTCCACCCACCGACGATTGCCTGCAGGCGACTCGCTATTTCGATTGCGATGATCCGAGCGTTCAGGCCTACGCGAATGGGGTGGTTGGCGATGCCGTTACCGAAATCGACAAAATTGTTCGGCTTTACTACGCAGTCCGCGACCAGTTTCGTTACGATCCACGCCATTTTTTACTCACCAAAGCACAATTCTGTAGCCGACAGGTGCTGATAGATAAGCGTGGCTTCTGCATGCCCAAGGCGGTGCTGCTGTCCACTCTGGCCCGAACTCAGGGCATTGCATCGGGCATTGGTTTTGCCCACGTCAAAAACCATCTGATGCCTGACTCAATGCTCGACGAGTTTGGCGAAAATAATGCCCTCTTTCATGGTTATTCTGTGCTTTATATCGACGAGCAGTGGCTGAAGGCATCCCCGGCCTTTAACCTGACCATGTGCGAAAAATTTGATACCAAACCTTTGGAGTTTGATGGCCGGAGTCACGCGCTGTTTCACGAATACGACAACCGGAACCGCAAACATATGGAATATCTGGCGGACTATGGCGCCGTCGCTGATTTCCCCTATGAGCTGGTTTACCACGAGGTTTTCGTCAAAGATCATCCCGAATTGGCGCACCTGATCCGGGAATTAAAATAAGCCATTACTGGCGGGTCGGAGGTGTCCACTGGACTCGTCTGGTATTCGAGCGTCGGGGCGAATTTAGAAGGTTAAGTTAGAGGAGGAGCAAAGATGAAGCCAACCGGAATGTTTAGAACGGCAGGGCTGGTATTAACGCTGTTAGTGCCGCAGACGATAGTTGCTCAGGAAGCCGAAGTGGATTGGCCGCAGCGGTTCATACAGAGTTTCAAAGAGCGGTCACCGATTACTGATTTCCCGGTTGGCATGGAGTGGTCCACTGCCTACGGTTATCAGGCCCAACTGGTCGACCTGCTAAAACCGGAACTGGGCCGGGTAGTGGGCTACAAGGCCGCCCTTACCGGGGCCGGTCAACGCAAAGGCTTCAACGTAACCGAACCGGTATGGGGCGTGTTGCTGGAAAAAACCCTCACTAGCGAAGGTACCCCGATCAGTAGTGATTTTGGCGTTGCTCCGTTTATCGAGGGCGACTTCATCATGCGCGTTGGCAGTGCAGACATTAACGATGCCAGGGACCGAATGGCAGTGCTCGCGGCACTGGATGCCGTTGTGCCATTTATCGAACTGGTCGATTTGCCGGTCCGTTCCAGCACAGGGCCGAACATGGCCGGACTCATTGCCGGTAACACCGGTGCGCGTAAAGGGCTGCTAGGCCAACCGGTAATCCTGGAAGCCAACGAAGACTGGATGCGTCGCCTGTCCCAGGTAGAAGTCAGCCTCTACGAAGATGATCAGCTAGTGAGCCGAGGAACCACGGTTGATCTCTACAACCACCCGGTCGAGGCGGTGATCTGGCTACGCGATGCCCTGGCAAAGCAGGGGATAGCGCTTAAAGCCGGGGATCTGCTGTCCCTGGGCACCGTGGCCGGCGGGATGAAAAAGATGAAACCCGGTACCAACCTTCGAGCGGACTACAAGGGCCTGGTAGAGGGAGAAATTATCAGCGTATCGGGTCGCATCGAGTAGGGGGAGACGCTAATTGAAGGAGCGGGCAAACCGGAAGGTCAACAGCAAGGGTTGAAAACGGCTGTGCGACATTAGGCGAGTTTTCAAAAAGCAGAGCATTTAAAGGCTTTGCCCCCTCTGTTGTGTTATTGAGGGGTTATGAGCTCTCTACTTTAACTAAATGACTTACCTGGCATGCTCAGTAGGTTGGCGCTCTGCATCCTTGAGCGTCTGGAGCTGAGATTCTGTCGCTTTTTGCAGCACGATTTTGTAAGTGTTTTTTTTCTCCTTTGAAGAAGCACTTCTGAAAAATTCAGAGAAGGAGGTGCTATGGAGGGGTTTTTCGGCTTTCATTTAGGTTATTCCGATCATTTGCTCAATTTGAGCGCGACTGTACTTTTCCGGTATATGGTTGTCAATTTTATCGACGTTGGCCTGATAAACCTTATTAGAACCATCAATATTCTTAAGAAGTAAGTCTACGTTCACGTCAGTGCCATATTTTTGCTTTAAGCGGTTTACTACCTCGCGAGCTTTAAAATACTGTTCGACGAAGTGTTCTGCCAGGATTTTCCGGCCTTCTACAGCCTCACGAGCAAGCACAAAATTCCATGCCTGTTGCGGCTCTTGATAAACATAAAGTATTTGAACAAAGCGGTTTTTGTCGAGGGAGCGCTCAATGTTTTTACTGGCCACCTGGTAATTAGTTAGAGTGCCGTCAAGCAAAAAGCTCTGTTTGTGCTTAAGCACCCGGTCATGAATTTTTTCAACGAGTATCGATACGCCCTTCTGGAAGAGATGAGCATTTTCTCCATCATACTGCTTGAATTGTTGTCTTAGGTCATCAGGATCGATGCGCACGACCCCCTGCCCGGGTAAGGAAATGGCATCTATCAGCGCAATTGATGCCTCCGTTTTGCCTGCGCCCGGGGAGCCAGCCATAAACACTGATACCGGTGTTTCTTCACTAGGGTAGATATCTAGAGCGGTTAATTCTTTAGCAAATGCGCGTCGAATACTTTTGGCATATGCCAAAGCGTTGGCCTCAATTTTTAGCTCATGCTTTGATAATGCCAGTGATCTGTTCCCTTTGAATGATTGAAATTTGGCCCCGATGATCCGTAGCGGGAAGTCAAGCCGTGATTTGCTTTTCCTTATGTCGGGCTATGGATTGTAAAGGACTGACGGGGCTAATCCACTGTCGTTCGGCATGGCCGAAAGGGATGATGGTATCGGTAAGGCGAATTGGAAATTGGCAAAGCGCTCAAGTTGTTCCCTACAAGCGCTATTTATCGCTAGGTGGATGGCAGATAGTTCGCCATGGTCTAGCGCGACTGAAAGAAATGGTGGGCCCGGTAGGACTCGAACCTACGACCAAGGGATTATGAGTCCCCTGCTCTAACCAACTGAGCTACAGGCCCTTTTTTGGAAGGGTTTATTTAACTGCTTTGCCCTGTGGGCTGCACAGGGCGGGGCAGTTTAGTCGAGGAAGCTGCGTACTTTTTCCGAACGACTGGGGTGGCGCAGTTTACGCAGGGCTTTGGCTTCGATCTGGCGGATACGTTCGCGGGTGACGTCGAACTGTTTGCCGACCTCTTCCAGCGTGTGGTCGGTGTTCATATCGATACCGAAGCGCATGCGTAATACTTTGGCTTCACGCGGGGTGAGGCCGGAGAGTATGTCCTGGGTGCTTTTACGCAGACCTTCAAAGGTGGTGTCCTCGATGGGGGACACGGCGTTCTGGTCTTTAATAAAGTCCCCAAGGCTGGAGTCTTCGTCGTCGCCAATGGGCGTTTCCATGGAGATAGGTTCTTTGGCGATGCGCATGACTTTGCGGATCTTGTCTTCCGGCATTTCCATTTCGACGGAGAGCTCTTCGGGCGTGGGTTCGCGACCCATGCGCTGGAACATCTGCCGAGAGACCCGATTGAGTTTGTTGATGGTCTCGATCATGTGAACAGGAATGCGGATGGTGCGGGCCTGGTCAGCGATGGAGCGGGTAATGGCCTGGCGAATCCACCAGGTGGCATAGGTGGAGAATTTAAACCCACGACGGTATTCAAATTTGTCGACGGCTTTCATCAGGCCGATGTTGCCTTCCTGGATCAGGTCGAGGAACTGCAGGCCACGGCTGGTGTATTTTTTGGCAATGGAGATAACCAGACGCAGATTGGCTTCAACCATCTCTTTTTTGGCGCGGTTGGCTTTGGCTTCGCCAATGGAGACATGGCGATTGATCTCTTTGTTCTCTTTCACCGTCATGCCGAGCTCGGCTTCGATAGCCTTTAACCGGCGCTGGGCGCGCTGAATGTCTTCAACCTGGGTTTTGAGTTTTTCGCAGTAGGGCTGGCGCCGACGGGACTCTTTTTCGGCCCAGGTTTCATCGGTTTCGTTGCCGGGGAAGCGAGAAATAAACTCTTTGCGTGGCATCTTGGCGTTGTCGATGCAGCACCGCATGATGATCTGTTCCTGGGCGCGAATCCCTTCGACGTGATCGCGAAGAATCCCGGAGAGTTCGTCAATCAGTTTGGGGCTGAAGCGGAGTTTGGAAATCTCCTCTTTGAACTTGGCCAGTTTGGTATTGATCTGCTTTTCATTCGGCGTTTTCTTGGCCAGTTCTTTGGTGTACGCGCCGTACCTTTTTTCTGATTCGGTCAGAATCTCTTTAATCAGCTCCCAATCCGGCCCGGTATCTTCGGCTTCTTCGTCAGTTTTGGGCGCGGGTTTGGGGATCACGGCAGGTGTTTTGCCTTCCTTCGCGGCTTCAGCCGCAGCAGCTGCGGCGGCGGCGGGGGCTGGATCGGCTTCGCCTGAATCGGTCAGCCCGGCGATAAGATTAGTGAATTTGAAGTCCCCTTCCAGGGCCGACGCATAGCGCGCAAAAAGGTGATCAACCGCGGGCGGAAAATCGAGCAGGGTGTTGAAAACGGTTAGCTGACCGGCTTCGATACGCTTGGCAATCAGGATTTCGCCTTCGCGACTGAGTAGCTCGACGGTACCCATTTCACGCATGTACATACGCACCGGGTCGGTGGTGCGGCCTTCGGTATCGACGGCGCTGAGGACAGCGGCAGCATCTTCAACGGATTCTTCGGAAACGTTATCTTCGGACAGCAGCAGTTCGTCAGCATCCGGTGGGTTATCAAATACGTTGATACCCATGTCGTTGATCATGCTGACAATGTCTTCAATCTGCTCGGTGCCGACATCACTGGAGAGGTGGTCGTTAATCTCGGCGTAAGTCAGGTAGCCACGGGCTTTGCCGAGGGCTAAGAGCTTTTTTAGCTCAGACGTCTGCGTGGTGTCGGCCTGGGACATGTATCGGCTACCTCAAAGTACGAAAACGGGAGAACCGCCCATTATAATAAATGTTCAACAGCTTGTCGCTAGTTAGCACGTTTGCTTTGACCGCGATGGGCCTCCTGTAGTTGCCTCAGTTCGGCTTTTTCTTCGTCATTAAGGCCCTCGCTGGTCAGCTTGGCTATTAGCTCATTGAGTCGCTGGCGGCGGTGGTCCCCAAGGCGGCCACGGGTTCGATGGATGGCCCCGGTCAGGTCGGATAACAGGTTATTAAATTCCTCGGTTCTGGCGGCAGCGTTCCCAGGTGGTGTCGGGTGGCGCAGCAACCGCGCCAGTGCGGTCGCATCCTGGGGGTTATCCAGCTGGTCCATGAAGAGTCCGATGGCGGCCTCGGGAGAGCTGTGGAAATAGCGCGCCAGCTGGCAAAACAGGGCGAATCCCGGTTCGTTGCGAATCTCTAATCGGTCAAGGGTGTCAGTCGATACCTGTTGAGCCAGCGGAGGCTCCTGGAGCAGCAGTACAAAGGCCTTTCGCAGGATGCGGCTGGTATTGGCGCTGGGTTGCTGGGCGGTGTCAGGTGCTCGGCGATTGATCGACTGGGTTACCGCTGGTTCGCGGTCGGGCAGGTCGACGCCGGTACGTTGCTGGAGCTCTTTACGAATAAGCTGTTTGAAAAACCCGTCGGGGATTTTAACGATCCACGGCTGGGCGGTTTCGGCCAGTCGTGCTTTGCCATCGAGGGTGGTCAGGTCGCAATTTTGTGTCAGGTGGTCGAATAGAAATTCAGACAGGGGTTCAGCGCCTGCAAGTTGGGCTTCGAAGCCGTCCAGCCCTTCGCGGCGGATAAAGGTGTCGGGATCATCGCCGTCGGGCAGGAACAGGAAATTAGCCTGCCGTCCCTCCTGCATGTGCGGTAGCAGGTTTTCGAGACTGCGCTCTGCTGCTTTTCGGCCGGCCCGGTCGCCATCAAAACAGAGTACGAGTTTTTGCGTGATCCGATAGAGCTTGCGGATATGCTCCGCGGTGAGGGCAGTCCCCAGAGCTGCCACCGCGTAGGTCGCGCCAAACTGGGCAAGGGCGATGACATCCAGGTAGCCTTCGACCACGACGATGTGGGGAGGTTGACGTTGGACCTGTTGCAGCTGATAAAGCCCGTAGAGTTCCTGCCCTTTATGAAAAATCGCCGTTTCAGGGCTGTTCAGGTATTTGGGCCCGTCGCCGTCGAGAAGTCGGCCACCAAAGCCAACTAATCGGCCCCGGGAGTCGCGGATGGGAAAGGTGATGCGATCGCGCAGGCGGTCATAATGGCTGCCCTGATCGCTCTGACTGGTGAGGCCGCCGTCAAGTAGTAGTTGTGCCGGAACGTCAGCGAGTGTTTTACTCAGGTTGTCCCAACCCGGAGGCGCAAATCCGACCTCAAAACGACCGGCAATTTCGCCACTGACGCCACGGTCCTTCAAATAGGCAACGGCCTTCTGGCCGCCGGGGTGTTCACGCAACTGCCGACGATAATAGCGGTTGGCCTGTTCGAGCAACTCGTAGAGTGGAGAAGATTTCTCGCGGGACGGGTGCGTTGACTCTCCGGCTTCGCGGGGCACATCCACCCCTGCCATCTGGGCGAGTTCGTTGATGCTATCGATAAAACCGAGGCCGTCATATTCCATCAGAAAGCGGATGGCACTGCCGTGGGCGCCACAGCCAAAGCAGTGGTAGAACTGTTTCTGTTCAGAAACGGTGAAAGAGGGAGTTTTTTCGTCGTGAAACGGACAGCAGGCGCTGTATTCCTTACCGCTGCGTTTCAGGGGCACGCGGCGATTGACCACGTCGACAATGTCGATGCGGCCGAGCAGGTCATCGATAAAACTGTCAGGAATACGGCTCATGGAGTCAGAAGATAGCGTTCATCGTCCCCAGCCGACAATGGTAACAAGCCGTTAAGGGATAAAAAAAGCCACGCCGATAAGGTATCGACGTGGCTTGATGTGATCGCGGCACCGGGAAGCGCCGTTAAGCTCAATCTATACCGGGTAAACGATATACCGGGGTGAAACGTTGGTATCCATCACCGCTTTTTTAGACTTGAATAGCGGCGTATCGCCGAGCACGATCTCGTCATCATAATGACCGGTCACCAGCACGTTGGTTTGCCCCTGCTCTGGCGTGTAGAGGATGTGGTAATTGGTGATCACCCTGTAGGTGTCCTTACCGATCTCTTCGGTCGAAATGCGCTGGGTGAAATGGCGCGTCTGGTAGTCCTCAAAGGTGCCAGCCCATACCTTGGTGACATAGGTAACCCTGTCCTGCAGGCGAGCGTAGCAGTCATCGAGCATCAATGCGATGGGCAGGTTGTTGGCCTCGTTTTCAGCAGCGATGCAGATGTAGGAACCTTCATTGTTGAAAGTAGCCAGCCAGGCGTCCATGTTTTTAGTGTCAAGCGAATGGATATAGCTGTTCTGTACGCTGTCGATCGCCAGCAGAACCTCGGTTGATATGTTGCTCATGCTTCCTCCCTGTTAAAGCCCATTGATTTACGATAATGCTCCCATCGCGGCAAATTGCCGGCTTCGTCATTTTGTTTGAAATCGTACCAGATGCGGTCCTCATGCTTGACCCCTTTCTGGAAAGCCACGTTGCCGGGTGTGTGGTTACCCCGATGGATGCGCGAAAAAATTGACGCGTCTTCCATCGAAACCAGCCCGGTGGGACCGAGCATGTTGGATGACTGTCGAATCCGGTGACGGACCATCTCTTCGTCATCGTCGACATGGGCGAAGTAGCCGTAATGGACTTCGGTGCTGCCTACTCCTCGGGGGAAGGCGAAACGGATGTTAATCATGTCCATGTGTTTGGTGATCACGGTGACTGGAAAAATGCTGGCAATGGCCGACCCTTTCGAGCTTTCAGTACCCTTGAAATGGAGCAGGCTAGGATCATTCAAAAAGCCCGTGTCTTCAGGCACTTTCAGCTCTGATTCGAACCCTATATGGCCGTTTTCAGTGCCGTACTGCTCGCCCTCGCCACCCTGCCAGTTGAGCAATTTAAACGCGGCGTGTAGCAGTGGAGCGTGGTAACCGTCGTTATCAGCATAAGCCTTCCAGTTCACGTCATAAAGTACCTTCTGGTAGCCCAGCAGCTTGAGACGCCCGTCACCATTAAGGGTTATCGCCAGGGCATCCTTGGTTCGTCCCAGATAGGTTTCGATATCGGGGGTCTTGTCACTGCAGGTGACGAAAATTAACCCCAGGTATTCGGTCGAGCGAATGGTTGGCACGCCCATTTCTTCCTTGCAGAAGCTAGGAGAAAAATCCTCGTCGCCGGGCGCTCCACGCAGGGCACCGCGGGTATCAAACAACCAGCGGTGATAGGGGCATTCGAATTCGGCGGCATTGCCAGTTACCCGTGTTTCCAGCAGGTTTCCGCGATGCGAGCAGGCGTTGTAAAAGGTGCGAATCTCGCCGTCGTCACCGCGGACCACCAGGATGGGCCGTTCGCCCACGTTGATGGTTTTAAAATCGCCGGGATTCGGGATTTCGCCAGCATGAGCGACGGCGTGCCACTCAGGACCATAAAAGATTTTTTCCAGTTCCAGCTGATAGACATCTTCGCGATCGAAAATGTCTTTTGGAATTTCGTTGACCTTAGCGGGCCATGCAACTTGAGTGTAGGTTGATTCGGGCGCATTCATATGACTTCTCCAGAGAGTGTTTAGGCGCGATACTGATACGCGATCAAAAAATTTCCATGGGTCTGATCGCGCTAGTGTAACCGGCTGTTTTGCTCGCCAATAGCGCTTCTATTAAGACGCAGACAGATTCTGTCGGGGCTATTCGCCGTCGGGAAACAGTTTTACCACGCCGAGGCCACCATCCGTATTAATCGTTACCCCGGTCATTGGCCCGGCGTTTTCTGCCGAAGCTAACAGCACGTAGGGGCCACAGTAGTCGGCCGGTTTAGGTGCGATTTTCAGCGGCGTCATGTTTTCGATCATTTCTTCCAGACCGGGCATGGAATCAAGCGTCTGCCCACCGGTGCCCGTGGCATTCAGGCCGCCAAGTTCAGTTTTCATTCCGCCAGGGGCAACGCCATTGACGCGGACTTCCGGCGCCAGTTCCTGGCCGAGCTGTTTAATCAGGCCGATCACGGCGTGTTTGGAGGCGGTGTAAATCGGGCCACCACCGCCGGGATAAAACCCGGCGTTTGAGACAGTGAAAATAATGCTGCCATGGGTTTTTTTAAGCTCTTCGGATGCGGCTTTGGCACCCAGAAGGTAACCCTTGACGTTGACCGAAAAAAGCTCGTCAAATGCGTCGCTGATCGAGTTTCCGTCGAGGTCGTTGACGGATTGAAAGTAGTCGAACACCCCCGCATTGCCGATAAAGGTATCAAGCTTGCCAAACGCCGCGACGGTCGCTGCCACTGCCGCCTGATTATCTGCATAACTGGCAACGTTTCCCTGGGTGACCGCTATCTGGTCGCCAAATTCCGCTTGAAGTTTTGCCGCCTTGTCAGCGCTAAATTCTAAAACGCCCACCCTGGCGCCTTCCGCTAAAAACCTTTCTAACAATGCTTTACCCATACCGGAGCCGGCACCGGTGATTAATACAACTCTGTTTTCCATCCAGCCCATGTTTGTTCTCCCGGGGTGTAGATTGATTCAGGGCCGCTGCCGGTGATTACCGACAGCGGCACTGAAATAAGGCCTAAATCTTGCCAGTGCTGAAAAAACTGCGGGCAATTGGGTTGAACTCTTCCGGTTGCTCGTACTGTGGCCAATGCGCCGAGTCATTTTTCATTACATAGAGCTGGGCGTTGGCAATTTTTTCTACGCCATACTCGCCGACTTCTACGCCGTGAACAGGATTATCGACGGTCCACAACAGCAGGGTTTCGGCCTTGATCTGGTCCAGCGGGATCAGGTGATCATCGTGGGTTTTCATCATCGCATTAATGCGCGGGGCAACGTTTTTCATTTCAGGCTGGACATAAATGTTCAGCCTTGTATTGACCAGCTCTTCGGTAATCATGTCGTAGTTGTTGGGGTTAAACAGCCACTTCATGCGGTTCTCAATGCTTTCGTAAGTGACCCCGGCAGCGGCCGCTTCTTTACTTAACCGTGCCAGATCAGCCATGTCGGCACGACCCTTGTCGGTGAGGATGGGGAAGCCGGCACTGGTGTTGAGCATTAACCGCAGAACACGTTCGGGGTATTTGCAGGCAAAGGTGCCCGACGTCCAGCCGCCGAGGGATTCACCGGAAAGGTGAGCTTTGTCCACGCCCAGTGCGTCCATCACTTCTTTTAGATGTTCGACCAGCATGTCGACTGAGTAATCCACTTCCATTTTTTCTGAATAGCCGTGGCCCACGTAGTCATAGGCGACAACATGAAACTGGTCGGATAGCGCCACCACGTTTTTGGCATAGGCTTCCATGTGTCCACCAATTCCGTGCAGGAAAATCAGCGTTTCATTTGCCGGATCGCCGGCTTCAGCAATGCGCACTCGGCCAAAGTTTTCAGTCTGGATAAAACGGATTTCTGCGCCAGTAAAATCTAGCCACAAGCTCATTAAATTGCTCCCTGATTACTATTTATAAAGAAAATTGGCCATTTGGCCCGGTAATTATTTCAGCCGCCCATTGTGGGCGCGCGTTCCCCGTTTGTAAAACCCATTCTGCAGGAGACTGGTGCGCAGCTGAGTTGCCTGTCTGTCGATAGAAGCAGGAGATCGACATCAATAAAACTACCACCTTCCCGTCCGGTTGACCTGCGTCAGAAGTGAGCTGCCTTAACGATGACATGATCCGCTCCTGCAGCTAGTGAGCAATAGCTTCCAGTTGACGTTATTAGCAATTTGCCTGGAATGAACCGGAGGTATAGAGATTATGGATGCAACGACTAAACGCCCGAGTATTGCGGATCTGGCGGCCTACATAGATGAACGTTTTGACGAAGGGGTCGACCGGGTCGATCGCTCTATTTTTACCGATCCAGAGCTGTTTGAACTGGAGATGGAGAAAATCTGGGAGGGTAACTGGATTTACCTGGCCCACGAGAGCCAGATTCCCAATCCTAACGATTTTATGACCCTGACGATGGGCCGGACGCCCATTATTCTGGTGCGGGATCCGGATGGCAACATTAACGCCTTTGTAAACGCCTGTGGCCACCGCGGCACCACCTTGTTGCGGGAAGAGTGCGGTAACAAAGCCGATTACAGCTGCCCGTTCCACGGCTGGGTGTTTGATACTCGTGGTGATGCCGTTGTGGTTTTTAAAGAAGAGGTAGGGGATTATCCCGAACAGTTCGACAAAAAAAATTATGGCCTGACACCCGTTGCCAAAGTGGAGAGTTATCGCGGATTTATTTTTGGCAGCCTGAATGGCGACGTGCTGGAGCTGAAAGATCACCTCGGCCCCACTACCACCATTATTGACCTGCTGGTGGATCAATCTCCCAATGGACTCGAAGTGTTGCGGGGTCATTCCACCTATCTGTTTCAGGGAAACTGGAAGATTCAGGCCGAAAACGGTGTTGATGGCTATCACCTGTTTGCGACCCACGGTAACTACGTTGCAACCACCATGCACCGCCGGAAACTGCTGGGCGATGACGATGAA
The DNA here is from genome assembly GCA_913060775.1 of uncultured Gammaproteobacteria bacterium. Classification (GTDB taxonomy): domain Bacteria; phylum Pseudomonadota; class Gammaproteobacteria; order Immundisolibacterales; family Immundisolibacteraceae; genus QNFC01. Next base: position 35,187 of record CAJXVN010000002.1, on the reverse strand, counting down.
GTGAAAGCGATGCAGGTTGGGGACATGATCGGCAAGAAAGGGGTCGGCGGTTACTTTGACCTTGGTCACGGCCACTGCACCCTGTTCGGCACCTTTCCTAACCCTGAAGACCGTCCCAACTATAGTCAGCTGGAGCGCTATACCCGCGAATTTGGTGAGGCTAAAGCCCGCTGGATGGTCACCAAACTGCGTAACACCCTGGTCTATCCGAATGTTTTTTTGATGGACCAGACCTCTACCCAGATTCGTGTGTACCGGCCAATCGACGTGGATACGACTGAGGTGACGATTTACGGGATTGCGCCGGTGGGGGAAAGCGATGAAGACCGGGCTCATCGGATTCGGCAATGGGAAGACTTTTTTAATGCCAGTGGTATGGCCACGCCGGACGACATCATGGAATTCAAGCAGAGCCAGATAGCTTACAAGGCCAAAACGGCGCGCTGGAATGACGTCTCCCGGGGTTTAAGTACCCGCAAGTTAAACGAGAGCCATCCGGAAGCGGAAGAACTGGGGATTGAGGTCCAGGGCGGGGGCATGATGCTTGAAGACGAAGGCATCATGGCGGCCCAGCACCGCTGGTGGTTAGAGACATTAAGTAGCTGATCACAACGGCTTTCTCTAAAAAAATCGGGTCAAAAATAGACCACAACCAAGGAAATTTAAGTAATGGACGCAAACTTAATCGCTGAATGCGCCGATGTTCTTTATCGCGAGGGGCGTTACCTGGATACCAACGACTGGGATGCCTGGCTTGCACTGTTTACCGAGGATAGCTGGTGGCATATCCCGATGTGGGTTAATGAGTATGAAGTGACCACTGATCCGCAGCGCGAGCTGTCGTTAATGTGGTATCCCAACCGCAGTGGCCTTGAGGACCGTATCTATAGAATTCGTACGGGTGCTTCGTCGGCCTCTACGCCGCTACCAAGGACGGTCCATGCCATCTCCAATGTGTCCGTGGACGCCGAGGATAATGGCGAATATCGGGTCTATTCAGTCGGCGTGGTCAGTAGCTACCGCCATAAGAACCACGACGAGTTTTATTGTCGGTATGAGCACACCCTGCGACGCACGGGTGATGGCCTGCAAATAGCGGGCAAAAAGATCATTGTTAGTAATGACCTGATCCCGGACATTATTGACATATACAGCGTCTGAGCGGCTTCCAGGTCTGCGTCGGGGCCGCCCTGCTCGTTGAGCGGGGCGGCCTTTTTTATTTCAGGACGTTGTTGCCAGGGTTCTAAAGGAAGTAAAGTTAACCCGATCCGCTGGACGATGTGCTGACAGATCGTCCAGAGGTAGCCTATTCAGCAAGGAGGGGAGTCTAATGAACAGGCCTGAATTACCGGTTAGCCCTGCAGATTTTATTGATGAACGACCCGAAGACGGGGTGGTTCGTGTCAATCGTTCCATGTTCACTGATCCAGAACTGTTCGAGCTGGAAATAGACAAGATATGGGAGGGCAACTGGATCTACCTGGCCCACGAGAGCCAGATTCCCAATCCCAACGATTTTATTACCCTGACGATGGGCCGGACGCCGGTTATCCTGGTGCGCGATCCAGATGGCGTTGCAATCAACGGATTCGTTAATGCCTGCGGCCATCGCGGTACCACCTTGTTGCGCGAAGAGTGTGGTAATAAAGCTGACTACAGTTGCCCCTTCCACGGTTGGGTGTTTGATACCCGTGGAAATGCAAAAGTAGTGTTTAAGGAAGATGTCGGCGATTACCCTGATGAGTTTGATAAGCAGAACTACGGCCTGACACCCGTTGCCAGGGTTGAAAGTTATCGCGGCTTTATCTTCGGCAGTCTCAACGATGATGTACTGGAACTGTCGGAGCACCTTGGGCCAACCACTACCATTATTGACATGATGGTTGACCAGGCACCGGATGGTCTGGAAGTGCTCAAGGGACGCTCCAGTTATGTTTTCAAGGGAAACTGGAAAATCCAGGCTGAGAACGGGGTGGATGGTTATCACGTCTACGCCACTCATGGTAACTACGTGATGACCACGGAACGCCGCCGTAAGCTCAAGGGCGAAGCGGACGAGGTCAAGGCGATCATGGTCGGCGACATGATTAACAAGCCCGGTATTGGTGGGTCTTTTGAGCTGGGGCATGGTCACTGCGTGGTGTTTGGCACCATTCCCAACCCGGATGATCGCCCCAATTTTCATCAGTTCGAACACTATAAGCAGCAGTTCGGTGAGGCCCGGGCGACCTGGATGCTGGGCAAAATTCGTAACACCCTGATTTATCCCAATGTCTTTTTAATGGACCAGACATCCACCCAGATTCGGATGTTCAGACCGATTGACGTGGATACAACGGAAGTGACAATTTACGGTATTGCGCCGATTGGTGAGCCTGCTGAAGACAGGACCAAGCGGATTCGACAATACGAAGACTTTTTCAACGCCAGTGGCATGGCGACTCCCGACGACATCACTGAATTCAAACAGAGCCAGCTGGCATACAAAGCCAAAAACTCTCGTTGGAATGATGGCAGTCGCGGGTTAAAAACCCGCAAAATTGGTGAGTCTCATCCTGATGCCGCCGAACTGGGTATTGAGGTGAATGGCGGCGGCACAGTGTTTGAGGACGAGGGCGTAATGGTGGCGCAACACCGCTGGTGGGCGGAGATTTTGAGTCGCTAGTCCGTCATGATTAGTAGGGAACTCGGTTCGCGTTTTGCTACTGAACTCCCCTAAACTGGTTGTTGGGGGCGGTTGGATATAGAATTCGCCTTATTACAGTGTTTATGTGATAAACCTGCGATAGAAAAATGCGCAGAATTTGCCTGTCGGCCTGCTGTCTAAGTGAAGTGCCGACTAAAGTTTAAAGAGCAAGCCACCCGATGCGTGGCGATGGAGCAAAACCCATGAATAAGCCCGTTGATAGCCCTATCCCTGCCAGTTATATCGATAACCGACCCGAGGAAGGTGTTGTTCGCGTTGATCGATCCATTTTTACCGATCCCGAGTTGTTTGAACTTGAAATGGAAAAGATCTGGGAAGGCAACTGGATCTATATGGCCCACGAGAGCCAGATTCCCAACGTGAATGACTTTATGACCCTGTTCATGGGTCGTCAGCCAATTATTCTGGTGCGCATGCCCGATGGTGAAGTCGGTGCTTTTGCCAATGCCTGCGCCCATCGTGGCACCACCCTGCTACGCGAAACCCGTGGTAACCGGGCTGATTACACCTGCCCCTTTCATGGTTGGTCGTTTGATACTTTTGGTAATGCGCAGGTTGTCTTCATGGAAGACGGTGCTGGTTATCCTGAATGTTTCGACAAGAAAAATTACAGCCTGACCAAGGTGCCGAAGCTCCAGGTTTACAAGGGCTTCATCTTTGGCAGCCTTAACGATGACGTGCTGCCGTTTGAAGAGCACATGGGCCCGGCCCTGACCTTTATCGATCTGTTTGCGGACCAGTCACCGGAAGGTATGGAAGTCCTCAAGGGCTCGTCCACTTATACTTATAAAGGTAACTGGAAGATTCAGGCCGAGAACGGCGTGGATGGTTATCATCTTTATGCTACCCACGGTAACTACGTGATGACCACGGAGCGTCGCCGTAAACTTAAGGGCGAAGCGGACACGGTCAAAGCCATGCAGATTGGCGGTATCGACAAAAAACAGGGCGGCTATTTTGATCTTGACCACGGCCACGTGGTGCTCTGGGGTGATTTCCCTAATCCGCAGGACCGGCCCAATTATGACCAGATGGCCACCTATGCCGAGCTATATGGTGAGGAACGGGCCAAGTGGATGGTCAACCGTCTGCGTAACCTGCTGCTTTATCCCAACGTGTTCATCATGGATCAGACCTCTTCGCAGATTCGGGTATTTCGCCCGATTAGCGTAGATGAGACTGAAGTGACCATTTACGGTATTGCGCCTAAGGGTGAAAGCGCTGAGGCTCGTGCTCATCGTATCCGTCAGTGGGAAGACTTTTTTAATGTCAGCGGTATGGCTACCCCGGACGACATTACCGAGTTTAAACAGTCACAAATCTCCTATACCGGCAAGCTGGCCAGATGGAATGATTGCTCACGTGGTCTGACGCATCAGATTACCGATGAAAATCATCCCGAGGCGGAAAAACTCGGTATTCAGGTCAAGGTCTCCGGTGTCAAACTCGAAGATGAAGGCATCATGGTTGCACAGCATGAATACTGGAGCCAGGTAATCGGCAGCTAGTAACGGCTGGTTAACAATCACCTGACGAGCCGCCGGACTGTTCCGGCGGCTCGTTTATGTTTGTGGTCTGCAAACTTAAAATCAACGCTAGGGAAAAACCATGAGTAACGATCTGTTACGGCGCTGCGAGGCGCTGTTATTTGAAGAGGCACGCCGACTGGACAAGCGCGAGTGGGATGAATGGATTGATCTCTACCTGCCCGACGCTACCTTCTGGATTCCGATGTGGGACGATGAATACACCCTGACCGATGATCCCCAGTCCCAGCTGTCGTTGATGTGGTATCCCGACCGTTCCGGACTGGAAGATCGCATTTTCCGCATCCGTACCGGACGTTCATCGGCGTCCACTCCACTGCCACGAACGGTTCACCTGTTCTCCAATATTGAAGCGCAGGCAGCCGATGGTAGCGACGTTCAGGTTTATGCCAACGGCGAAGTGATGAGCTATCGCCACAAGGAGGCATTGAGCTTCTATTGCCACTATGAATATGGGTTGCGGGAAACCGACGCTGGACTGAAAATCGCCAGTAAAAAGGTCGTGGTTGCAAATGATGTTATCCATGACATCATGGATATTTATAGTATTTAGATCAATCAGGTGTTCGACAGACAGCCGGACACGGGTTGGCGAAGATTGTGGGGGCAGTCCCCCTGACTGAATGAGGTGGTGATATGAACTCTCCTGACATTGTTGGTCTAGAAAAGTATCTTGATGATCGCCCTGAGGAGGGCATTTCTCGCGTTGACCGGTCCATCTTTACCGATGAGGACCTGTTTGAACGGGAAATGACGCAGATCTGGGAAAAAACCTGGTTGTTTGTGGGTCACGAAGATCAGATTCGTAATCCCAATGACTACTTTACGACCTATATGGGCCGCCAGCCGGTGGTGGTGGTTCGCGGTGCTGACGGGGAAGAGATAAACGTTTTCATCAATGCCTGTTCCCACCGTGGTGCCCAGCTGGTTCGCGAGAGCACCGGCAACCGGGCGGATTTCACCTGCTTTTTCCACGGCTGGTGTTTTAACACCAGTGGCGATTTGATGAGTGTCACCAAAGAGAATATTGGTGGATACCCCGACCAGTTTGATAAAGCCAACTACGGCCTGACCAAAGTTCCTAAACTTGAAAATTATCGTGGTTTTCTGTTCGCCAGTCTTAACGCTGATGCGCCGCCGCTGAAAGATCACCTTGCCGACGCCGCAGTGATGATCGACCTGTTGGCTGACCAGTCCGATGAGGGGTTTGAGGTGCTTAAAGGTGTTTCTACCTACACCTATGATGGCAACTGGAAACTACAGACCGAGAACGGTGTTGATGGCTACCACGTGCATCAGGCTCACCTGAACTTTGCGTTGACCACGGCAAACCGTGAAAAGCTGCGCGCCGGCGACGAACACACCAAATCGATGGAAGTGGGGCAGCTTGGAGCCAAGGGCCTCAATGGCGGATTTTTTGACTTTGGCAATGGCCATACCATGCTGTGGGGTGACTGGCCGAATAAAGGTGATCGCCGTCCTAATTTCCATAAATGGGCTGAGTGGGCCGAAAAATATGGCGAAGTGCGCACCGGCTGGATGATTGGCAAACTGCGCAACCTGCAGATTTACCCCAATGTGTTCATCATGGATCAGATGTCGACCCAAATCCGGGTGTTTCGTCCGATTAACGTTGACCTCACCGAAGTGACCGTCTACTGCATCGCCCCAAAAGGGGAAGAGCCTAAATATCGCCGTGCGCGGGTACGCCAGTATGAAGACTTTTTTAACGCCAGTGGCATGGCGACGCCCGATGATCTTGCTGAATTTAGCTATAGCCAGAGCGGCTACATGGGTGCACTGGCCCGTTGGAATGACATGTCCCGGGGCACCAAACACCTGACAGAAGGAGCGAATGAGTTCGCTCAGGAACTGGGGCTGAACACGGCGACTTCGGGTGGCAGAGTCGAAGATGAAGGAATTTTTATTGCTCAGCACCGGCGTTGGCTAGAGCTGATGCAGGGCAAATGACCGGCCATTTAAAATCGTAACAAGTTTAAGGAAAATTTGATGGAAGAGTTTGCTAGCCGCTGTGCGGATCTAGTTTTTACCGAGGGCCGACTCATTGACCTTCGCGAATGGGACGCCTGGCTGGACCTTTATCAGGAAGACGCCGAGTATTGGGTACCGGCGTCCAATGGTGATGGTATTGACTACACCAGTGACCCGGATAGCGAAATTTCGCTGATTTATTATGCGGATCGTTCTGGGCTCGAGGATCGGGTTTTCCGGATTCGTACCGGGTTGTCGTCGGCATCTGTGCCGCTGGCGCGCACCAGCCATCTAATCGGTAGCGTGCAGGTTAAGGAGCTGGGTAACGGTGAGTTTTTTGCAACCTCGTCGTGGATCACCACCAGTTATAAGAAGAAAAAAACCATTACTTTTGCGGGTCAGTACGAGCATAAAATTCGCCAGCAAGCTGACGGTAGTTTGAAAATCGCCGCCAAAAAAATTCTTGTTGTGAATGACCTGATCCCTGGTGCGATGGATTTTTATAATATTTAATTTGTTTCTGGCATGAGGGGAGCGTTATGGAAACCATCAACTGGGGCAGTCCGCCGGTAGGGCTGTTTAACTTCCCCCTCGATCTTTGGGCCGAGCGGGGGCAGTTTGCCGATCGAGGCCTGCAACTAAATACTCACACCCATCTCACCGGTCAGGAGTACGGCAAAAATATCCAGAAGGGCGTCTACGACATGGGTCACATTGGTACGCCCGTGTTTCTGCCCGCCGCCGTTGGCTCGGATGAATATGCGGTAATCAGCATTGGTGTCTGCGACTACGCACCCTTTTATTTTGTCGCTGATCCCGAGATTGATTCGTTGGTGGAGTGTCAGGGCGAAGCCTTCGTCATCAACAAGTTTAAAACCTGCCCCCATAGTCTGCTTAAGTGGCATGCTCGTCAGCATGATCTGACCGAACATGACTTTGAAGTGATTGAGCTGATGGCCGATAGTCAGTTCGATAATTACGGCATGGCCTTTCTGGACGGCATTCAGAATAACCGCTTCCGCGCCGGCATCCTGTACGAACCCTATGTGAGTATGATCGAACGTGAATTCGGTTGGCGAGTGCTTGGCGACTATCCTGAAATAGCCCGTCCGGCTAACTATGCCATCCTGCTGTATGCGCGCCGTAGCTGGATTGAGCAGAAGCCGGAACTGGTTGCAAAGATGATGGCAGCCTATTTCGACGCGGCGGTGAGTGGCCGTGACAACGCCAGTGGCCTTGCTGTTTATGCCGATAAATTCCCGTTTATTCAGCCGGAAGATATTGCCAGCTCGATTGTCCGCGAGACACGTCACTGGCAGTTACAACCTGGACTGGACTGGCCTTTGCTGGAGCGGGTGGAAGCGGAACTCATCGAACAACGGCTGGTGCCGGCCAACTACAACATTCGGGACTATGTTGCCGACCTGGCAGCGATACCTGCTTAAACCGAATCGGTTAACGGTTAATCTCAGGAGGGGATCATGCGCGCGGCAATGATGACCGAGCACGGCGGCAATGAGTTTTTAAAAGTAGACGAGGTAGCGGATCCGCAGATTAAATCCGGTCAGGTGCTGGTGCGGGTTCACGCTGCCAGCGTTAACCCGATTGACTGGAAAGTTGGTCAGGGCTATTTCGGCCTCATTCCCGGCCAGAAAATGCCCTGTATTCTTGGCAGCGATTTTAGCGGGGTCATTGAAGTGCTCGGCCATGGAGTGACCGGTTTTGCCGTCGGGGATGAAGTGATGGGCCTGGTGGCCGGGGGCGTGGGCCATACTTTTGCGGAGCGGCTGGCTGTTTCTGCAAAAATGATCGTTAAAAAGCCGGCTAATCTTTCTCATGCCGAGGCCGCCTGTTTACCGCTAGTGGGCGCCACTTCGTTAAATCTGTTGCGCAATAAAGTACGCCCCGGTGATCGGGTGATGATTGTTGGCGCTTCCGGAGGGGTTGGCAGTTTTGCGGTGCAGTACGCAAAAGCCCAGGGCGCAGAGGTGATTGCCACCTGCAGTGCCGCCAATCATGAGCTGGTCACCGGGCTGGGAGCGGACCGAGTGATTGATTACCACGCCACCAATCCAGCTGATGAGGTGGAGCAGGTAAAGATACTGTTCGATACCGTTGGTTCGCTGGACCCCGAGGAGTACTGGTCCAGAATGGCCCGTGGCGGCGTGATTGGTTCCACCGGCACCGGGCCTCGTGACATGGATGCGCTGGTTGAGCGTTATGGAAAGAAAATATGGCTGATGGCGGGAATGGTTGACGCACTGAAGCAGAAATTTCGCGGTAAGCGCCGCCACGGTGTGAACTACAAAATGGTTTTTGGAATGCCCGGTAAATCAGCCATGACTGAAATAGCTCGGGTAGCCGAAGCGGGCGCGGTGAAAGCCGTCATTCAGAAGCAGTTTCCGCTTGCAGATATTAAGCAGGCTTTTGAGTTGAGCCAGTCGGGACGAGTCGCTGGCAAACTGATCATAGACCTCACGGATGCTGGTTAGGTAACGAAGGCGGCACCCACGACTGCTGTTCCTGCGGAGAGAGCATGGAAAATTTCAGAATTGGTTTCATTGGCCTCGGTGCCATGGGTCAGCCGATCGTTGGCCGCCTGTTACAGGGTGGCTATGCGGTGCAGGTAACGGACCTGTCGGCGGAGCTTGTTGCTAGCGCGAAGGCCGCCGGCGCGACAGTTGCGGCCGATTCCAAAGCACTGGGTGTCGGTAAGAATCTGGTGTTTATGAGCGTCTCCAACGCCACTATTACTGAACAGATTGTGTCTGAACCGGGTGGTCTGCTCGATTCCATGGATGAGGGTGGGATTATTATTGACCTGGGGACGACGCCCCGAAACAAGTGTCGAGAACTTGCGGGTGCCGCGGTTGCCAGGGGGAAACAGTTTCTGGATGTGCCACTCAGTGGTTCAACCCCCTGGGCGCTGGAAGGAGCCCTGGCGGTGATGGTAGGGGGCGATGAAGATGCTTTTAAACGCATTCTGCCGGTGCTGGAGACCTTTGGCGACAAGATCCACTATCTTGGTGAAAGTGGCAGTGGTCAGCTATTAAAACTCTGTCACCAGCTGGCATTCATGGCCACCCTTACCGGTCTTTCTGAGGCCATCGCCTTTGGTGAACGGAATGGTCAAAGTGCTGAGACAGTGCTCAATGTGCTCGGTGACTGTGTATCGCCTCGCCATGTGATCGACTTTTTACTACCCATGGCAGAGGGCAGTCGTTTTGATCAGGGTGACGGCAGTCTGAAAATTTTCCACAAAGACCTGGCAGCCGTGCTTGATAGCGCCGAGGATACGGGGATCACCCTGGCGCTGACCGAAAGGATTTACGATTACTTTGATCAGGCGATGACCGGCGGCCGCGAAAGTACCAGCTCGTTTGGCGTGGTCCAGCTGGCACGAGATGAGTTTTATAAAAACCGCTGACTGATTGTCCAGGCGTAACCAGAAAGGGCGCCAATTGGCGCCCTTTCTGGTTACTGGCTGACGGATACATCAATGCTTCAGGTAGTTATCCAGCACCTTGATAATCCGGTAGACCGCATTGACGGTGGGGATTTCTATGTTTAGTTCCGCCGCCTTGACCAGGAAGGGTTTGATGATCTCGTCGACCTCGGTCTTACGTCCACGAGTGACATCCTCATGCATGGAGGTGCGACCGCGGCGACCCCCGGGGTCGTTTTTCATCCGTTCGCCCAGCGCCTGCATGATCTCGATGGCTTTTTCGTCGCTGACGGAGTTGAGCTCCTTAAACTGCGACATGGGGGCATAAAAATTTTCGGGTTGGTAGCCCAGGGCTGCGTAAACAGTTAGTAACTCGCGGGCAATGGCGACGTAGTGTTCAGCCCCTTCGCGCACGGCCAGGCCATCGGCAAAGTAGAGGTCGCCACCGGCGAGGGTAGAGACCGACCAGCTAGATGCGGTACAGATCTGCACCAGCTTTTCCCAGAGCACGTGGTAGATGTCTTCCATGGACCTGGCGCCAAGTCCCGCGCGGTTGAAGGCATCCGTGATGGCTTCTATGCGTGGGGTAATGCCGCCGTCGAGTTCGCCAAAATAGGCGGTAGTGGGTGTCGTAATGGGATTGCTGGCATGTCCGGGTTCATGGAGCGTGCCGCCCTCGATGGTGGAGGCACCGATTACTTTGTCGCCTGCCCACTCGATCAGTCGTTTCTCCTTGCCGATGCCGTTTTGTAGCGAGAGTACGTTCTTGCAGCGGTTTTTTAGCTGCTCAGCTTCTGCCAGAGCCGTTTCGGTGTCTTTGCCTTTAACTAACAGTATCAGGTAGTCGAATTCGCCTTCAGCGTCGTCTGGCGAGGTGACACCGGTCAGGTTTTCGGCGATGTGGAAGTCACCCCGGCAACCATCAATTTTAAGTCCATTCTCATTGATGGCATCCATGTGAGCCTGTCGGCCGATGAGGGTGACCTGTTCGCCGGCGTTGGCCAGATAGCCACCGATAACCGAGCCGAGTCCACCCGCTCCTAAAATGACAAACTTCATTGCAATATCCTTATGATTTTACAGGCGCAGTAAGAATTGGCGTCTAGTTGGGAGAGCGCACGTACTCGGCAACCAGGTCGAGCTGCTCGTCGCTGATCTCGGTAAACCGGAACGGAGGCATTTCTAACAGGCCGTCTCTGACCACGGTTTTGATATAGATTGCCGGCAGGTCATCGCGGCCCTTAATAATGGCTTTATCCTCACCGTGTTTAATACCCAACATGGTTGCCCCCGGTTTGCCCTCACCTTCGCCGTGACACTGGACACAGTAGTGGGTGAAGATTTCTTCGCCGGTTTCGTAGGACACGTCCACCCGTTCGCTGGCCGGCACACTCGGCGGCTTCATGGCAGAGGCCATGGTTTCGGCATCCGCACCTTCTTTATACTCTGCACTCTGGTCGTCGCCGCAGGCAGTGAGGAGCAGGGCCAGGCTGGTACCGAGTGCTAGCGTGATACATCTTTTCATTGCTCTCTCCGGTTAATTGGCACGGCTGTGTTTCCAGCTACTGGGCCAGATGTCTGATTTGCCAGGTGACAGGATTCCGACCGGGTCCAGTGCATCTTTAATTTTCTGGTTAACCTTGTGCAGTCCACTGTCATTGCCGGTGTAGGAACCCATGACGGTGTTCATGTATCTCAGGTTGGCTTTTAGCTCGCCATAGCCGGCGGCAGCGGCTTTCTGAATGATATCGACCGAGCAGGCATCGGCCCGTTTTGCGGCGTCTTCATCGCGGGGATCAAACATGACCATGGTCAGAGCAATGAATCCACGGAAGGTGCCGACCATCTCGGTGAGATGATCAAAGCCATAACCGTTAGTGATCTCTTTCATCATGTTGTACAGCTTGACCGCATGATCACCGCCCATGGGGCCCATGGGACTGAAATTGAGATGGCCCCCACCGTCCCAGTTGACCAGATTGAATTCGGTCATGTTGGGGATGCCCTGCATCAGCTTGGCCCGGTAATTCCAGCCAGCATCGTCGGGTTCCCGATCACCTTCGAGCCAGACGCGGGCGCCCGGAATACTGGTCATGGCGCCTTTCAGTGCGCCGAATTGCATTTCCACGTTCGCGGGTAATCCGTAACAGGCCCCGTAAAAATTCCAGATGCCCAGATTCAGGTCGTGGGCGATCTCCTGCCAGCGCGCATCGGTAATCGGTGCGCTGCTGTCGGTGTAGTCAGAGCGCGGACCCAGCACCGAGGCGCTATAGCCAATGTGCTCACCAACGGCTCCGTTCTGCCAGACCATGTTCATTTTTAGTGGTCGGAGAATCTCCATGATGGCGTGGAGATCGGATTCTTTCTCGTAAGAAAACATGAACGGTTTGTAGGCCGGTGGCTTGGGCATCATCCAGAAACCCATTTTAGTGACGATGCCAAAATTACCCTGGGTGAACATGCCATCAAGGGTAGGGCCATAACCGTATTTAAATTGCTGCCAGGCTTTGCTGCCGGGCATGGCGCCCATACCGGTACGCACGAGTTCACCATCGGCGAGTAGCACTTCCATGCCACAGGACATGACGTAGTGATCTGCGTAGGGGGTATAGCCGGCACCGTGTTCAAGAGCATTACCAATCACCCCACCCCAGCCAGGTGCGGCGCAATCAATCCAGAGATTGGAACCGATGTCCTGCAGGTGCTGGTAGAGCTGGAAATAGGAAACCCCGGGTTCAACGAGCACATAACCCGAATCTTCATTCACTTCGAGGATCCGATTCATGCGTTTCAGATCGAGCACCAGATAGCCGGCGTGGAGTGGCGTGGGTCCGCCGTAAGCCCAGTTCTTGCCGTTGCCATAGGTCCAGAGCGGCAGGCTGAAGCGGTTGGCTATTTTCAGAATTGCCTGTGTTTCTTCGACATTGGCCGGTGCCAGTGCCGCTGAAGGTGTCCGGTATTCGGGTGGTACTGCCGACATATGGTCAAGATAGGGACTCAGCTCACTATCGAGAAATACCCATTCGTCGCCGACGATCTTACGAATCTCTCTGATCGCCTGATCAAAGTCAGAAGACGAAACGCCTTCAGGTAACGTGGTAGCCATTGGCTCCTCCGGTTAATGTTCTTCGAATACCCCGGTCTGGATTTCTTCGGGGCTTAAATAGCGTTAACTAACTAAATTATTGGGCTTATTCATAGCCCGCTTTTACCAATTCATACCACTGCCGGTAAAAACTCTGAAACAGGTTTTCGTCCGACCAGTTGGGGCCACTGCTATAGGGCGTGATACCCAGGCGATCGGCGGTATCGTCACCGCCAAGAATCACCCGGTCCAGTCCACGGTCAAATGACTGATGTTCATCAATAAGGCCGTAATTCCCTACCTGACACGCAGCAAATTCTGACAGGTCATCGGGCGTAGCCATGCCGGTGGCATTGAAAAAATCTTCATACTGGCGGATTCGACGGGCCCGAGCATTCGAACTTTCGCCTTTCGGCGCGATGCAGTAGATAGTGATTTCGGACAGGTCAACGGAAATAGGCCGAATCACCCGGATCTGGGTGGAGGTCTGGTCCATGAGCAGCACGTTGGGAAATATCCCGAGATTCCTGGCCCGGCTGATCATCCAGTCGGTGCTTTCTTTGCCCAGTCGCTGTTCGAGTTCGTCACGCCGCTCGGCCAGAGGTCGATCATCAGCACCGGGAACTTCTCCCCACAAAATCGTGTGGCCTTTCCCCAGGTCGTAGGTGCCGCTGGTCATATCGGCCATGTTGCCGCGGGCGATAGATTTCACCTGATCATCGTCCAGCTCGGCCATGCGTTTCATGACGACGCCGATGTAATTGGCGTGGACCGTCGACACATGATAGCCGTCGACACCGTTTTCTAGCTGGAATTTCCAGTTGCTCGGGGTGGTGTAGCGAGAAAAACCTTTGATGATCTCCATGCCGCCGGGGGATTGATCACCCAGCATTTTCATAAAAGGTTTGGCGTTTCCCAGTGCCTCTTCAAGCGGTGGAACATCGGCGTTTAATGATCCAAAGATAAAGCCGTGATAACTGGCAATGCGTGCAATCGGCTTCAGGTTGTGTTGCCGCCGGTCAAATTCATCCGTGTAGCCACCCTTGTCGTGGTCTTTTACGTCCCGTAATTGACCCTGGGTATCGTATGACCAGCCGTGATAGCTACAGGTCAGAAACTTCTTGTTGCCCCGGTTGGTGCGACACAGGGTAGCCCCCCGGTGACTGCAGGCATTGATGAAGCCCCGAACCTGATTGTCCTCGCCGCGAATAAGCACGACGGGTTTGCGGCCCATCCAGGTGGTGAAAAAATCGTTGACTTCGGGCAAATGGCCTTCGTGGGCAAGAAAAATCCAGTTGCCCTCGAAAATGGTCTGCATTTCGGTTTCGAACAGCTCTTCGTCGTAATAAATGTTACGGTCGAGGGTGAATTCGCCATCCTCGGTACGGTCAACGATTACGCTTTTAAGGTCTTCGATTTTCATTGGCTTCCTCGCCCCCTGGAAGGCACCTGTGTTGGATGCTTCCTGGTTGTTTGGTCGGAACTATTCCCTGACCGGAAGAACTAGCTGGTACTTGTCTGGATTAGAGGTATCCATTTGAAAGACCGCCTTGCGTTTGGCCGGATTGATGCTTTCCTCCGGTTCGCTATCGCGCCAGTGGTAGTGACAGTCCGGACAGTTAAAAATAGTCCAGACGACGGTTGCGCCTTCCTTGCCTTCGTGGAGGGCCGTGGCGTTGGTATTGGAACAGCGTGGACAGGCGGTCATTTGCGAGCCTCTTTTTGCATCGATTTAATAAGCTGGGCCATCTCATCAATTTCCCGGCCGGCAGGACGACGGACTATTTCAACGTCGCCGCCGATTGGGTCAGGCGCCATGTGGGTAGTCGCATCAATAATCAGGTGATGCCCCTTGCCCGGGATCACCGCTGAGGGATCAATCATTATCCCGGCCATGTTGTCGAGTACCTGGATGTCGTTGGCGCGGGTGCGCACTGACAGTGCCCACATCACCTGATTCAGATCGAACGGATCCACATCGGCATCGACCATGATCAGGTTTTTCAGATAAATCAGTCCATGGGGCGTACTCAGTGCCCGCAGTGCCACCGATTTGGCGAAACCGGCAAACCGGTTTTTCACCGAAATGATGCCGGTCAGTCCATGTTGGTAGAGCGCATTGACCGCTTCGACTTCGGGAAACTCTTTTTTCAATACCGCATAGATGGGTGCGGAAGTGTTTAGCCCGATCAAGGTGTCGTGTTCGGTCCAGCCTTTACCGATGTAAATGTTTTCAAAGATGGGATCTTTGCGGTGGGAGATGCCGGTGATTTTAAACACGGGTGCCCGCCGTACCCCGCTGTAGCTGCCGGGGAACTCACCAAAAGGGCCTTCATACTGGCGCTCGCCGTGTACATATTCTGCTTCGATCACCATCTCGCCATCGGCCTGAATATCAAGACCATTGCCGGATTTAGTCAATGCGATGGGCGCGCCCATCATGCCGGCTGCGTAGGCGTATTCGGATTCGTCATAGCCAACCGGGGTGGCGGCAAACATCGCCATCGCCGGGTGGTTGCCGAGCATGACGGCTATTTTCAGCGGCACATCGTCCATTTCGGCGGCGAGCATATGTCGGCCCATGTCGTGAACCGGCACACTCATCAGCGTGAAGGTGTCGGGGCCATGGGGCTGAATGCGGTAAATACCGACATTCTGCTTGCCAAAATTGTCCGGGTCGTTGGGGTCTCGGCTGACGACGTTGGCCTTGCCGATATAGAAGCCACCGTCCATCGCGTTGATGCGATAGAGCGGTAACAGCTCGAACAAGTTGAAGTTTTCTTCGATGCGGACTTCATGAATCGCCGCTTTATCGGGCTCGATAAAGGGTAACTGTGGCTCTTCCGTGGTCCAGCGGCCGACGATGTCATAAAACAGGTCACGGATCGGCGTGCCCAGTGGGTATCCCAACAGGGTGGCGATATTCGAAAAACTACCGTGGACGCCGGCGACCATGCGCTTGCCGGGATAACCTTTGATCTTATCGAAGAGTATCGCCGGGCCGTTTTTATCGTCGTCCCCCGCGGCCACCAGAATGTTGCGGATGTCCGGTTCGGGTAACACTTCATCGGGCCAGGTGATGAACTGGCCTTTGGATTCCAGCAGCTCTAGAAAGTCCCGCAGTGAGCCAACTTTTTTGGCCACCTCAATTGAGAGTTCAGACTGTTTGTTCATGGTTAAACCTCGACTGGCTTACGGTTATTCACTGGCTAAAAACTCGATAAGGAGGTCGAGCTCAGCATCGGTAATATCGGTTTGTCGCAGCGGGGCCATTTCCAGCAGGCCGTGACGCACGACGGAGCGGATATATTCTGGCGCTAGTGTCTTATTGCCTTTAATGGCCATGCGCTCGTCGCCAAAACGGCGCTGCAACATCACCGTGCCGGGACCTTCTGCATCTGGCCGGTGACACCCTTCGCAGAATAGTAACCAGGATTCTTCACCCGGTCGGGGACGTTCCTCAGCCATGACCGGGGCGGCTGCGCTGCTGACGAGCAGGGCCAGACCAATCAGCGAAATTAGCTTGTCCATGAATGTTTCTCCCGCATGTGTGCCGGCCAGATGCCCTGTTTCCCCGGGGCCAGAATGCCGTTCGGGTCAAATGCATCTTTGAGCCGTTCGTGGAGTTTCCACAGCGCGTGGTCGTTCCAACTATAGGTTTTGGCTACCTGGTCCATGAATGCCAGATGGGTTCGATACTCGCCATAACCGGCGGCGGCGGCTTCATCGATGAGTACGCCGAAGAGTTCGTGGGCGCGCTGTCGCTCTTCGTCGTCAGTGCGATCAAACATCAGCATGTAAACGTGGTGCATGTCGCGCCAGCCGACGGCAAACTCTCCGATGTAATCAAAGCCGTACTCATGAGAGCGGTTCTTGATCATTTCGTACTGACGCATGGCGTCTTCGCCGGTGGTGGGGCTGATGGGTGAAAAGTTGATGTGGCCACCACCGCCGACCCAGTTCATCAGGCCAAACTCGGTCATGTTCGGCTCACCGCGCATTAGCTTGGAGCGATACTGGAATGCAGCGTCGTGTTTACGCTCTTCGGCGGTCCAGACTCTTGCACCTGGGATCGCGCCGAGGGTATCGCGAATCACCTGCATGGTGTTTTCCATCATCGGCGGCGGGCCGTACAGGGCTGCGTAGAAATTCCACTGCCCTAGCTTGTAGTCGGACATGATTTTTTTGCGGGCACTGTCGGGGATAGGCCCTTTGCCACTGTAATACTGGCGCTTGGACACTTTCACGGCAGCGTCCCAGAGCAGGTCGACCGTGAAGGCACCGTTGGGGATGACCATGTTTACCTTGAGTGGGCGAACCACCTCGGTGATGATGGCCAGGTCTTCTTCGTTTTCATAGGTAATCAGGAAAGGCATGTATCCGGGGGGTTCCGGCATCAGCCACATGCCCATTTTGGTGACGATGCCAAAATTACTTTGCGAGAAAACACCGTCGAGGATTGGACCAAAACCGTACTGAAAGACCTGCCAGGATTCGGTTTCCGGCAGAGATCCCTGGCCCGTGCGGAACAGGGTGCCGTCCGGCAGTACCACTTCCATTCCGCAATGCATCATGAAATGGTCGCCGTAGGGCGTGTAACCGACGCCGTGTTCCAGTGTGTTGCCGACGATGCCGCCCCAGCCGGGGGCCGCAGGATCAATCCAGAGTTTGATGTTGTTTTTCTGCAGATACTCGTATAGCTGGAAGTAGCTGACACCAGGTTCTACCAGGGCGTAGGCGTACTCTTCGTTGACTTCAAGAATACGGTTCATCCGTTTTAAATCGAGAACCACGTACCCCGGCATTCTCGGGGCTGGCCCGCCATAGGCAAAATTGCGACCCGTTGAAATTGGCCATAGAGGTACTCGGTGTTCATTGGCTATTTTCAGGATCGCCTGAATTTCTTCAATGCCGTCCGGGGCTACCACTGCTGACGGTACGTTAGCGTCGCCTGGCAGCGTCGAAAAGGAGTCGCGGTAGCTGCGCAGTTTTGGATCGCCGTCGTGGATGACCCACTGCTGCCCAATGGCATTGGCCATCTCGTCGATCGCGGTTGAAAATTCTTGCGGTGATAACCAGTCGGGTAGCACTGCTGCCATGGTGTCTCCTCCCAGGAGAGTGAAGCTAAATTCAAATGGAATGCCTGGTTGCGGACAACGAAACAGGCGAGTTAATTATTTTAGTGGTGCTGCCCTGTTAGTCACGATTCTGGCGGGCAGAGGTTCGTTGTTGGCCCGATCAAATGGGTTGCAAAATCCACGAAACCAGATGGCCGGGGCTCTCAGGGTGACGACTGGCCGAGGCCGTGAGGCGCTTTTCCACCAACGCCTCTGTGTCGGGCGTAACGGTGATCATCAGTTTGGCAATGACCTCGGGCCAGGCACTGTCCGCTTCCAGCAGGGCTGGTTTAATGCTCTCCTGCCAGCGTTGCCCCAGTGTCAGTTGATGTTCGATCTGATCAGTTGAGAGATGTTTATGCACCCCCTTGTATGTCAATGCGTAGCCTTCTGCGAATGCCAGTTGCTCGGCTAACAGCAATGCCGCGTCGGTGGTTAGTCCGGTGATGGCGCGTCCTTCGGCGACTGCAGCGGTAATGGCCGGCATGACGGAACCGGGGTCGTTATCCAGGCCGTGGACTCGATAGGCCTGGGACGATACGGCGCGCAGAAACTGGTCGCCCTCTTCATAGCGGGTGTCACAGATTGCATCAAAAGCGACGGTTGGCCTGGTCTGGCTGGCGGCAATGACCGCGCCTGCGGGTAAGGTGGTAGCGATTCCGGCGACTGCACCACCGCGTAAAAATTCGCGTCTACTAATCATTTTTGTGTACCACTCCCATCGCCTGATTGCCTTGCAATACGTTAAAAAATATGTCTCGTTCCATCCACACTGAGTCCTTTATTTAGGCCAGTTTACGCCAGCGTTCGATGGATGGTAGCGAACGCCTGCGCGGCTGTAAACGAAAGAATGGTAATCGGTCACCGGGTAGTGGTGTCGGTGAGGGCCAGGCCGTTGTAGCGGCCTAATTTCGCTTGTGAATGAACGTTAGTTAATTTGCGATCAGTAGCCTGGCGGAGCGGTGGGAAATTGATCGGTGATGTCGGTGCGCGGTTGTTTTGGGAACTGGGCAACTAACCGGCTCGAATTGAAGCCTTCGGGGTAGGTCAGAGAGGTTATCGGGTCAGTCGCGACCGGCCGGGTAGTGGGCAGTGAACGTCAATTCTAAAGGTGGGTCACTGAGTTTGTGACCAGTTGAGATAGGTGGCCCGGTTGCTGATTGGTGGCGTCAGTAGATTGCCCTCCGATTGTTTCATCCAGATGAATGGCGGTATTGGGTGGGTGATCGTGTGGTCTAGCTTAAAGGCTTGTTCGGCTAACAATGTTTTTGCGATGCCGCAAAATTTGGTAATGCGGATCGGTAAGGCCAAAAAAGCAATCGATGGTTAAGGTTTGATAGCGGTCCCGCAGTGTTAATTTACGGTGCATTCTGCCCGATGCTGGATATTTTGTGCGCTGCAGCAGAAAATAGTCGGGAAGTAGTCAAATTGCTTGATCCTAACGACCGTTAAATAATAACATTCGCAGCCGCGTGAAACGTGAAATCGGCTTTGAAGTAGCCCAACGGGTCAGTAGCCCCACCAAAAAACGCCCTTACACCATTAGTTTAAGAATGATGAGCGAGCACCAGACTGGATGACGCCGGTCCCACAATGCAGGAGTTTTGTCATGGTAAATGTCGATAGTTTGATCGATCTCGATAAAGCAGTACAAAGTAAGCAGGTATTCTGGGATCAGGATATCTATGATCAGGAAATGGAAAATATTTTTGGACGATCCTGGCTGTTTTTGACCCACGAATCACAAATCCCGGAGCCCGGTGATTTTTTCACCACCTTCATGGGCGAAGACCCGATCATTGTGGCGCGCCAAAAAGATGGTTCGGTCAAGGCATTTATCAACTCCTGTACCCATCGTGGCAACCAGGTTTGTCATGCCGATAGCGGCAACACCCGGTCCTTTGTCTGTAGTTATCACGGCTGGGCCTTTGGGGTCGATGGAAGTCTCGCCGGAGTCCCTTTAGAGACCGAGGTTTATTACAACAAGCTTGATAAAGACTCCATGGGTCTGCGTGAGGTGGCACTCGTGGATGATTACCGTGGATTTATTTTCGGCTGTTTTGATGAGAAAGCTCCACCGCTCGCCGAATGGCTTGGAGAGATGGCCTGGTATATGGATAGTTGGGCTGATACTGGAGGCGGCGCAGAACTGATTGGCACGCCGATGAAGACGATTTTGAAATGCAACTGGAAAGTACCGACCGAGAATTTTGTGGGTGATGGGTACCATATCACCTGGACACACGTTGCGGCTCTACAGGTTATTGGTGGGCCTTTGGGTAGTGCGTTTGGTGCCGGCGATATGCCACCGCTAGATGATATGGGCGCCCAGATAACCACTCGCCATGGCCATGGTTTTGGCGTGATCTGGGATGTGGGTCACGCGATTCATCGCAATCCGCAAAATTATGTTGAATTTCAGCAGCAGACTTTGCCGGAGGTTATCGAAAAACAGGGCGAGTGGGCCGGCAAAATGTACACCGGACATTGGAACGCCAGCCTGTTTCCTAACTGCTCCTTTCTCTACGGCACCAACACCTTCAAGGTCTGGCATCCAAAGGGGCCTCATGAAATAGAGGTCTGGACCTGGACCCTCGTGCAGAAAAACATGTCTCCGGAATTGAAGCGAGAAATACAGAAAGAAGCCATTATGAGCTTTGGCACTGCTGGCACGCTCGAAAGTGATGACGGTGAAAACATGGAGACCTGCACACGCACTAATCGGGGTTTTCAAACTCGAAAAGGCACCATGAATGCTTCCATGGGGCTGGGTGTTGAGGGCCGCCACCCGGAATTACCTGGTGTGGTGGGGTCCAATTTTATCGGTGAAACCTCCTATCGGGGTTTTTACCGTTTCTGGGATGAAATGATGCGGGCCTCTGACTGGGATGACGTTATTAAGAACGACAACACCTGGGTAGATCAATGGCTTGGTGAGGGTGCGGTATCCAAACTGCCTACGGTCGATGCCGCTTTTAAAGCCGCCTAATGGAGACTGAAATGGCTGAACAGGGAGTCCTGGTCACGCTTGAACTGGCTTACCAGGTTGAGCAGTTTTATAACCGCGAAGCCCGGTTAATGAACCAGCGTCAGCATCGGCAGTGGCTGGAGTCAATGGTGCACCCGGATGTTCACTACTGGCTACCAATTACCGAAGTGCGCTTTACCAGGGATAAGCGGCCTGCGCCCACGCCGGATGACGGCGGGATATTTAACGACAGTTATTCGGATCTTGATGACCGGGTTAAACGCCTGGAAACCGGGATGGTGTGGATGGAAGATCCGCCCTCAAAAATTCGCCATCTAATTAGTAACGTAGAGGTGTTCCATGCAGATCAGGAGCAGCAGCTCAGCGTTTATTCCAATTTCCATATCTACCGTAATCGCCGCCAACGCGAGGAGACTAATTTGATAGGCGGGCGGGAAGATATTCTGGTGCGCGAAGGGGATGAATTTAAAATCCTAAAACGGAAGATAAATCTCGATATGCGAGTGGTCCTGGATAAGAACCTCTACATATTCTTTTAACCGCTAGCGGGCCCGTTTCTGTCTATGCGTCGCTGCTATGAGTGGGTGTCCGATAAAAAAGGTCTGCTGCGCACAGGGAAGTTGGCGGAGCAGGGTCCGGTGTTGTTAAAGGATTTGACCGGGGCGTAGCCAATCCGGTGTTATTTGATCGCAGCAGCATGACTCTCGGTGCCCAGGTTATTAACCCGGGTAACCAGGTCCGGTAAATGAAATGCACCGAGCTGAGCGGCGAAACATCATCGTTCCCGAGGCGTTGACAGCCCCTGGGAATCATTACAGCCCAAAAATGGCGCTATGATTCTGGGTGATTCGCAACTGAATTCACGCAATGGCGGCGATGAAAAAATTGATTGGTTAGCGGGTTGGTTACGGGCCGATGCAGACCTGGATTACGGGGAGAGTTTTTCGGATTTGAAAGTCGCCTGAGCGGAGTCGCTCAAGATGATTTACCACTAGCTCATTTATGGGCGGGGGATTTTTTTGTTATTGTAGGTCGGCTGAGTCTCCTGCGAGGTATCGTGATCCCATAAACCGGGTTACGCGGTATCCAGAAAAGGAGCAATAGTAATCGGACAGCGATGATGCTGAAGACCTGAATAAAACCTGGGAGCAAGTGTTTGGACAAGCAGCAATTACGATATGAAGTTGAGGAGCTGATTCACGCCTATGTGCAGTGCATCGACGACGATGACCTTGAGCGGTGGCCTGAGTTTTTCACTGAAAAATGCGATTACAAGGTGATACCGCGGGAAAATGCGGATCAGAATTTACCCGTATCAGTGATGTTTTGTGACAGCAAAGGAATGTTGCGTGATCGCATTGTGGCTTTACGCAATGCCAATATTTACGCGGCCCATTTTTATCGTCACCTGGTTAGTAACACCCGAATCATCAGCGAAGAAGATGGGGTTATCACCGCTCAGTCCAATTATCTGGTGATGCAGACCCTGCTCGATGGCGAGACTAAAATCTACAATGCGGGTAAGTATGTAGACAAAATTGTCCGTGAAGAGGGCGTGCTGAAGTTCAAGCAGAAGCACTGCGTCTTTGATACTTACCGAATTCAGACGCTGATGGTTACGCCTATATAATCCGAACGGATTAGCTTGCAAGATGGCTCGGCTGGATCGGGCTGCATTTGAAGATTAGTCGATGGGGAGTGGACGTTCACCAGTGGGCTGGCAGATAAATAAAACTATTAAGCTGTTTAGACAATACAAAAGGGGAGTAGATCATTGAGCAATAGTCGTATGGAAACCGTTACCGCGCTGCTGTATGAAGAGGCAGCAGCTCTGGATGAGCAGCGCTGGCATGACTGGTTGGCCCTGTTTACAGAGGACTGTACATACTGGATGCCGGCCTGGGACTCTGAGCACGAGATGACCCAGGATCCGACTAACGAAATTTCGCTGATTTATTACAGCAATCGAAATGGCCTGGAAGACCGCATCTGGCGAATTGAGTCGGGCATGTCGTCTGCTTCAACGCCACTGCCCAGAACATCTCACGCGGTTACCAATATTCGTCTCGGTGATGAAAAAGACGGACTGGTTTCCGCTTATGCGAATTTCATTGTTAATTCATACCGCCACGAGATTACGGATACCTTCTATGGGCGTTATGAATATGGTTTGCGTGCCGACGGCGACAAACTGGTGATCGCGAGTAAGAAAATCATTCTGTTGAATGACGTCATTCCGGCGGTTGTCGACATTTATAGTATTTAGTTCAACCGTCTGTTTGCGATGCCCATGCGGTGCGGGCGTCGGTAGGTGATCGTAATGCTTCGGGCAGTTTTTGCGCGGAGCATTTTTTTTAATCTGGATTAATGCGACAGCATCTCTGGGGGTAAGCGTTTGGTATTCGGACTGTTTGGGAAAAATGATAAGGGACCGGCAACGGCGGTTATTCGGCCCTTCGAAAAGACGGTTGAGGTGCTGAAAAACGAAAGCCTGTTGCAGGCTGCCCTATCGGCAGGAATAGATTTCCCCCATAGCTGCAAGGTGGGGACCTGCGTGCAGTGCCGTTGCAAATTAACGGCTGGCAGGGTCAAGGCCATTCGGGACTTCTCCTACGTTTTAAGCATCGAAGAGCTGAATGCTGGTTATATATTGGCCTGCCAGGCTCGCGTTAAGCCGGGCGAACAGATCGAGGTTGAAGTGGAACTGGAGAGCGGCCGACCGCAGTTCGCTCGGCAGTCATTAACCGGGACTGTGAATTCCGTCGAAGAGTTGACTCACGATACCAGGGCACTAACGATTAAGGTCGACGGCCGGATGGAGTATGCAGCGGGGCAATACGCAGAGCTCTCTCTTGAAGGGTTTGACCGTCCGCGTGAATACTCATTTGCTACAGTGGCAGCAGCTGGCGGTAGTGAGTTGCTTAGTTTTATCGTTCGTCATGTTCCCGGGGGGCGCTTCACTGACTGGCTGTTTGCCGAGGATCGTGTCGGTGAGATCGTTAATGTGCAGGGGCCCACGGGTAATTTCTGGCTTCGGGAAGGTGAGGCACCGCTTTTATTTGTTGCTGGTGGTAGTGGTCTTGCGCCACTCAAGGCGATTCTTGAGGACGGCGTAGGTCGTCGCGTAAAAAGAGATCTGGTGTTTCTATTTGGGGCTCGAGAGCAACGCGATCTTTATCTAATGGATGAATTGCAGGAAATCGGAGCTCAGTGGCAGGGAGCCTTTACGCTGATGCCGGTATTGTCTGATGAGGCCGAGGATAGCGACTGGCAGGGCGCCCGTGGATTGGTGACAACCGCGATAAACGAATCCGTTGTCTCCGGGTTGTCCAGCTGTCATGCCTATCTCTGCGGGCCACCCGTGATGATTGATGCGGCGATTGAGGTAATGAGTGCGGCGGGTATTGCCAGTGAAAACATTCATTACGATAAATTTCTCGATTCCAGCAGTCTGGGTAATCAGGGCTAACAGTCTTTAAGGGTTATGGGCGGCGATGCCCTGCGTCTCCGGCTTTGAGGGTGTGGAAGAAGATTCTGATCGAGCAGGCCGGCGTTGGGCGTTGTGTCAACCGAGATAACTGCTGGAAGTTTCCGCTCTGGATTTGCTGTTAATCAACAAATTTAGAGCTGGTTCGGCGCAAGCGGTTTTTTAAACTTAGGATTTGCACTTGAGTCGGCAAGGTCGATAGCGACAAAGCCGCGGACTCCACCGCCTGGTGTTTCCCTCGATGGGGATACCAGATATTCATGGCGCAGCCATTCAATAACGAGTCTATTCTTGTGTTGCTGTTACCAAACGCTTTCCTGTTTGCTAAACGTTCGGTTAATAGGCTAAGGTTGTTTCATCTGTTCGCGCATGCACAAGTCGTTAAAGATTTCACAATTACGGCCTGAAAGTGCTTCAAAGTTTGTGATTACCTGAAGTATGATTGCTGTGTGAACCGCGATAATATTGCGCTGCGATATCGTGATTACGTTTATAGTAACGGTAATAATTGACTGCGAATGCAGTGATTGCCGCAGGTTATTCCCAAGGAGAGGTTAATGCAGACCAGAGCCGCAGTAGTCCGTGAAAAGGGCGGTCCGTTTACGGTTGAAGATGTCGTTATTACTGAGCCGGCTGCTGATCAGATACTGGTCAAAATTGTGGCTGCTGGCATGTGCCATACAGATCTGACGATCCGCGATCAGAACTACGAGACCATGCTGCCCATGGTGTTGGGGCATGAAGGTTCCGGCATAGTTGAGAAAGTCGGTGAAAACGTCACCAAGGTTAAGCCTGGTGATCATGTGGTGCTCACCTTTCACACCTGTGGCCATTGCGGTAACTGCCTTGCTGGCGATTCCCTGTCCTGCGAAAACGCGTTTCCGCTCAATTTTGGCGGACGTACTCACGGCGGAGATTGCACAATCCACGCCGGGGACGAGCCCCTCGGTTGTAGTTTTTTCGGTCAATCTTCTTTCGCTGGCTACGCCTTGAGTTACGAGCGCAATACAGTGCCCGTCGACCAGAGTGTGCCGCTTGAATTGCTGGGTCCGCTCGGTTGTGGCGTGCAGACAGGTGCTGGATCGGTACTAAATGCCCTTAACCCGCCTGCTGGTTCGACCATTGTCATTTTCGGCGCGGGTGCAGTGGGTTTAAGTGCAGTCATGGGCGCCGTAGTGGCTAACTGTACGACGATCATCGTCGTCGATATTAAGGAGAATCGACTCGAGCTGGCGACTGAGCTGGGCGCTACCCACACGGTCAATGCCGCTGAAACTAATCCGGTTGAAGCGGTTATGGCGCTTACTGGTGGCCGTGGCACCCCCTATATGCTGGAAACTACCGGTAACGCTAAGGTGCTAGAAGGAGCGATCTACACGTTGGCGATGGGCGGAGAAGGCGGCATCGTCGGTGCCCCGGCAATGGGTAGTACGGTTAACGTTGATGTGAATTTCATGCTCTTTAATCGCCGTTTGCGCGGCATTATTGAGGGTGACAGTAATTCGGATATCTTCATTCCGCGGCTAATTGAGCTCTATAAACAGGGTAAGTTCCCGTTTGATAAGTTGATCAAGTTCTACACCCTCGACGAAATTAATCAGGCAGCGGAAGATTCAGAAAATGGTTCGACCTTAAAGCCGGTATTAAAGCTAGCCTAGACGGGCCGGTTACCGGCAGTAAAAAATTACGGGTTTGAAAGTGTTACGGAGGAGTTAGCAGGGTGACAGGGAATTGCTGCTGCTAACGGTGTTAAGTGTTGCCTCCAGTAAAATCCAGACCAGGCGTGTTCAGTTGTCTGGAGGGCTGTTCTCGATTCAGCCAATAGAAAATTGACATAAATCGAATATCTGTATAAAAAGCAGTTTGTTAAGCATAATAATTAAAGTTAGTTGTTAAGTTTGTCTACCAACAGAGGCGTTGAAATGATGATTATCCCGAGAGGCTTAAAACGCTCGCTACGGCTGGGTGCCGCGAGTGCAGTGGTGCTGGCGGGCGTAGCAACCCCTGCTACCGCCGTTGAATTTGAGTACAGCGGCTATGCCCGTGCTCACTTTTCCATGAATCTTTCCAATAACACCACCTGGAAAAATGGACTAACCGAGACCTCGCAGGGCGGTCGACACGAGCTTTCCATGGCGCGGTTTTCCGGCAAGATTGAATCTTCCTGGGATTTTGGTGCATTCCAGATAGGTAGTGTGTTTCGCGTCGTCGAAGAGCACGAAACCAGCTACGAAAAAGGGCTGGAAAACACCTCGATTTTAGGGCCTATCGCGGTCACTAATCACGACGTAAGTGTCCTCGGTATAGGCGCCCCTGGAACAACGGCGGCTGATTTTGCGACTTTGCTTGCTACAGGTGGGTTGCCCGGCGGTCCGTTTAACGCTGTACAAGTTGGGGCGTGTCAGCCTTCCCCGTCTGGTAATGGTTTTTGTGATACAACGCCATTCACCGGGTTAAATTCCTCCGCGTTTGGTGCTGGGGCCCAGGGGACTTTCCTGTCCGATTACGACCAGAACCGTTTTCACGACATGATGCGTGAGCTCTATGTGACTTTTGATGTGGGTGAGCGCACTCATTTCAAGTTGGGTAAGCAGCAGGTGGTTTGGGGAGAAACCGATTTCTTCCGTGCCATGGATATTGTCCACGGTTACGACCTGACCTGGCGTAGTTTTCTGGAAACAGAAAACGAAGAGCTGCGTAAGCCTCTGATTCTGGCCAATGTTGAAATTGATATCCCTGAATGGGGCGGCACCTTGCAATTACTCTATCGGCCCGGTTGGGATGAGGGCGGCGATGTCGGTACGACTGCACCACTTCAGGGCCAGCGCTGGGCACCACAGCCGTGGAGCGGTAACAATGTAATCAACTCAATTATTGGCCCGCAGAATTTTCACCACAGTGCCGGCGATGAGGACGATGAGAATTTTGGTATCCGTTGGTCGGGTGTCTATAACCAGATCGGTTACTCGTTAGCCTACTGGCGCGGCCTGGATAATGACGGGATTACCGTGCGTAATCCGGTGTTTGGCGGTTCGACCAACTATGGCGAATGGGGTCAGGCTACTGCGCTAAATGGACCGGTTACCAGTCAGAATGCAACCAATCTGATCTCGCCAGAGATTGAGACGTTTGCCGCGTCGATGAATGCTTATTCAGAATCCTTCGATCTGGTTGCCAGAGCTGAGTTAGCGTTTACACCCAACAAACCCTACAACACGGGCACCAATACCTTTATTGATCTTGGAGCGTTTGGTGCAGGTTGTGTCGATGGGGTAGCGGTCTTAGGGTGTACTCCGTTGTTACGTAACAGTAACGATAGCGCGGCAGCGGCGGCAGCGACTGCATATGATCCTACTATCCCCAACGCGGCATTTGCTCAGGCTCCTGCGTTATTGACTATGTCGGTACCTGGTCTTGGTAAGGTTGTTGAAAAAGATACTCTGCGGATCATGGTCGGGTTTGATAAAAACCTGAACTTGATGGACCTGCTCGGTACCCAACGGCCATCGTTCTGGACGGTCCAGTTGTTCGATACCTGGATCACCAACTTTGATAAAGATGACGATATCCTGGATCTGTTCGGGTATGGCGCAAACAAGCGTGAGCATTCCACGATTCTCACCAATGCCATTACCTTGAACTATGCCTACGACACCATTAATCCTGGTTTAGCGGTTGGTGTGGATCTTGGGAATTTCGACATGTTCCTTATCCCCTCGGTCGACTTCGTGTTTGGTGATCATTGGCGGGTAAGGTTGGAAGCGGATATTTTCCTGCCCCGGCATAGCAAAACTCAGAACCTGGGTTTTGTTGAAAACGATACGCGTCTGTTAGGTACGCTGGACGATAACGACCAGTTGGTAGCACGCATTACCTACCAGTTCTAATGATCGTCAGGTAATTGTTTTAAATGGCTCCCAGCGGTAATGCTGGGGGCCATTTTTTTTGTCTGCTTTTTAAAGACTTATCGCTCTTTTTTCCGTTAAAAAAAGGTGCTGGGCATATATCTTCCCAGCGCAAAATAGGGTAAGTTTGCGCTCCGCTTTGTTAGCACCTGCAGCATTTTAGTGGGTTTAGCGTTTTGCCGGTTTCTATTTGCCTGCAACCCGGGAGAGGGCTGCGGTTACACCCCGAATTGAACAACCGGAAATTGGGTACCTGTAGCGACTATAAGCCTCCTTTGAGGGAGGAATTTGCTGGCAATCGACAGCGATGAACACTATTTGTAAATGGGTTAGTCGGGTAGAGTGGAGCAAACGAATAGCTCTTTTTTTTTTAAACGGGCGATCGGTCAGTCTTGTGGCCGCGCCTGAAACCATCTTGTCCAGGAGTTGTTTAAGAGGTTATGGCTGCTAAACAGGGTTTTCGTATCAAGTCTTTGGTGCCTCCAGTGGTTGTGGTTGCAGCACTTGGCTGGCTTTCTACGGTGGATGTGGAATTACCGGACGTGTTCGTTGCTGAGCAAATCATCGAGTTACGGGATCGGTTCTATGATGTCGCGATTCCGGATGATCAGGTGGTCTGGGCGGTCGGTAAAAATGGCAAGATCGTCCGTAGTGACGACCGCGGCGAAACGTTTCGCGTTCAACCGACGCCGACTATTAATCATCTTCATTCCATCGCAGCCTGGGACACTCAGACCGCCGTTGTGATTGGCAACGAAGGAGAGACTCTCCATACGGCCGATGGCGGTGCTAGTTGGCAGTCCGTCCCCGCCCCTCTGGGCGACTTTGCGAAGAAGATGTTTCGAGCAGAAATTGCGCCAGATGGTCGGGTATGGGCGACCGCAGAGTACGGTTCGATATTGTCCAGCACCGACAAGGGTGAAACCTGGACGCTAGTGTCCGGCGGTGACGATGTTGCCTGGAATGACGTTGCGTTTGCTCGTGAGGGGCGTGTCTGCGTGGCTGGCGAATTCGGGCAAATTAGTTGTAGCGATGATCAGGGTGAAACCTGGGTAGCCAAGGAAACACCACTGGATAGCAGTCTGATGGCCATTGCCTTTAATGAGTCCGGCCATGGGCTCGCGGCGGGTGTCGATGGACATGTCATTAGTAGCAGTGACGATGGTGAGACCTGGGTGGTGGTTAAGTCGCCGACCACTAAGCACCTTTACGGTATCGCCCAGAACGGTAACGAATGGCTGGCGGTTGGTGAAAAAGGTGCGTTATTGCTGTTCGATCCGGTCAAGGACCAGTGGATCGAGGAGAACCTGGGATCTCGGGGTAATGTCTGGTATTCGGGTGTGCAGCCCGGCCACGGGGGCATTTATTTATCCGGCCAGAAGTTAGCGCTCTGGAAAGACGGCGCTTTGAAGTTGTTTGGCCGGTTGAAGTAAGTCTTTTTTGCTGCTTGTATAGAAGGTCATCAGGATTTCACGCCGCCGGGTGTTGAACCTTAAATAAATCGAATCTGAAGGTTGATGATGTTAGATAAATTTGTTGATTTCTGCGTACACCGTCGTTGGGTGGTGGTTGGGGTTCTCTTTGGCCTCACGGCGATAATGGCAGGTTTTTCCACCCAGGTAAGCATCAAAACGGTGTTTCAGGACTTGCTACCGGTGGACCATCCCTATATTTCAACTAACGATGAATATAAGGAAACCTTTGGTGGATCCAACATTGTTAGTGTGATGGTTACGGTTGAAGAGGGGGATATTTTTCGCCGAGAAATTCTGGAGAAAATCCAGAGTATTACTCAGGCCATGGATTACGTGCCTGCGGCCAGTCAGTATCAGATCATCTCGCTGGCTTCGCGGAAATTGAAGGATATCAAGGCATCGACTTACGGCATCGAAACCGAACCGATGATGTTTCCCGATTTGCCGGCTAATGATCGGGAAATCGAAGAACTGCGTCAGGCCGTGCTTTCTAACCCGCTGGTGTATGGCCGCTATGTGTCGCTGGATCAGAAATCAGCGTTGATAACGGTCGATTTCATTGATCGGCTGATCGACTATGAAAAGATATTTGCCAGCATTCAGTCGATTGTTGCAGAGCACGAATCCCCCGGCGTCAGTGTACGCGTGGTGGGTGAACCCATTTTGACCGGCTGGGTCATTCATTTTCTGCCGGAAACACTGCAGATTTTTGGCTGGACCGTTGCCGCGATGGCGTTTGTGCTGTTTGTCACGGTTCGTACGTTTCGGGGCGTGCTGCTGCCACTCCTGTCCGGGGCAATGAGTGGTGCGTGGGCACTGGGTATGGCGGCGCTGCTGGGGATTAATTTTGATCCGCTGATTATTGTTATTGCTTTTCTGGTGTCTGCCAGGGTGATCTCTCATGCTGTTCAGCTTTCCACGGCTTTTGACGATGAAATAGCCCGTGGTTTGAATACGATTGAAGCATCAAAGGCTAGTATGAAGGCGCTATTCCGTCCCGGTATGCTCGGGGTGGCGACGGATACGGCTGCCGTGATGGTGGTCTATGCAATGCCAATGCCGTTGCTGCAGAAGACGGCGGTCATCGGCAGTATCTGGGTTTCCACTATCGCATTCAGTGCCATCATCCTGACGCCGGTACTGCTCTCCTGGGTAAGACGGCCTGAACAGGTGGCTTTTCCGATTAACACCGGTGTGTTTATCGAGAAATTGCTCAATCGCTGCGCAGATATAGTGATTGGTAAGGGGTCGATGGTGATTCTCGTGCTCGCTATGCTGGTATTTCTGGTGTCCGGGTATTTTGCATTTAACGTCACCGTTGGTGACGCGAACCCCGGGTCGCCTCTACTCTGGTCCGATTCGCGATATAACGAAGATGCAGACGCGATCAATCAGGCCTTTCAGGGCAGTGATCGAATGTTCGTGGTGGTTGAGGGCAAGGAAGGGGACGTGCTCAAACAGCCCAGCGTATTAAGAAATATGGAGAACTTTCAGCGTTCTTTGGAGAATCAACCCGAAATTGGCGGCACGGTGTCGCTTGTCGATTTGATTGGACCGGTTAACGTCAGTCTTCATGAGGGCAATACCCGATTTGATGAGTTTGGCACCGATCCCAATATCAATGGAGAGCTCATCTATATGTATCTTCAGGGGTCGGATCCGGGCGATATTGACCGCTTCTCGGACGTCAACTATCAGGTTGGGGCGATCACTGCTTTCTTTCGCGACCATAAGGGGGAGACCATTCGCACCGCGATCTCCCGAATTAAGGAGTACATCGCGAACAATCCGCTGGAAAATGCGGAATATAAGCTAGCAGGTGGGCTCATCGGCGTGCTCGCTGCGGTTAATGAGGAAATCTTCAGGGGACAAATTGAGAGTATTTCTCTGGCCCTGCTGGTGCTGTTCTCATTGGCAGCCTTCGCCTACCGGTCGACAGTTGCGGGATTGTTTTTTATCCCACTGGTATTGATGTCCAATGCGGTTACTTTCGCATTTATGTACTGGCAGGACATTGGTATGAATATTAATACACTGCCGGTGGCCGCACTGGGTATTGGTCTTGGGGTCGATTATGCGTTTTACATTGTTGATGGTATTCGCGAGCGATACCTGGAAAACAAGAACCTGAATGCTGCCCTGCGTGGATCCCTGCTAACCGCTGGCCGGGGTGTGCTGGTGACCGGTGCTACCATGATTCTAAGCGTATTGCTCTGGTACACCTCATCGTTGCGGTTTCAGGCGGAAATGGGTTTATTGATAGCGCTCTGGTTATCGGTTTCTGCGATTAGTTCTTTGCTACTCATTCCCGCCATGGTTTATGTCTTTAAGCCGGATTTTGTGTTTGAGTCTGAAGACGAAAAAAGTGAAGGGGTTCAATCTGGAGCCTCGGTTTAGGTATACTTTCGGGCTTCCGTACCGGCAATAGCCGGAGCAGTGATCGTAAATTTCAGGCAAGGGTTATGGCCGACTTAATTAAATTATGTAAAACAGACGAGGTAAAAGAGGAAGCGCCATTGCAGGTAAACCCGGAAGGGTTTCCGGCGCTTTCCGTGTGGGAGTTCGAGGGTGACTACTACGTGGTCGATGACATGTGTACCCACGGTATGGCATGGATGACCGACGGCTATCAGGAAGGGCTGGAAATTGAATGCCCCTTTCATGGTGGGCGATTCGATCTGAAATCGGGCGAACCGACCGCTTTCCCCTGTGTGGTGCCATTAAAGTCCTATCCGGTGACGGTTGATGACGGGCACGTCTGTATCACTGCTGCCTAGTGCGAAGGAACTGTTCTGTTAAGGTAGACAGGTGCTAATAGCCGATATTTAAGCCGGGCATGATTGCCCGGCTTTTTTCGTTTCTGCATTATGATGTTGTTTGTCCGGTTGAAGTCGGCTACCGGTGACACCAGTTACTCAATTCAAGGAGTGGTCAGTTATGAGCCGGAAGATAGATTTTTACTTTGACTTCATTAGCCCGTTTAGCTATCTGGCGATTACACAGTTACCGCAGTTAGCCAAAAAATATGGTTACTCGCTGGAATACAACGTCATGGATATTCCCACCGCCAAATTAGCGGCCGGGAATTATGGTCCGTCAAACCAGAAGGTTAAGCCTAAAATCCGTGCGCTGATGCAGGACTTGAATCGTTGGGCTGACCACTACGGTGTTCCTTTTGCGTTCCCTTCGGGGATGGTCGGAAAACGCGTTAACGCCGGGACCTTTTTTGCCATTGACCAGGGCGACGTCGAAGCCTACGTCAGTAAGGTATTCCACGAGTTGTGGGGTGTTGGCGGTCAGGACGCCAACGATGATGGTTTTCTGACTAAAATTGCTAATGATATGGGCTGGAACGCTAGTGATTTTCTGGCTTTTGTTAATTCTGACGCTGCTGCTCAACGGTTTGAAAAATCTCGAGTTAAAGCTCATGCTGCCGGGGTTTACGGTGCGCCGATGATGATGCTGGATGATCAGATCTGGTGGGGGAACGACCGGATGATGTTTATCGAGCAGTATCTGCAGGCTCATCCTGCCGATTAACAGGTAAGTACTGTTAAACAACGAGTCGGGGCTGCTCGGTAAGGTTAAAAAAGCCCACTGAGTATTATCGTGATTTAGAAATCAGCTTAGATTGGAGTTAACTGGTTATGCCAATATACGAGTATCACTGTCTTGAGTGTGGACATAGTAAAGACGTGCTGCAAAAGGTGACAGACGCCCCTCTGGTTGACTGCCCCGAATGTGGCGTATCTAAATTTGAAAAGAAAATATCGGCACCGGGCTTTCAGTTGAAGGGTACTGGCTGGTACGAGACTGACTTTAAAAATAAATCTACCGACCCATCGGCGGCCAGTGAGGCAACTACCACTAAAACCGCTGCTAAGACCTCAGCTGAGCCAGCCGCTCCGACCAGTACATCTGATTCCTCGGGGAATTCTACGGCTTCGGCTGCCTGATCGAGTGCCTGGCTTGTTTGCCGGTTCAATTTGATGGAGAGGCCCACTTCGCTGTGGGCCTCTCTGGTTTAACATCCACCCAAACGGTCCGGTTCAACGCCGGTTAGCCGTTACTTTAGCTAATTGAGGAAAAATTTCTGTGCGCAGCCACTACTGCGGCGATATTAACGCCGAAATGATCGACCAGACTGTCACCCTGTGTGGTTGGGTGCATCGGCGCCGTGATCATGGGGGCGTGATCTTTATCGATTTGCGTGATCGTACTGGCCTGGCTCAGGTGGTGATTGATCCGGATACGGTAGAGGCCTTTGCGCTGGCTGAACGGGTGCGCAATGAGTTTGTATTAAAAGTGACTGGGCGGCTTCGAGCGCGGCCCGACGGAACCGTTAACCCAGACCTTGCCAGTGGAGCGGTGGAGCTGCTCGGTAAGGAAGTGGTGCTGTTGAATAGTGCCAAAACTCCGCCGTTTCAGCTGGATGACGATGACGTCCATGATGATATCCGGCTGCGCTACCGTTATGTCGACCTGCGCAGACCGGAGATGTTCAACCGGCTGGCACTGCGTTCGAAGGCAACCACCTATGTGCGTAATTTTCTTGATCAGCAGGGGTTCATTGACGTAGAGACGCCAATTCTGACCAAGGCAACGCCGGAAGGGGCGAGAGATTACCTGGTCCCCAGCCGCGTGCACGCGAATGACTTTTACGCGTTGCCACAGTCGCCGCAATTATTTAAACAACTGCTAATGATGTCGGGCGTTGATCGTTACTTTCAGGTCGCCCGCTGTTTCCGTGATGAGGATCTGCGGGCCGATCGACAGCCAGAATTTACCCAAATTGATATTGAAGCGTCTTTCGTTGACCAGCAGCAAATCATGGACACGACTGAAAGCATGGTCCGTGGGTTGTTTGACGAGACCCTGGGCGTAGAGTTACCGGGGCCGTTCCCCACCATGACCTATGCCGATGCGGTTAATCGGTTTGGCACCGATCGCCCCGATATGCGTATCCCGCTGGAATTGGTCGAGGTGGGCGACCTGTTCACACAGGTCGATTTCAAAGTGTTCTCCGGGCCGGCGAATGATGACGGATCGCGAATCGCTGCGCTGCGCCTTCCGGGCGGGGTTGATCGATTAACCCGCCGAGAGATTGACGGATACACCGAATTCGTTAAGCGGTTTGGTGCCAAAGGGCTGGCGTATATCAAGCTTAACCCGGCGGCTGATGGTGGAGTGGAGTTACAGTCGCCGATACTTAAGTTTCTGCCCGACGATGTTGTTGCGGCCGTTCTTGAGCGGACGGGTGCTGAGGCCGGCGATCTGCTGTTTTTTGGTGCGGATATCAGGAAAGTGGTCAACGATTCACTCAGCCACCTGCGCGAGCGGATGGCCGCTGATCTGGACCTATATGAATGCGAATGGGCACCGCTCTGGATCTGTCTCTTATACACATCTGACGCTGCCGACGAAGAGGATAGTGTAGA
>CAJXVN010000001.1 GCA_913060775.1 uncultured Gammaproteobacteria bacterium | reverse complement strand
ACGAGATGTAGAGAGGTCTCGTGGGCTCGGAGATGTGTATAAGAGACAGGTCGAGGCCGTGGTCTTTTAACGTTTTAGCCAGCAGGTGTTCTTTTGCGATGTTAAGTTTTTCATCCTCGGTGTATCCAGAAAGTCGAATCACCTCCATGCGGTCTAGCAATGCTGGCGGAATGTTGAGCGTGTTAGAGGTGGCGATGAACATAATGTTCGAAAGGTCGTAGTCCACTTCCAGATAATGGTCATTAAAGGTGTGGTTTTGCTGCGGGTCCAGTACTTCGAGCAGGGCCGATGCAGGATCGCCGCGGAAATCCATCGCCATTTTGTCGATTTCATCGAGCATGAAGAGGGGGTTGCGAGTGCCGACCTTGGCCAAATTCTGCACGATTTTGCCGGGCATAGAGCCGATGTAGGTGCGTCGGTGACCGCGGATTTCTGCTTCGTCACGGACGCCACCTAAGGAGATGCGCGAAAATTTTCGGCGTGTGGCACGAGCGATTGACTGACCGAGTGAGGTCTTACCCACGCCCGGTGGCCCCACCAGGCAGAGGATCGGTCCTTTGAGTTTCTTAACCCGCTGTTGCACTGCCAGGTATTCGAGGATGCGTTCCTTAACCTTTTCAAGACCAAAGTGATCAGCATCCAGTACCGCACGAGCTTCTGCTAAATCCGTACGGATTCGTGACTGTTTTTTCCACGGCAGAGAGACCATCCAGTCTACGTAGTTGCGTACCACGGTAGCTTCGGCGGCCATTGGAGCCATCATTTTTAGCTTGTTAAATTCAGTTCTGGTTTTTTCCAGGGCCTCTTTCGACATGCCTGCCTTTTCGATCTTTTCGGCCAGTTCATCGATCTCATTTCCGCCCTCATCCAGATCTCCCAGTTCTTTCTGGATGGCTTTCATCTGTTCGTTCAGATAATACTCGCGCTGCCCTTTTTCCATCTGCTTTTTAACTTGCGAGCGCATCCGCTTCTCAACCTTTATCAGGTCAATTTCGGCTTCCATCTCCCGCATCAGTGCCTGCAGACGGGTAGTAATGTCCGTGTTCTCAAGCAGCTCCTGTTTCTGCTGCAGCCGCAGCGACAGGTGGGAAGCGACGGTGTCGGTGAGACGACCCGGAGAGTCGATGGTGTTCAGCGCGCTGATAATTTCAGGGGGCACTTTTTCACTGTTACGAACGTAGCGCTCAAACTGGTTAATTAAAGAGCGCATCAGCGGTTCCTGATCCGCCGCGTCCGGTAGCTTTTCTGAACAGGTTTTCACGGTGGCGACGAAACAGTCATCGCCCTGAGAGAATTCGACCAGGGTAACCCGTGCGACGCCTTCCACCAGTACTTTAACGGTGCCGTCGGGGAGTTTAAGCAGTTGCAGAATGTTGG
The DNA here is from genome assembly GCA_913060775.1 of uncultured Gammaproteobacteria bacterium. Classification (GTDB taxonomy): domain Bacteria; phylum Pseudomonadota; class Gammaproteobacteria; order Immundisolibacterales; family Immundisolibacteraceae; genus QNFC01. Next base: position 60,924 of record CAJXVN010000001.1, on the reverse strand, counting down.
CCAGGGTGCCGGTACTGTAAAGGTCGCCCTCATCGGGTTGATCCAGTGCCGGGTCCTTCTGGGCGATGAGCAGAATCTGTTTGTCGCCCTGGTTTGCCCGTTGTAGTGCTTCAATCGATTGAGGTCGACCTACGAAAAGTGGAATGACCATGTGCGGAAACACAACAACATCGCGCAGCGGCAGTGCTGGTAGATCCGTTATGGTTGTCGGAGAGGGTTGATCCTGACTCACGGGCGAACCTCTGGGTTAAAACGCGTATCTGAAAGCAGTGTAATACGCGATGGGTTGAGTAATAACCGGCGCGAAACCATGGGGAGCAGGTGTTCAGGCCGGACTATAGAAAAATCAGTCAATCGGCAAGCCGATTGACTGATGTCTCTATCTGATCAGGTGGGGATAGCCGGTGATTGATTCAAGCGACGGCGGCGATTAAATCAACCAAACCTTCGAAACGGAGGGAGATTAGTCGCCGCTCGCCTCTAAAGGTTGGTCAGCGTAAATCATCAGTGGCCGGCTATCTTCGTCGAGGATGTGCTCGTCGAACACGACTTTTTCGAGGTTTTCCATGTCGGGGAGATCAAACATGGTATCGAGCAGGGAATGTTCAAGAATGGATCTTAATCCCCTTGCACCGGTTTTCCGTTCGAGCGCTTTATCAGCAACGACATTGAGCGCCTGTTGACGAAATTCCAGTTCAACACCTTCCATATCAAACAGTTTCGAATACTGTTTGGTCAAAGCATTTTTTGGCTCAGTGAGAATGCGGATCAGGGACTCTCGATCAAGTTCGTGAAGGGTCGCAATGACCGGCAGCCGGCCGACAAACTCGGGAATTAAGCCGAAACGGATCAGATCATGGGGCTCGGATACGGCTAGAACCTGTCCCAGATCCTGTTGTTCTTCGGTGCTTTTTATTTCAGCGGCAAAGCCGATTCCACCCTGTTCTAGTCGGTCACGGATTATTTTTTCCAGGCCATCAAAAGCGCCGCCGCAGATGAACAGGATTCCCGAGGTATCGACCTGAAGAAATTCCTGTTGCGGGTGTTTACGCCCGCCCTGTGGTGGAACAGAAGCGACGGTCCCTTCAATCAATTTCAGGAGTGCCTGCTGGACACCTTCGCCAGAGACATCACGGGTGATTGAGGGATTGTCAGATTTGCGAGAAACCTTATCGATTTCATCGATATAAACAATGCCCCGCTGGGCACGGTCAACATCGTAATCGCATTTCTGCAGGAGTTTCTGGATAATGTTTTCGACGTCCTCACCCACATAGCCCGCTTCCGTCAGGGTGGTGGCGTCGGCGATGGTGAAGGGCACATCCAGCATTCTGGCCATGGTTTCCGCCAGCAGGGTCTTCCCCGAGCCAGTGGGCCCGATGAGCAGAATATTGCTTTTGCTTAATTCGACGCCATCGGCAAGTTCGCCGGCTTCAATCCGTTTGTAATGGTTGTATACGGCCACCGACAGTATGCGTTTGGCACTATTTTGCCCAATGACATACTCCTCCAGGTGGTTGTATATATCGCTGGGTGTCGGCAGCTTGTTGAGCTTTTCCTCACCCTCACTGCTACTAACCTCGTCGCGAATAATGTCGTTACACAGTTCAACGCATTCATCACAAACAAATACCGATGGGCCTGCAATCAGTTTGCGAACTTCGTGCTGACTCTTCCCACAGAAAGAGCAATAGAGCAGTTTTTCGCTGTCGTCCTGGGAGTTTTCATCGCTCATATAGGATTACCTGTCGTTACTTGTTGCAGCCAACTGTAATGAATATCGGCGTGTTCGTCTCTGCCTTTACGTTCAAATGTCTTTTAGCCTTTCCGTGTCGCGAGGACTTCGTCGATCAAGCCATACTTTACTGACTCCTCAGCGCTCATAAAGTTGTCACGGTCAGTGTCATTTTTTAGCTCATCGATGGAGCGATCGCAATGTTTTGCCAGAATAGCGTTGAGCCGTTCCCTGACATTGAGAATTTCCGCCGCGTGGATTTCGAAATCCGCCGCCTGGCCCTGAAATCCCCCCAGAGGCTGGTGGATCATCACCCGTGAATGCGGCAGGGCAAACCGTTTTCCCTTGGTTCCAGCGGCGAGCAGAACAGCGCCCATGCTGGCAGCCTGACCGATACAGAGCGTGCTGACGTTTGGCTTAATAAATTGCATGGTGTCGTAAATGGCTAGTCCGGCAGTCACCGAGCCACCCGGGGAGTTGATATAGAAATGAATATCCTTGTCGGGATTTTCGGACTCCAGAAACAGCAACTGTGCCACGACCAGATTGGCCACATGATCTTCCACGGGGCCAACCAGAAAAATCACACGCTCCTTTAGCAGGCGTGAATAGATGTCGTAGGCACGTTCACCACGAGACGTCTGCTCCACGACCATTGGTACCAGGCCCTGGCTGATGGTGGGTGATGCACCGGAGGTCTCTAAAAACGTCATGGTTCAAGTTCCTTCTAGCAATATCAGTGAGTAGGGAAGGCGGTGACTGGTCGAGCTCGATACCTAGTTGGCTTTCATGATTGAGTCAAAGTCGCTCTCTTCTTCAATCACATTGACCTGATTAAATATCCAGTCGACTATCTCATTTTCCAGCACCACATTCTCGATTTCAGCCAGTCTTTCCGGCTGGGAGTAGTACCAGTTTACAAAGGCTTCCTTGTCATCAAAAGGGTCGGCCATACGATCGATGTTAGCCCGTACCTTGTCAGCATCCGCTTTGAGCTCATGGACGGTGACGATTTCGGATAACAGCAGTCCGAGGGAGACCCTTTTGCGGGCTTCCTCCAGGTGTGGTTCGAGATCGTGATGGTGATGGTCACCGTGGTCGTGGCCTTCGTGAGCCTTGTGGGCCAGTTGATTGGCTTCCGAATTAACCAGGGTTTCAGGTAATTCGATGGCGTTATGTTCTAGCAACAGGTCAAATGCAGTGGCTTTTGTCTGCGCCTCCAGCCGCTGCTCCAGTTCGCGAGTCATGTTTTCACGAACCTTGTTGCGGAGCCCCTCTACAGTGCCCTCTTCAACGGCGAGAGAAACGATAAATTCCTGGTCGAGCTCCGGTAATGTCGCTTCACTCACGGATATAGCCTTGACCTTAAACTGGGCTTCTTTGCCAGCCAGGTTTTCTGCCGAGTAGTCCTCAGGAAAGGTTACCGGGAAGGTCTTTTCTTCATCGGCGCTCATGCCCAGCAGACCCTCTTCAAACCCGGGGATCATCTGTCCACTGCCGAGGGTAATGTCGGCGCCTTCCGCAGTGCCTCCCTCAAAAACTTCACCGTCAATGCTGCCTTCAAAATCAATTTTGATTTGATCGTCGGTCTGCGCAGCTCGGTCAACCACATCCCACGTCGCCCGTTGCTGACGCAGGTTGGCAATCATCTTGTCGATGTCCGCATCCGTAATAGTGGCGCTTTTGCGGGTCGCACTCACGGATGAGAGATCCGCGAGCTGAATTTCAGGGAATACCTCAAAGTTGGCGGTAAACTCAAAGTTGTTACCAACCTTTGCGCCGTCGGTATCAATTTCCGGGTTACCCGCCGGTTTGAGCTCTTTTTCCATGATGGCGCGATAAAAATTCGCCTGGATCAGCTCGCCCGCGACTTCCGCTTCAACCTGGCTAAGAAACCGGTTGCGAATGACCTTTAACGGTATTTTTCCGGGACGAAAACCGTTGATTTTCGTTGTATGGGAAAGTTTTTGAAGGCGGCTGTTAATCTGTTCGTCGACGGTTTCGACCGGGACGGTGATACGCAGACTGCGTTTTAGGCCACCTTTATCTTCGAGGGTGCTTTCTAACTCGGTTTGAACGTCCAAGGGCTAGCGTTTCCATATGACAATTTAGGGAGGGGATTACATGATATCTGGTGCGAAAGGAGAGACTCGAACTCTCACGGGTTACCCCACTGGCACCTAAAGCCAGCGCGTCTACCAATTCCGCCACTCTCGCGTCGTGCGCCAGTATACCTGAACGGTCGCTACATTTTCTTCAACCAGCTGCCATTCACAGGGTGACTATTTAACCCCAGATGGTGGTGGCAAAGGACTAATTCAAGAGCCTCTGCCAGGAAACCACGGGTTAAGGGTGATTCGTCACGGCTTGTATCAACCGGTTTGGGCGGCTGATCGGCAAGTCATCAGGGAGCAATAATGCCGGCCTCGACCATCCTGGCGCACAGGCGCACATCGGTTACATATTCGACCATGTCATCGAATTCCCCCGCCGCTGATGAGGCATCGGTACGGGTGCGCTTGACGAAATTGTCGTTGGCGGCGAGGGCATCATTGGCCGTGTGGATGTTGACGTTCTCATCGAGTGAAACCGGGGCTACGTTGGTGCCGCCCTGCGCATTAGTAGCACCAAAACCGTTTTTGCCATGGGACCAGATCACCAACGCAGCGGCGCCAGTCAGGGTGGTGCCGCAGGTGTTGTCGGTGCAAATATTCATGGTTGCCGGATTCGACGAATCGCAGAAAATCGTGGCATGGTTGGTCAGGGTCGCGTCGATTCGGTACCCCAGTCGATTGCCACGAAAGCTATCGCCACTCGGTGTGCCCAGTGTTGCCCAGGGAACGTCTCCTTCGCGGCGAGGACAGTTGGCGGCGCTGTCTTCGAGGCCGTCGCCGTCCGTGTCGGGGCAGGGTAGCGTGCCACCATTACTGTAGGCATAACCGTATAGCGCGGCTAAAGTTTCATCCAGGATTTGCTGGGTCTCTTTGATATCACTGATCTCCTGCTGGGTGCTCAATGGGGCCAGTAATCCACCTAGAATTAGACCAATTATGACTAACACGATGGCTATTTCGATCAATGAAAAGCCGCCGTGGTTGTCTGCGCTACCGGTGAAATTTTCCATGACGTTATCTTTACTTTTAGTCACAGGCGCCGTCCGGCTGGATGCCGTTGAGTAGATCGGCTGAGTCGATGCAGAAAAGCCGGTCGTTAATGCCGGGGAGTGCGGTATTCGCGTAATCTTTGTCGCCGTTATTGTCTGGGAAATTGGCCAGATTTGAGCCTTCAAGATAGCTGGCCAGCTGTTGTTTGGTATCAACATCGCCGACCGGAAAAGCGTCGTTTCGAATTTGATTGAGGGTCGATACTGGCAGGCCGGCAAACAGGATAATGGCAGCGTAATCACCATTGCCATCGACGCTCAGGCAGTTTCCCGTATTGCAGTTGGGCAGGGCCACCTGATCAGCCGCGTGATCACCAGCCACCGCATAATACAGGTGATCCTTCCAATGCTTGCGGTAGTTCTCTATTTCGGTGCTGGGGTTGGCTGCCAGGCAATCTTCGACGTAGCTCGCCGCCGCACCATTGCCGCTATCGGTATTGCTGTCATCAATTCTCATCGGTAGCCGGCCGAACAGCTGGTTTGGTGCGTCATCATAGTTGGCGTCCACTCGATAGTCAGCCAGGGCGAGCGGTGCGGCCCAGGGCAGCCGGGATAATCCGCCGGTGTCGTAATTAGCCAGGCAGATACCGATCTCAAGAAGGAGGTTGTCGATTTTGTCGTTGAAGGTTCGGCCGTTTTTATCCTGATAGTTCACTTTTTGACTAAAAACGTCTGCCAGCTCCTGACGGGTGATCCAGATTATGCGGTCATTCAGGCTTTCCGTCGCCTGATGGGTCGTGATCAGCTGAGTGACAGCATCGGTAATGGTTGAGGGGCTGGCGTTGTCAATTCCATTAGTATTGTCGAGGTAGTTGTCAGCCGTGTAGTTGCCACCGCAGTGATCCACCCCGTTTGGCAGAGCCGTGCGATTCTGGCCGGCGAGGGCACTGCCCGGGGCGATAATCGCGGCGATCGCTCGCTCATCGGGCGAATTGCCCGCCAGAATCGTATTCGATCGATTGCGGATTTCTAGCTGCCCCTTGCTGTCGGGATTAAACAGGGAGCCGTTGCTGGCCAGTTTTGAAGTGTTCTGGTTTCCGGAGAGGACATACCATAAACACTCCCCGCTACCATCAATGATTGGCGGCAACCCCAGGGTGCGCCAGGGTAGTCGGCCAAGGGCCGTTTTTCCGAGTCCCACCGTACAGCTGCCGTCTGCTCCACCCTCAGCAATTGCGTCCACGCTTCTGTCCGGGCAGGGCAAGGAATAATAGCCGGGGTCAGTGCTGCTCTCGTAGCCAAGAAATACGCCGTGATCTAACAGCGCCTGTTTAGCCTCGGCCAGCGCCGCCGTGGTGATCTGTTCCCGCTCGGCCTGGCCATCGGAGAGATTCAGACCGGTGAGCACCAGTCCCAGGCCAGCCAGTACCAGGAGCGTTAGCATGAGGATTAGCGCTACCCCCTGCTGGCGATGGTTGCTGCAGGGGTTGCGGTGGCAATTAGTCAGTGACTCGCCCATCCGAGGCGTCCTCTGAGTCAAGGGGCGGGCTGCTCACCGTTTCAGCGGTTGGTGACGGAGATTCCAGCGGCTGCTGATAGCTTTCGGTCAGCTCGCCGTTTATTAAATTGACCACCTGCCCCACTTTTGGATCGGCAGTTAATCCCCCGGGTAGTAATAAAGGCAATTGATTTTGTTCTGTCAGATCACGGCCCGCCCGCACCGGAAGGTCGGTAGCACTGGTCTCCAGAGGTTTCCCGTTTACCCACGCACGTAGCCCGCCCTGTCGCTTTTTAAGGATGCCGCTCAGCGTGACCGTTTTAGCAGTGATACTTTCCTGGTTGGTCGTGGAGCGGAGCGTTTCCATCCCGGACAGGCGAATCGTATCCAGTCGCGCCCGTTCCTGTGGGGTGTAGAAAAGCCGGGCCATCGGATCGTTCGCCGCCTGAAGCGGAGAGCAAAGCAGGCCGACCAGTGTGATCACCGGCAGGTGCCGTAACCATCCTTTAATAAACACCGGAGGCCTCGGCGGCTGGGGTTGGCTGGACAGTCACCCAGCCAAGGTCGCAATTCGATTCAACTAACGGTTCCGCGTCCAGGTAGACCGGGTCCTTGTCGAGTGCCAGATAGCACCGTTTGGGCATAAGGATAGCTGTCGCTGACTGATCTAACTGCTCCAGCAGGTGTGGCAGGTCCAGCGCGTGATAGAGGGTTAGATCGAGGGACATTTTTGACTCATAACTGGCGATTGACGATGGGGCTTCCAGTTCGTCGAAGAAGTCGTCCGCCGCGTTTCTATTTTTGCGGGGACTGAAGGTGATTTCGACTTTTGGTAATTTGAGCTGTTTCGCCAGGTTGAGCACCAGCGCTCGCCATTCGAGGCGGCTCTCTTCACCGATCAGGCCATCAGCGACCATTTTCTCGTAATTGGGCTGGTACGTTTCGGTCCAGGTGCGGTCCTGGCGGATTCTCGCTACCTCCTGGCGAAGATAATCCATCTGTTGCTGAAACGACCGTTCTTTTGTTTCGGCCGTTGAGCGTAATTGCCAGGCCAGAGCGACGATTAGCAGGCCGCCGCCGATAATGATTGCTGCCTTGATCAGCGCCTGGCCGAGATAATCATCTCGTTTGAGGCTAAAGGTGCTCAAGGCATTGTCTCCGGGCGCCAGCCTTTAGGAACACCGGTAGTGACATTGGCTGGATTCTCCAGGGTGATGACTACCTGAAATCGGGCCTGGGGTTTTTGCCGTTCAGCTTGATCACCCAACGCGATGTTTTCGCTGAAATCCGATTGGGAATCAACGTTTAGTGGTGCACTGACCATTTCGGCACTTCTCGCCCCCGGCAACTGGGCAAGTATTTTTACGGTGTTCTCTGCTTCTATAGTAGCGCTCAGATAGTCTCCATCGAAGGGTTCGATCTGAAATTCCAGAAACAGCTGCTCGGTCGGTCCGGGTGTACCTTCAGGCTCCATTGAGTCGGTGAACTGGTCGATATTGTCATCGATCTGCTTTGGCTGTTGATAACGGGTGAGCGGTTGATCAGGAGCGGCCCACTCGATTTTTCGGTAGCGCAGGTGTTGGTGGTCGGCCAGGGCGGCCGCGACTTGTCTCAGGGCCGGTTCTGGAAAGCGACGTTCTTCTCGCAGCTGTTCGATAAGTTCCGATGCTTGCTTCATGGTGGCCGGAGGAACCGAACTGGGCAGTGCGTCGGCGATGGCATTCTGTTCCAGTTGTTGCCAGCGGCTTAGCAACTCCTTCTGTTCATCAGCCCGATTAGAAATCTCCCACACAGCAAAGAATTCGGTCGCCGACCACATCAGCATGGCGGCGGTGGCGACTGCTGCAGCGTAAACAGCATAACGGCCCGTGGTGTAGCGGCTGTATTCTCGGAGCACACTTGCAGGCGCCAGATCCATCAGTTTCTGTGGGTAATTAGCGGCTATGGAACCAAGCAGGTGCTCAGCCGATTGTTCGATATCCGGGAGCTTCAACGAGAACCGCTTCACCAGGCCGCTAAGGTTGCTCAGTTGCAGGTCTACCTGAGTCAGATCGGCGAGCGCTGCGTTTAAGGCGGTGTTCATGTGATCACGATTGAGGATATGGACAGTCAAAGTCGCATCGCGAGGCATGGCTTTGGAGTTATTCAGATACAGACGGGTATTCGCCGCTTCGGTGGCAAATTGATCGACGATGTTTCCGCTCCCAGTGGTAGGCATCGATAATCGACTGAGCCCAGGCCGTCCATTGTTTAGGAAAAGCTGGCGCAATCCCTGTTCCGGATGCCGGTATACCAGCAGCTCATACTCGTTTTGTCCCCCAATCTGCCGGGCCAGCTCTGTCAGTAGCATTGATGCAGTGGTGATCCGGCACACCAGCGCATGAGCATCAGCAAGTAACGTTAGCCAGCTGTTGAGCAGATCGTCGTGAGTAATTGCTAATAGTAGTAGTCGCTCGTCGGTGCGTTTTCCACGAACACTACCCTGAGAGCTAAGGGCGCGATATTCGTTATTGGGGAATGCCTGTTGCAGGGTCCGTTTCTGCAGTTGGCGGCGGCCATTACCCAGGATTTTAGGAATCAAAGCCTGGCGAATTTCCTCGTCAGCGGTATCCAGCACAACCGTAACCGGGCTTTGTGCATGGTCTTTGATGATGCTGGCGATTGATTCCCGGCTCTGTTCAGCGGTGGTCAACGGCCATTGATCCAGCAACCGTCGCCCCTGCCAGCGTTGCATCGAGGCGCTCTGAGGATAGATCATTAGTATCAGTTGGTCGGCCATGATTCTAAATATCCAGCTTGCCTAGCATGTCATAGACCGGACCGAGAACCGAGACAATGACGAAGCCGAGCATTACCCCCATAATGACGATTAAGGCTGGCTCGATCATGGCCTGCAATCGACCGACGTCGTCATCGACTTCCCGGTCGTAAAAATAGCTAACATTTTTCAGCGACTGATCCAGGGCGCCGGTGGTTTCGCCGATTTTTAACATGCGAATGACCAGCGGTGAAAACATGCCTGCCTGAGAGAATGCTGTAGTGATCTGAGTCCCCCGAGAAATGGAATCAGCCACTTCGTCAAGGGCGGCTTCCATCACCAGGTTGTTGCTTATTTCACGGTTCATACGGATGGATTCGATAAAAGGTATGCCCGCCGCATACATCATCGAGAGGGTATTACTCATTCTGGCCAGCATGATTTTGTACAGGATCGGGCCAATCACCCATACCGATATCTTGAACTGGTCGATGCGGTAACGTAGATGTGGGTTACGTTTGGCGATTACTAGAACAACGATGATCAACAGCGGCGGAAAACCAAACAGGGCCCACCACCAGGCGACAAAAAAGTCCGAAATAGCAATCAGGGCACGGGTCTGTAGCGGCAGCGTCTGGCCCATGTTGATTAGAAAATCCACTAGCTGTGGAACCAGATAGCCGAACATAAAGCTGATCGACCCGAGCATGACCAATGAGACGATGGCCGGATAAGTTAACAGTTGTTTCGTTTTGGCGATTAACTCATCGCGCCATTTAATCGACCGGGTTAATTCGGCAAAAATATCGGCCAGTCCGCCGGTGGTTTCACCGGCCTGGACCAGGGTAATAAACACCTTGTCGAAAACTTCCGGGTAGTCGGCCAGTGCTTCGGAAAATAGTTTTCCTCCCTGCAGGTCCGCGATTATCGAGGTAATGATGATTTTTAGCGCCCGGTTGTCCGTGGTTTGTTGAATGTCCTCTAATCCCTCCAGCAGAGGCACGCCGGCGCGGATCAACTGTTCCAGATGAAAGCAGAGATTGATCAAATCTTTACGGCGGACCCCGCGGCGACCACTGCGTTTGCCGAGCTTCTGTTCCCGCGAGGAAATCAGGCTCAGATTCATCGCCATCAATCGGGTCTCTAGGTCCTGCTCACTAACGGCACTCAGGCTGCCTTTCTGGCGGTGGCCTTCGGCATCAATCGCTACATAATTAAGTATGGGCATCGGTGTTTTTTAACCAGATCATCAAAGACGCTGAGTGAGATCGATCACGCGGGTGATCTCGTCGATACTGGTTTGTCCATCGAGGATACGCGCGGTGCCATCGTCGGCAAGGGTTTGAAAGCCTTTTTCCCTTGCCAGATTGCGGATAGCGGTGAGGGGAGCATTCTGTAGCAGTAGTTCGTCGAGATCGTCATCGAAACGAACCACCTCGGTGACTGAAAAACGACCTTTATAGCCCTGCATCTGGCAGGCATCGCAGCCAACCGCACGATACAGGGTGATGTCGGCATCCGTGATGCCGAGTAGTTTCCGTTCCAGTTCTCCCGGACGGTAGGCTTCACGGCACTCCTTGCAGAGATGGCGTACTAATCGTTGCGCGCTGATGCCGATAATATTGCCCGCGATAATCTGATTACTGACGCCGATATCCGCCAGACGAGGTAACGCCCCAAGAGCAGAGTTAGTGTGCAGAGTCGAGAGCACCTGGTGGCCGGTCATGGCTGCTCTGAAGGCCATTTCGGCGGTTTCCTTGTCACGGATTTCGCCCACCAGGATGACGTCTGGATCCTGGCGCATCATCGAGCGAATACCTTCCGCAAAATCAAGTTTTCCTTCTGTGACGGTTGACTGACGAATCAGACTCAGGGGGTACTCCACCGGGTCTTCCAGGGTCATGATGTTGATGCGCTCAGAATTAATGTGATTGAGCACCGAGTAGAGGGTGGTGGTTTTGCCGCTGCCAGTGGGGCCGGTGACAAGGATGATGCCTTCCGGTCGCGCGATCATGAGTTGCAATTGAGTGAGTGCCGTCTCGGAAAGTCCAAGATGATCAAGCGGCACGATAGCCTGGTTACGATCAAGAATGCGTAACACAATGTTTTCGCCGTGGACCGTTGGCTGGGCAGAGACTCGAAAATCCACCTGCCGGCCTCGCAAGCGCAGGCTGATACGGCCATCCTGGGGGGCACGGTTCTCGGCGATGTTCATGCCCGACATGATTTTTAGCCGGACCACCATGGCGGGCCAGTAATCTTTGTGCAGGCTACGGATCTGCCGCAGTACCCCGTCAATGCGGTAACGGACACGAGCGAACTGTGCTTCTGGCTCAAAATGGACATCCGACGCTCTTTGTTTGACGGCTTCGGTGAGCAGTGCGTTAACCAATCGAACCACTGGCTGTTCGTAGGTTTCAAGGCCCATCGATTCGATCGAGGACAGATCCATGGTCCCGGTTTCGATCTCTTTAAGGATGGCGTCTATGGAGACCGAGTAACCGTAGAAATCATCAATATTGGCATCAAGATCACCTTCGCCGGCCATCACCGGCTTGACCCCAATTTGGTTACCGACCAGCGCCTGGAGTTGATCCAGAGCGATCATGTCATGAGTGTCGGCCATGGCAACGACTAATTGAGTGCCGTTTTCCTCAAGGCTAATCGGTAACAGGTGGTGTCGGCGTGCCAGCTCCTGCGGCACCAGGGCCAGTGCCTCTTCGTCAGGTACCAGTTCGCTGAGGTCGACACTTTCCTGGCCAAAACTTTCACTCAGTGCGTCACGGGCGACAGCATCGCTGATAAAACCCATCGCAACCAGAATACGAGCCAGCGGGGCACCGTTTTTTTTCTGCTCCAGCAGGGCTATCTGAATCTGATCCTCGGTGACCAGGCCTTTTTGCTGGAGTTGAAGGCCAATGGGTAATGGTTTGTTCATTTCGGGTTTACCGGCTGTGTACTAGGAGTGAGCTGGATTAGCCGCTGTTCGGCCTGCTGTCGAGCCGTTGCCGGAAGCGGTTCGGTGGTTAACCTTAAAGACCGGCGGTAGTGATCCGCCGCCGCCGCGGATTGACCTAGCTGATCAAGCGCGATCGCCAGGTTGAAGGCGTATACCGCGTTGTCGTTTTGACCGGACAGTGCGTTGAAATAGAGCTGTTGGGCTTGCTGCCAGCGACCAATTCCGGCCTGGTAATTACCCATCACATAATTGAGGTAACTATTTCGCGGATGGGCGTCGAGCAGGGCTTGTAGCCGTCTCAGGTTTTCCTGATTTTCCAGACCGGGCAGATTTAGCAGGCTGGCCTGGGCTGCCGTGTTATCGGGCTCAAGCTGCAAAATATCCAGATAATAAGCACGAGCAGAGGTTACGTCGGCCCGCGCTAGTGCGACCCGTGCCAGTCCGAAACGGGCGGCCACGGATTGCGGTTGCAGGTTTTTCCACCGCAAATACTGCTGTTCGGCAGCTTGCAGGTCTCCGGAATCAAACGCTGCGAGCGCCTGCTGTTTAAGCGTTTCGTGGTTGGCGGCCACCGAGCGCTTTATCACGATGGACTCGGCAGGAATGACGGTCTGGAAGGCTGCAGTATTTACAGGGCCCGGGTCGAGTCGATTGTCTGGATTGGTCAGGTCGGCTCGGGATAATGGGTTCGAGGACGACGTAGCCGGTGCCGGGGTTAACTGCTCAGATTGGTCAAGTTCTGCGTTTGCGGTGTTTGTGACGGTGTTGCCGATGGTCTGCGCCGAGGGTTGAGGATCGGGTTCATCGGCCCCGACTGCCGGTTCGCTCTGACGGTGAAAGTTACTAAAAACTGTGGTGTGCTCTGCGGTGCTGGTGGGCGGAGTGTCGCCCAGGCTTGCCAGGTAGTAATAAACGCCAACCCCGCCCAGGCCTAGGAGTAGCAACACCAGGAAAAAAACCGGTGAAAATTTCCGGGCGGGTTCTCGTGATGCGGGAGGTTCTTCATCCTGGGTCACCGGTGCCGGAATTGGCATGACCAGCTCAGGTTCTGGGATCGGGTCAGGGGTGGGTGCAGGTGGCTCCAGCGCGACTGATTCGCTGGTAGCCGGTGGGTCTACGACGGGTACAGGTTCAGGTTCTTCGACCAGGGGGGTACCGGCGAGCGTCGCGTCTGCCGATGGGTCCTTCTCCAGCGCATTTTGCGGTTCTTCAATGGCGAGAGTGAGCGCCGTATCGACGGTGTCAATCGTCAACTCGGGTGTGGCCGTTTCCGTGTCAGATTCGGCCGCTTCGTCAGCCTGGGTATCGACAGGGTCTACCGGGTCATCCAGCAGGTCCAGGTCGATGGCAAGGTCAAGGTCACTGGTATCCGAGGTTACCGGGTCCTCATTTTCCTCGATAGCCACGGCAGGAGGCTCGCGAGGTTCAGTCTCGTTACCACGCTCACGTTGTTCTGCTTTTTTGATGGCGTCAAGCAGCAGGCTCATTGCAGGGTATCGTCGTTCTGGCGGTAGCTGGAAAGGGGCTGGTCAGTATCAGGAAGATACGGCTGGTAGCGATCGAAGGGAGGGGTGTCCATATTGGTGCGGGAAGTGACCACCGGGCGTAAAAAGATCACCAATTCTGATTTTCTGGAGATGTCATTCTCGTATTTAAACGCCTCACCGATATAGGGCAGGTTCGATATCAGTGGCACGCCCTCGCTGGAATTGTCCACGGTGTCCTGCATCAACCCGCCAAGTACCACTGTCTGGCCACTGGCTACCCGCAATACGGTTTCAATTTCACGGACCTGAATTTCCGGTACGCGGCTGATCAGTGAGGCTTCGCCATCGGCGCCGCGAATAAAGGGGTCATCAAACTGTACAAAATCAATGATGCGGGAGATGGTTGGGCGGACGTTTAACGTGACTTCGCCGTTCTCATTGATCTGCGGAGTCACGGCCATTACCAGCCCCACGGGCACGGTATTGACAGTGGTTTCTACGGTAATGTCGTCATTGCCGTCGTCATTTTCCTCTCGCTCCACCTCAAAGGTGAAATAGACGCGCTCGTCAACGACTTTTAACAGGGCGGTCTGGTTGTTGAGAGCGATGAGTTTCGGACTCGATAGCACCTTCACATCGCCGAAGGTTTGCAACATGGTGATGGCGACGTCGATGTTGCCCAGCGGTGAAGAGGTGTTGGTGTAGGTGAGTGCCGCAAATGGCACATCACTAAAGTTGGTACTTGTCGTGTTGGCGTTGACACCCCAGCCGCGATTACCAAAAACACTCCAGTCGACGCCAGCCTGATAATCACGGCTTAAATTGACTTCCGCGATGGTGGCTTCGATGAGTACCTGGCGGTGAGCGGAGGTGAGTAATTCGTCGATGTAAGCGGCGACTTCGCGGTGCTGGGACTGGGTGGCGGTGACGGTGAGCAAACTGGCGATGCGGTTGGCAATGATGGCGGTTGGCTGTTCCGCTTCCGATGAGACCGTCCGAGGAGCAACAATTGCGCCGACATTGGCGATCAACTGATCCCAGAAGTCATTATTCGCTCGGCTGGTAAGCTGGGTGGAGGAGTTGTTGTTGCCGGCGCCACCGCCACCCGCCAGTTCGCTCGATCCCGAGGTTGCAATCTGTGTGGAGACGGCTATCTGATGAATAACGCTCCTGTCCATATTGATGTAATCAATGGCGTAGGTGTGTCGGTAGGGCAGGTCCGCCTCAATAATCAGACTGCCGTGCTGGAGACGAAATCGCAAGCCGGCGAGGGCAGCAATGCGGTCCAGGATCCGCTCCAGTGGTTGATCGATGGCATTCAGGGTGACCGTACCGCTGACGTCCGCCCGTATATCAACGTCCATTCCTGCGTCACGGGCCAGGGCAAACAGCACTTCGTCCACGGCAACGTCCGTCACCACTAGCGTGAAAAATTGCTGGTTAGTTTGGTCGGCTGGTATGGCCGCCGGTAAGCCGGTGATTAGCGACGGTATCGCGCTGGCAGATTTTTCCGCTGCCGTGTCCAGTGCATGGTCGTCCTGGCTCAAATGGGTGGCAGACGCCGGCAGGGGCCGGTGGCTGCAGCCAGCCGTCACCACGATTGCCACGATCAGGGCCACGCCGGCCCAGAAACGAGTTCGGCTTTGCTCAGGCGTTCGATCAAACAGGGCGTCATTAAAAAGGTAAGAGGCGGCGGGCAAACGGGGCTGGAAAGAATGCAATGGCTTCATAATCGTCATCGTAAAGGGTTGATTGACACTCGTGGTTTCGGGGCTTGATGCCCAACTCTGGTTTGCCAGGAATAGCATTTTCTAGTCGCGTCCATAATACCGAGCGATGGCACGCCGTTTTTTTCCTATCGTTGAAGTCAGCTTGGTTGTTAGCGGGTGACTAGCCAGCATCTTAAGTGAATTCGCCATTGAGCGCATAAGGTAACGGGCGATTCTGGCCGATTTTAAAACGCATTGGTGCGCGAGGGCAGTGGTTCCCCCGCCGATAAAGGCGGCAACCTGTCGCCACGAGAGGTGTTCCAGATCCTCGGCGCTTGAGGTCGGGGAAACCCCGGCAGGGTCGGACAGATTGATCTCCTGTAACGCCTGTTGCAGGTGTGACAGGGTTGGTACCCGGGCATCATCCACATAAGCAGCTAACAGGGTTTTATCCGCGAGGACATTTAGAGGTCGCAGTCGGCCTGCGCTCTCCTGCTGCAATCGGGTTAACACCTCATCCTGGAACAGTGGCGGGCCCTGGTAACCGGCAACGCCCAGTCGGTGGTGCAGATAGGCGCCGGATTCGTCGAGCTGGACCGCGCGGAGATAAAAACTCTGGGTAATGCGGTCGCGAAATTGTCTCAGGGCGTGGGTGTTGAGCGTCTGGTCGAGTTCCGGCTGGCCAAACAGGATCATCCGCAGGAGCTTGGTTTTGGCCGTTTCCAGATTGGTGAGTAGCCGCAGGGCCTCAAGCGTTGCCGGTGACATGGCCTGGGCTTCCTCTACCAGAAGCAGTACCCGTCGGTTTTGCTGGTTCTGTTCCAGCAGGTAACGTTGCAACAACTGGGTTGGGTGGTTAAAACCGTTCGGGACGGGCGCAACGCCGAGGTCGCCCAGGATGGCGGTAACGACGGCATCAGCATTCAGGTTGGGATTAGCCAGAAAGACGACCTGAAAATTATCCGGGAGTTGATTGGCGAGCATGCGGCAGAGCAGGCTTTTGCCGCTGCCAATCTCGCCGACGACCTTGATAATGCCCTCGTTGTGCTCGGCGCTATGGATCAGGCCATTCAGGGTGTCCTGACGCTCGGCGCCGGGAAAGAAAAAGTCGGTATCCGGAGTGATCTGAAACGGCTGACGGGAGAGACCGAAATGCTCCAGGTACATAACTCGGCTAGTCGGAGTCGAGTTGTAGTTCCGGGTATTTCTGGACCCGGCTGTAGAGTGTGGTGCGATTAATCCCAAGTTTTCGGGCCGCTTTGCTCAAATTGCCACCCGCTTCTTTTAGCGCTGCCTTGATGAAGTACCCCTCCCACTGGCGAAGCACATCATCGAGCTTGAATTCTTCAGTGTTCAGCAGTTGTTGGTGAGCGAATTTAATACGGGCTTCCTGATTTTCCTCGTCATGATTAGAGGTCTGTGGAGCGATTGAAGCGACCATATCCCGGTCCGGAGCTGCGGTGGATTCGGGTTGAACGGCTTCGATCGGCGGGTGAAGTTCCTGTTCAATGTCAAATTCATTGCGTATGTCTTCGATACTGGCCGTACCTCCCCTAAGCCGCAAGTTCAACCGCACCACAATGTTTTTCAATTCGCGCACATTGCCGGGGAAGGCGTAGCGACGCCAGGCGTTCAGCGCCTCGTCCGTCAATGCGAAGGGGCGAGTGTCGAGTTGTTTGCTATAAAATTTGTTGAAGTGTTCCAGCAGTAACAGGCGATCATCACCGCGTTCAGCCAGTGGCGGAATCTGAATACGGAACACGCTTAATCGGTGGTAAAGATCCTCACGAAATGCTCCCCTGGCAACTTCATTGCGTAAATCTCGGTTGGTGGCGGCAATGATGCGTGCAGAGGAGTGGCGGACCTGGGTTTCTCCGATGCGGTAGAACTCACCGTTTTCCAGAATTCGTAATAATTTGGCCTGCAGTTCAAGCGGCAGTTCACCAATTTCGTCCAGACAGAGACTGCCCTTGTCTGCCTCTTCAAAGAATCCTGCTTTTGCAGCGGTCGCTCCGGTAAAGGCACCTTTGGTGTGGCCAAACAACTGCGCTTCGATCAACTGGGCGGACATGGCCGCACAGTTGATCACCAGGTAGGGCGCCTCGGCCCGAGAAGTGCCATCGTGTAAAGCTTTAGCGACCAGTTCCTTGCCGCTGCCCGACGGCCCCTCGACCAGCACCGGAAACGGGGTGTCGCCGAACTGTTCGACCTGGGCGCGTAATTTGTTCATCGACGGTGAGTTGCCAATGAATCCGTCCTCGCGGCGGATCACTTCCTGCTGCAGCGATACCTCGGCATCGCGAATAAACAGGGAGTGAGTCAGGCGGCTGCGCAGCAGCTCCACTTCGCAGGGTTTGGCGACGAAATCAAAAGCACCCAGCGCCAGCGCATGTTTGACATTTTTACGGTCGTCCTGACCGCTAAGAATGAGTATTTTTATATTCGGGGAGACGGCCAGCAGATCGCTGATCAGTGCGAAGCCCTGTTCCGGGGAGTGCACGTCCGGTGGCAGCCCCAGATCGAGCAGGACTGCATCGGGCGCGCGACGGAGTTTAGTCAGTAGCTCCTGAACATCGTTACGGGATTCGGCTGTCTCGATTTCAAAATCGGCCTGCAGTACGAACTCCAGAGAGTCGCGAATGACCGGATCATCGTCGATCAGCAGTAAAAGCGGTTTGACAGGTTTCATGGCGGAGATCCAATGGCGGTGATGCAGTTCATGTAGGCCTGTTCCAGACTGTTGGCATTAAATTGATTGCAACATTCTGCCGGTGAGCCAGAAAATCGCAACTTTCCCTCGTGAAGAATCGCAATGCGGTCGCAGAGGGTTTCGACGTCAACCAGCATGTGCGAAGAGAGCAGCAGGGTGGGGGCGGGAGAGTCGGCAAGGCGGCGCTCCTGCAGCAGTGTTTTTAGTCGCACCCTGGCATAGGGATCAAGTCCGCTCATGGGTTCATCGAGGATTAATAGTGGCCGATGACTAAGCAGGCAGGCCACCAGCCCAATTTTCTGCGCCATACCTTTGGAGTGCTTGCCTAGCGGCAGATTTAGCGCATCGGCGGAAAGCGATAGCGTGTCGAACAGGGCCAGGGTGGCGTCACGGTCGTAAGCGACCTGATAGAGCTGCATCATCCGTCGTAGAAATTGCTCCCCCGTCAGCCGGCCATTGGCCTTGAATCGTTCCGGCAGGTAAGCCACCGGGTCTCGGGCGCTAACTGAGCTGGCCGGTTGCGAAAACAGCGACACCTCGCCCACATTGGGACGACAGAAGTCGAGCAGGCATTTTATTAATGAGGTTTTCCCCGCACCGTTCATACCTACCAGGCCAAAATATTCGCCCGCTTTAATATCAATCGTAACGCCGTTAAGGCGGCGACTATTAGGTCCTAACGTCACCCGGTCGATCGAAATTGCGCTGGTCAATCGATCTCTCCGCTGAGACAGAAACTCACACAGCCAGGCTCATTATGGGTAAGCCTTAGTTCAAACCCCTGGCGCAATGCCTGAGTGGCGCACTGGTAGAGCGCGATACCGTAGCCTCCGGTCGAATCGATGGGCCCTTTGAACAGCACGCTGGCGATTTCTGCAGGTGCCGGCGAGCCAGTATCGGTTACCCGCAGGGTAATGCGTTGCTCGGTTACCGCAAACTCAATACGAATGGTGATGTCCGGTTCAGTCTGGCGCTTGCGCTGAGCATTCTCAAGCAGGTTTTCAGCGACCCGTTCGAACAGATCACGGGGGATCAGATAATCCATGCTCAATTGAAGATCGAAAATAAGGTGCTCCGATTCGTACCTGGCGCGCAGTTTTTCCCACCAGATCCGTGCCACCTGATAGGTGGAGGATACGTCTTCGGGCGCTTCGAGCTTTTCCAGTGTGGTCTGTAATTTCTGACGAATGACCGGTAGCTGTTTCCGGATAAGGACTTGAATCTGGGCAGCCTGATCCGGTTTGCTGTGTTCCACGGCCGTGGTCAGAGTGTTCAGTGATTGCAACAGGTTCTTAACATCGTGGGTTATTCTGGCCCCGGTTTCATAAATACTTTCCAGATGACTCTGCGTTTTTAGCTGAGCCTGCTGGAGATGGAATCGGACCAGGGTGTTGAGCAGTGCCAACGCCAATTGCATGCGTTGTATGAAAACGCCGGAGGGAGCATGGTCGAGTGTTGCGACGATGACACCGTCAGCGGTTTCGACCTGCATATTGCGATCGCCGATGGTGCCAAGGGAACCCGAAAAGTTGGCAATTTGCCATTCCAGACCATTGATTCCTACCAGATCCACGAGAGCCGTTAAGCGGTCCAGCAGGAAATCCTCTTCGTTTTTCCAGACAGCCGGTTTTTCAAGTGTTTGGGCCACCCATTGGCGGAATTCATCGGCCGACTCAGAGGGATCGGCGCTAGCTGCTCCCCGGCGCCCAATCAGTACACTCAGCACGCTCAAGAGTCCAGCGATGGCGGTGATCAGTTGAGTAAAGTTCTGTGGGCCTGTCATCGCGGGGATTGCTGTTAACGCGCAAACGGCGACAAGCGTACCGAGAGCAACCGCCGCATAAAGGCCTCGGGCACGGCCAATGAATTTTTCCGTTTCAGGATCGATTGGCGTGGGCAGGGGGACCAAACAGGCGGCGAAGGCGAGACTCGCCAGGGTGTTTAGGGTCAGCGTTGCGACTAGTGGGGCATTCGTTGGCCCCAAAGGGTCGACATAGAAATGCTGGTAACCAACGACCGCCAACAGATAGGCGCTCGACAGCAGCAGTAGCAATGAAAGGCGGGATCCGGTGACCGCATGGGCGCTAACCAGGGATGTGAGCACCAGCAGCCAGGCCGTGGTCGCCGTCGGTATTGACCAGGTAAGGGCGACCGCGACGAGTCCAACCCCGGTGACGACCAGATGGACTAACGCCTGTCGCCAGCCGCTTGCCGAAACATACCAGAGGCCGGCAAAAAGCAGGTGGTTGGTGATTAACAACCAATCCAGATAGGCACCGCTAATAAAATTGGTAAGGTGAAGCGGTATTAGCGATAACCCGAGTAACGCCGGGATAAATCGGGTTAGCTGACTATCTTTAGATGTGGAGGCGGTGGTCTCGTGCGACAATTTCTTCGAATCCTCAACACCGGATCTATTCTCCGGGCAGTATCGTTATCGCGTCACCGGGCAGGTGGGCGGTTGATGGCTGGATAGTAACGGAATTTTAATCACATCAACGTAACGGATCGTTATCACGATCTAAATTAGACCGTTTTCAAATGCATCGAATCATCATCATCGCGGGCCATTTTCTGCACGACGCCGTCGTCAGCACCCTAACCCGGGTTTATCTGCTATTGCTGTTACTGGTAATGCTGGGGGGTGGATTTGTGGCCGAACTGGCGCTGATTGAGCAGGATGCATTCAGACTGGGACTCAGCGCCGCCCTGGTGCGCCTGCTGGCGGTGGCAGTTGTCGTTGTACAGGGGAGCGCCAGCTTTAGTGAAGAGTCCAGCAATGGTCAGGTCGAGCTGACCCTGGCACTGGATCTGTCGCGGGGCCAGTATTTGCTGGGTCGTGCATTAGGTAGCGGTGGATACGCGGTTGTTCTGGTGTTGCTGGCGCTGTTGGCAGTGGGCTGGTGGTCACCCTGGGAACAACTGGTGCTCTGGGTCATTGGTCTGTTTATGGAGCTACTGGTGATGGCGCTGTTCACCCTGTTTGTGGTGGTGACTTTTTCCAGCCTGGCCACGGGGATTATTCTTTCCATGGCCTTTTATCTGTTATCACGCTCTATCGAGGCGTTTGTGCTCATGACCACCAGTGCTGCCGCCGGTGGCGTTGGCGCAGGGCTGGTCTGGATCAGCTGGTTAATTCCTAACTTTAACCGTTACAACCAGAGTAGCTGGCTTATTTATGCGGATGGTAGCGCTACCCAGTTATTACCCGTCATCGGCGAAGCGCTACTGGTCTGTCTGTTGCTTCTGCTCGCTGCGTTGGTCGATTTTCACCGCCGTGAAATTTGATCTGTCTGCGGGCTGGAGGGGCACCCATCCGGGGCGACCGGCACCCGCGCGACTACTGGTGCTGCTGGCGCTGGTGTTGACGCTGAAAATCGTTACCGCCGTAAACCGCGATGCCTGGTACGCCGCCGCCGAAGAGTTGCCAGATCCTCCACAGAGAATGTTCGCCATGATTGGCAGCGCCGACCCGGTTGCTGTCGCGCGGTTAATGACGCTCTGGTTGCAGGCGTTTGATCAGCAGCCAGGGTTAAGCCTTCCCTATCAGCAGCTCGACTATCCTCGGGTCATTGCCTGGCTCGAACAGATTTTGAATCTCGATCCCCGTGGTCAATACCCACTGTTGCTAGCCAGTCGTATTTACGGTGAGGTTAATCAGGAAGAGAAGCGGCGACTAATGGCAGACCTGGTCTATCGGGCCTATGTCGATGACCCGGGGCGGCGCTGGCGCTGGCTTACTCATTCAATCACGGTGGTTCGACATCACCTTGGCGACTTGCCACTCGCACTCCATTACGCCCAGGCATTGCGGGCCGCGCCCGAGGGATTACCGATTCCTGGCTGGGCCAGACAGATGGAGATATTTCTGCGCGAAGACATGGGCGAGGCAGAGACCGCAGCAGTCATGCTGGGGGCGTTGATCGAGAGTGGGGAGGTCTCAGATCCCGCCGAGTTGAGGTTTTTGCTGGAACGATATGAGTTGTTAACGTCAGAATAAGTGTCAAGTTTTCGACGGAAGTGCCGCCGATAAGGTGCAGACGCCTTTTCTTCGTCAGGTTTTTTTGATGAAGAAACGCTAATATAAGCGCTGTTGGCAGTATTTTAACTATTGGCATGGTGTTTGCCTTTCTGTGTTCAGAGGCCGGAGCGATCGACGCTCGGCACGTTTGAATTAATTAGTTTTCCGAGGATTAAGCGAATGAAGCAGCAACAATCTGGTTTTACCCTGATCGAAATCTCCATTGTGTTGGTGATTATTGGTCTGATACTCGGTGGTGCCCTTAAGGGCCAGGAGTTGATCCAGACGGCGAAAGTGCGCAGCACGATTAACCAGATCGACGGGGTCAAAGCGGCTTACTATGCGTTTCAGGATCGTTTCCGGGCGTTGCCGGGCGATTATTCCCAGGCACTGGTTAATCTGCCTAACCCTCCCGCAGGCACGACTATCGCCAATGGTAATGGCAATGGACAGGTCGCTGGAGGCGCCGAAGAGGGTCAGTTGTGGGCACAGTTAGGAGTGGCTGGATTTCTGACCGGCAATTTTAATGGCACCGCCAGTGCCAGTGACTACGGTTGCCCCGATGTAACCTGTTTGCCGAACCCTTTTAGCGGCACGATGCATGTCGCCTTTGGTAGCCAGGCGGTTGGCACCGCAGGGAATAGCCATGAACTGATTTCTGGCCGACGAATTCCGGTGGGAATTATCGCGGAGATCGATCGAAAAATTGATGATGGCAATCCGAATGGTGGGATTTTTCAAGCATCTCAAAACGGTGCTTTTGCAGCCTGTATAACTGGTAACGTTTGGAATGTGGCCGCAGCCAGCCCAAGCCAGGACTGTGCAGGCGTAATTGTCGGTATGTAGAGTTAGGAACAGGTAGACCGCTAACCGGGCATTGGTTAGTCAGAGGTCAACGAAGGACCGGAAAAATGATTTTCCGGTCCTTTTTTTTTGGCAGGCCCGAGAGTGAATTTAGCGAATGCTATCGGCGATCTGAGCAACGATTTCATAAGAATGCAGCCGCGCTGCATGGTCGTAACTCTGCGAAGTAATAATGAGTTCGTCCGCAGCGGTCCTGTCGATAAAGGCTTCCAGCTGTTCCTGCACCTGGTCAGGGTTGCCAATGGCGGCGCAGGTAATGGAATCCTGCACCATCGACCGCTTCATCGGATCAAGGCTTTGTAAAAAGCCCGCAACCGGTGGCGGTAATTTGCCGGGCCGACCGGTGCGCAGCGCGATCATTGCCTGTTGCCAGGAACTCGCCAGAAACTGGCCTTCTTCCTCTGAATCCGCCGCAAATACGCTAAAGCCCAGCATCACGTGGGGCTTGTCGAGATACTGCGAAGGTTTGAAGCGTTCGCGGTAGACCTTGATCGCGTCCATCATCTGCCCCGGAGCAAAGTGTGAAGCAAACGAATAGGGCAACCCTAATTCTGCCGCCAGCTGAGCGCCAAACAGGCTGGAGCCAAGAATCCAGACGGGCACTTTGCTACCAGCTCCGGGCACGGCGCGGGTGCGTTGGCCCGGCTCCGCCGGTTGCAGATAAGCGATGAGCTCCATCACATCCTGCGGAAATCGATCCGAACTGGTCTGTAAATCCCGGCGCAGCGCCTGGGCCGTGGCCATATCGGTGCCGGGTGCCCTGCCCAGGCCCAGATCGATACGGCCGGGAAATAGTGCTTCCAGCGTGCCAAATTGTTCGGCAATCACTAGCGGTGAGTGGTTGGGAAGCATAATGCCGCCAGAACCCACCCGAATGGTTGAGGTACCCGCGGCTATGTGGCCGATGACCACCGAGGTGGCAGCGCTGGCGATGCCGGTCATGCCGTGGTGCTCCGCTACCCAGTAACGGTTAAAACCCCACTTTTCAACGTGCTGAGCTAGATCGAGGCTATTGCGCAGCGAGTCGCTGGCGTCGCCTCCCTCGATAATGGGGGACAGGTCGAGTACGGATAGTGGAATCATGGCGGATCGAGGTTCCTAACGAAATTGAAGGGAATATTTTCGGCGCACAGACTACCTTATTAACAGCGAGGGTTGAAAAGCCGTGGCCTATAATTCTGTTCCAGGCCGGGAAAACCGCTGCTGCTAATTTGCTGTTGGTCAACAGGGATCCAATGAACCGAACAAAAACTGTGCTGGTTTTATTGTTAGTGCTGCATGCCTGTCGGGTGGGCGCCGGTGAAGTGACCGTTGCGGTGGCGGCCAATTTTCGAGCGCCGATGGAGTTAATTGCCCGATCGTTTGAGCAACAGAGCGGTCATCGCGCGACGCTGGTTTACGGCTCATCGGGTAAATTTTTTGCGCAAATCCGTCAGGGAGCTCCGTTTGACCTCTTTCTGTCGGCGGATCAGGTCAAGCCGCTAGCGCTAGTCGAGGCGGGTTTGGCGGAGCCGAGTGCCCGGATAACTTACGCCACAGGCGCACTCGCGCTCTGGTCGCCAGACCCGGATCGGGTCGATGCACAGGGACGGGTGACGAAATTACTCGGTGAATCCCGAACGGCAATCGCGAATCCGCTGCTGGCACCCTACGGAGTTGCCGCGATGGAGGTGATAAACGGGCTTGGAGTGAACAAACCACTGAATCTGGTACATGGCGAAAATGT
This sequence comes from uncultured Gammaproteobacteria bacterium, assembly GCA_913060775.1. Lineage (GTDB taxonomy): Bacteria > Pseudomonadota > Gammaproteobacteria > Immundisolibacterales > Immundisolibacteraceae > QNFC01. The sequence continues at coordinate 36,354 of CAJXVN010000001.1, read as the reverse complement.
TGCCCAGGCCTATCAGTTTGTCAGTAGTGGCAACGCGGATCTTGGTTTTGTTGCCCGATCGCAGGTGCTCAATAACGGGGTTCTACGGAGCGGTTCTGCGTGGCTGGTGCCAACCCACCTGCACGCACCGATTCGCCAGGATGCGGTGTTGCTGAATCGCAGTAGCCATAAACCCCCAGCGGTCGCGCTGTTGAATTTTTTACAGAGTGAACCGGCGACCCGGATCATCGATTCCTTCGGATATCAGGTGGAACCTGAGAGCCGAGGAGGCGGCTAGCCATGAGTTTTTCAGCAGGGGATATCACCGCTCTCTGGTTAACACTGCGGCTGGCGAGCCTGGTGACGCTATTGTTATTACTGTTAGGGACGCCGCTAGCCTGGTGGCTGGCACGGACTCGGTCCCGGTGGAAAGGGCCGATAAGTGCGGTGGTAGCCCTGCCACTGGTATTGCCCCCAACGGTGCTTGGCTTTTATCTGCTGCTGGCCATGGGGCCGAATGGTCCTGTCGGACAGCTGACACTGGCGCTGGGATTAGGCACGCTGCCGTTTACTTTCTGGGGTCTGGTGGTCGCCTCCATGCTCTATTCGTTGCCGTTTGTTGTGCAGCCGATTCAAAACGCCATGGAGGCCCTGGGCGAGCGGCCGCTAGAGGTGGCCGCAACACTACGCGCGAGCCCCTGGGATCGGTTTTTTAGCGTAGTGCTGCCGCTGACCCGTCCGGGGTTTCTCACGGCCACTATTCTCGGGTTTGCCCACACGGTGGGAGAGTTCGGCGTGGTGCTGATGATCGGCGGTAATATTCCCGGTGCTACCCGAGTAATTTCGGTTCAGCTCTACGACCATGTTGAAGCCCTGGAATATGGTCAGGCGCACTCGCTGTCGGCGACCCTGTTGCTGTTTTCCTTTGTTGTGTTGATGGTGGTTTATGGGTTTAACCGGCGGCAGAAACTGGCGCGCATGGGGCCGTTATGAGTGGGGATCAGATCAACGCCCGGTTTCGGCTGGACTGGTCAGGTTTTACGCTCGACGTTGATTTGCAGTTACCCGGGCGTGGCGTCACTGCCATTTTTGGTCATTCGGGATCGGGCAAGACCACGTTGCTACGGTGTATTGCTGGCCTTCGTCGGGCGGATGAGGGGACGCTGGAGGTGAATGGTGAAACCTGGCAGGGGCCAGGCTGCTGGGTAAAACCGCATAAACGACCGCTGGGATATGTGTTTCAGGAAGCCAGCCTGTTTCCCCACCTGACGGCGCGGGGCAACCTGCAATATGCCCAGAAACGGGCAGACCCTCAGGCTGCAGTGGTTTCGTTTGATCACACCGTATCGCTGCTAGGGATTGGCGATCTGCTTGAACGGCGGCCGGATCAGCTTTCCGGCGGAGAGCGCCAACGCGTGGCCATCGCCCGGGCACTACTGATTGCACCCCGGCTGCTGTTAATGGATGAGCCCCTGGCGTCACTGGACATGGCCCGTAAGCAGGAGATTCTTCCCTATCTGGAGCAGCTACGAACTGAGCTGGATATTCCAGTGCTTTATGTTAGCCACGCGGCGGATGAGGTGGCTCGACTCGCCGATCATATTGTTGCGCTGGACCGGGGCCGTGCGGTCGCTGCGGGTCCGTTACAGGAGACGCTGGCCCGGCTTGATTTCCCTATTCGGCTTGGCGAAGAAACCGGAGTCGTACTGACCGCCCAGGTGGTTGAGCGGGATCCAGAATGGAAATTAGCCAGAGTTGCTTTCACGGGTGGTGAGCTCTGGGTGCGCGACAGCGGGCACCCGATGGGCGATTCATTACGGGTGCGGGTGCTGGCGCGGGATATTAGCCTGACATTGAGCCACCATCACGACAGCAGCATTCTCAATGTGCTGGAGGGGGTGGTGGGTGACATTGCGGCTGATGACGATCAGGGACTGGCAATGGTCCGTATTCACATCGGTGAAACCGTTTTTGTCGCCCGATTAACCTTGCGTTCGGTGGCCCATCTTGACCTTAAAACCGGTCAATCGCTCTGGGTGCAGATCAAGTCAGTCGCAGTTATCCAGTAGGGCTCTGTTTAGCCTGAGCAGTTCACATTTTCAGGTGGCCGGGCAGACGTTTGGCAAGGCAGGTGGTATTTTGATCGGTGAACCGGGTAATCACCCGGCTCAGTTTTGCGGTGTGCTAAATCCTGAGCGTGGCCGGATCGGAGAATTTGTCAGGTGCACGTTGGCGGGGATGGGTGGATGAAGGGGGTCAATGAGCAGATTGTTGATGAGGGAGACATCGGCTGATCGCTTCGATTACTGGTGGAACAATCGTGGCACTCAGATGGACGAGATCAACCAGCGGCGCGGCGGTGAAAGCCTGGTCGAGCGGGTTGAGTGCGGAGGAGAACTTTTTTACTGCAAACGCCAGCGGGGGCACCTGTTTCGCAGTCTGCGCTATCCTCTCGGGCGTCCGACGGTGCTTCGCGAGGCCGTGGCGCTATCGGCCTGCCGTCGGCTGAACATTCCGGTACCCGAAATTCAGTTTTCCGGGGTACGCTATGGTGATGGGGAGTGGCTGGGTCTGCTGGTTACTCGGGGATTGACGGGATACCTCCATCTGGACGACTGGTTCGCCGAGGACCATCCCCGAGATCCTGAAGTCGATACGCTAGTTTTAAGAAAAATGGCCGAGCTTCTGGTGCAGTTCCATCGTGGTCGTTGGCAACATGGCAGTCTTTACCCCAAGCACCTGTTGGTTAAAGCGGTGACCACCGAGACCGGGATAGAAGTTAACGTGTTGTTGCTGGATATGGAAAAGAGTCGACAGCGGGTAAGGTCGCTGGCTGCGGCCCGCCATGATCTGCAGCAGTTGCACCGACAGTGGGAGCGTATACCGGCTGAACAGTGGAAAATTTTGTTAGACCATTACCTGAGTCTGGTGTCGAGTGGTCGCCGACGGGCATTGGTTCCTGACAGTCTGACCAGCCCCGGGTGGGTGACTAGTTAGACGAGCCGGGGCCGGTGTGAGATAGAAAATCAATGAAAAGGACGATTTAAATTATGTTGTCAGCTGCAAATAACGAACTCCTCTGCCGGGTCGGCCCGGGTACCCCAATGGGTGAGCTGTTTCGCCGCTACTGGTTACCGGCGGTTGTTGCCGGTGAACTGGTTGCCGATGGTGACCCGGTACGGCTGCGCACACTTGGCGAGGACTTGCTGGCGTTTCGTAACAGCGACGGCGACGTCGGCATTATTGAGCCCTACTGCGCCCACAAGCTTGCTCCACTCTATTTTGGTCGCAACGAAAAATGTGGTCTGCGCTGTAGCTATCACGGCTGGAAATTTGATATTAATGGCCGCTGTGTGGAGATGGCCAACGCCCCCGCTGGTGATACCTATAAGGATGAGATTCAGCTCAAGCACTACCCCACACAGGAGTGGGGCGGCATGATCTGGATTTACATGGGGCCGGCTGAGCACACGCCGCAACTGCCACAACTTGAGTGGGCGCGAGTCGCTGATGATCAGCGGCATCTCTCCCGCTGGATACAGCGCAGTAACTGGTGCCAGGGGGTGGAGGGCGAGTTTGATAACTCCCACGTCTCTTTTTTGCACAGCTGGCAGGATATGAGTCATTTCCCCACCTATCTGCAGGAAGTGATCGAAGCCGCCCAGTTTGACGGGTCGCCGCAGATTGAGGTGAAGGAGACGGATTACGGCTTCATTACCGGCTCTCGTCGCCGCAGCCCCGACTCTGACCAGCATCACTGGATGATGGCGCAGTGGATGATGCCGACCTACAGCCTGGTCGGTAATCCGGGCTGGCCCCAGGGCGGTCGGGTCTGGGTGCCAATTGATGATTACCACACCACCTGTTTTGCCTTCGCCTACCATGGCGAGCGGGCCTTAAACGAGTCGGAAATTGCCAGTATTGAAAGCGGTGTGGCCTTCCCGCCAAGATTGGAAAAAGGCACCTTTGCACTTCACGATGGTTACGTACTGGATACCTTTTTGCCGGCGGCCAATCGAGAAAGTAATTACCTGCTCGACCGGAATGTTCAGCGGGATATCAATTTCACCGGTATTTACGGCGCCAACGAACAGGACCGTAGCGTGCAGGAGAATATGCCCAGCGCAGCAGGCATACCAGTGGGCGCGATGGTTGATCGCAGCCGAGAACACCTGGTTGCCACTGATCTGCCCGGCGTCACTTTGCGCCGGCGGATGATTCAGGCGGCCAAGGCGCTACAGAGAGGCGAGGAACCGACCCTGCCCCATCAGGGCGACCTCTATCACCTGCGCTCGCCGGGGCAGCGCCTGTCTAGCTGTTCGACGCTGGAGTCCCTGCTGGAAGAATCTGCCGGGGCCGATTCCCGGGCCGAGGTCTAGCGCTTGCCCGTGACTGAGTCTGAGGGACCGCCCCTGCGCCTGGGTATCGTTGGTCTGGGATTAGCCGGCAGTATCATGACCCATAACCTGCGTCAGCATGCGGGGGTAAAACTGGTTGGCGCCTGTGACCTGAATGCCAGCGCATTGGCGGCCTTCGCCAGTGATTTTGATGCTTTCACCACCACGGATTTGAACGAGCTGCTGGCCCGGCCCGAGCTGGATGCGGTCTATATCGCCACCCCGCATCAGCTGCACCGCCAGCAGGCTGAACTAGCGGCACAGGCCGGTAAACACATTGTGGTTGAAAAACCCCTGGCGTTAACCCTGGCCGATTGTGACCAGATCATTGCGGCGGTCGATGCCGGTGGAGTCAAGCTGGTGGTGGGTCATACCCACAGCTTTGATCCGGCGGTGGCGCGGATGGCCGAGGTGATTGCCAGCGGCGAACTGGGTCCTTTGCGGATGATTAACAGTTTTAATTACACCAATTTTCTCTACCGGCCGCGCCGCCCGGAAGAACTCGACACGGCTCTGGGCGGAGGCATTATTTTTAATCAGGTTCCCCATCAGATTGATAGCCTGCGCCTGCTCACCGGTAGTCCGGTGCGCAGCGTTCGTGCTGCCACTGGCATCTGGGATAGCGATCGACCCACGGAAGGGGCGTATCAGGCATTTGTTGGTTTCGAAAATGGAGTTTCCGCAACCGTGACCTACAGCGGTTACGACTATTTTGATAGTGATGAACTGCACGGCTGGATCGGTGAGGGCGGACGCGTGAAATCCCCGGGTGGTTGGGGTGCTGCCCGTCGTCAACTGGCGGATGTTGCCACTGCAACTGCGGAGCAGGCCATGCGCCAGAGTGCCGGTTACGGAGCGCCGCTGCCGGCGGCGCTTGGCGATGGCGATCAGTTTCAACCCCATTTTGGCACCACCATCGCCAGCTGTGAGGGGGGCGATTTACGGGCCTCAACAGAGGGGCTCTATTGCTACCGGGCGGGTGGCCGGTCGGAAATTTCCGTGCCCGCGCCGCGCGGCGTAATCCCCGGCTGGTGCGAGGTGATTGACGAACTTCGTGCCGCCATCCACGGGCAGGCTGACGCCACCCACGATGCCCGTTGGGGCCGAGAAACCCTGCGTGTCTGTCTGGCGATTCTGGAGTCGGCAAAAATCAACCAGGAAGTGTCGCTCTGACTGAGTGCTGTCGCATTGCCTGACTACGACGTAATTATTATTGGTGGCGGGGCCGCCGGGCTGATGTGCGCGCTCACGGCCGGTGGCCGGGGTCGCCGGGTACTGGTGCTGGAGCGCAGTAACAAACTGGGCAAAAAAATCCTCATGTCCGGCGGTGGGCGCTGTAATTTCACCAATCTCTATGTTGAGCCGGATAACTTTCTCTGCCGCAATCCCCATTTTGTTAAATCAGCCCTGAGCCGCTACACCCAGTGGGACTTTATCTCGCTAGTCGAAAAACACGGCATTGCCTATCACGAACGAAAACATGGCGAATTGTTTTGCGATGAGTCGTCAAAACAGATACTGGCTCTGTTAGTGGCGGAGTGTCAGCAGGCAGGGGTCAGTCTGCTAACCCATGCAGCCGTGGAATCGGTCACCGCCGAGCAGAACCCGGCAGACGGCAAGCGATTCAAGCTCACCACGGCGGAGCGAGAATACCGCGTCGAATCCGTGGTGGTGGCTAGCGGCGGTCTGTCGATTCCGACCCTGGGTGGCAGTGGTTTTGGTTATGAACTGGCCCGCCAGTTTGGCCTGGAGGTGCTGCCCACGCGGGCCGGTCTGGTGCCTTTTACTTTCAGCGGTGAGATGAAGGATTTAACCAGTGATCTCTCTGGCATCGCGGTGGAAGTTTGCGCCGCCACCGAGTCGCGGAGCTTTACCGAAAATATGCTCTTTACCCACCGTGGCCTGAGTGGCCCGTCAATGCTGCAGCTATCAAACTACTGGCACGAAGGGGAGCCCATTTTCATTGATCTACTAACCGGCACTGACCTGCAGGCAGAGTTACGGCGAATGAAACGGGATCAGCCCAGGTCCCTGCTGCGCACGCTGCTGGTTCACTCGCTGCCGAAGAGTCTGGTGTTAGCGTTGCAGGCGCGGATCTGGCCCGACTGGGCCGAGCGCCCACTGGCCGATTATCCCGATCTGGAACTCGACCGGATCGCCGATCAGTTGAGCAGATGGCGACTTAAACCGTCCGGCACCGAAGGCTACCGGACTGCCGAAGTAACCCTGGGAGGCGTCAGCACCGACGAGTTATCGTCCAAAACCATGGAGAGTCATCAGCACCCCGGCCTCTATTTTATTGGCGAGGTGATGGACGTGACCGGCCACCTCGGTGGTTTTAATTTCCAGTGGGCGTGGGCCTCCGGGGCAGCCGCCGGCAGTTACGCCTGAGAATGAAGCGCGCTAATTTGTACGGATTTAAAGACGACTGATTAACGCGTTGATCTCTTTGATTCGTCCCGCGTCGGCTACCGGTCGGTTGGGTCGTGGGGCGGCGGCAAGGGCTTTTTTCAGGTGTTTTTTAGCCTCTGCCTCATTGCCCTGTTGAGCGAGAAAATCACCGTAAAAATAATTTGGGTCGATACCGTCCGGGTTAATCTGCAGTGCCTTTTTCAGATATTGCTCGGCCTTTTCTTTGTCACCAAAACCGATGGGCCAGCCGGGCACCATGTAATAGAGTGAACCGAGACTGGTCAGTGCAGAGCCATTCAGCGCGCTTGAATCGATTTTCTCCGCCGCCAGTAGCAGGTCTCTCGCCTGCTTGACCTGGGGCATGGCTTTAAACATGGATTTGACACCGCCCATGGCCCCGGCATAGCCGGAACGGGCGATTGCTTCCCATATTTTCGGTTCTGGTCGTGCCGGGTTGGCCGAGGTGAGTCGTTCTGCATCGGCCACCAGTTTCTTGAATGCTGCTTCTTTTTGCCCCCTGGGCAGCTGGTAGTTAGCGATTCCCCAGTTCGTCTGAAGGTTCTGCAGTTGCTCGTCAAAATCTGCCGCGGGTAGTGCCAACGGCAGACAGGCCAATACCATGGGAACGGTACGGGCTAATAGTTTGCGGATTTTCATATTCATTGCTCCGGAGAAGAATCGACGGCAAAGCGTCGGGTTTCGCGGTTCTGTTTAGCGGTTGCCCGATCAATAAAACCGGGCAACAGGGCGTTAATGCGCACGAACAGTTTTTCTGGCCAGCCCAGGTAGGCTTCGCTACATTCTTTGTTTATCGCCTGAAAAATCTGCGTGGCTACCGCGTCAGGTTCATCCATGGCCATGTTGGTGGCTTCGGCCATCTGGTAAACCGCATCACTGTTAATCGCGGTTCGCACCGCTCGCGGCGCCACATAAGTTACCCCCACCGGGGTATCGGCCAGTTCTCGCCGCAGTGCTTCGCTAAACCGTTGCAGGCCCGCTTTGGTGGCGCAATAGGTAGTGAAATAGGGCAGACCCAGAGAGCCGAGAATGGAGCCGATATTGACGATGTGGCCCCGGCCCCGTTGCAGCATATCCGGGAGCAGGGCGCGCGTTAATAGCACTGGCGCAATCAAGTTGGTTTGAAACATGGCTTCGAGTTCCGCCGGATCTTCTGCCTCAAAATTACGAAAAGTGTTAGTGCCGGCGAGGTTGATTAACAGGTCGAGGCCGCCGGATTGCGCCATCTGCGTCGCAAGCTGCTCACGAAAAGCCGCAGCGGTGATGTCTCCACTGATGCATTCGACCGTTGCCGGTGCGAGTTCCTGTTTGAGCTGATCCAGCGACGCGGCGTTGCGTCCGACCACCACCAGGTTTGCACCGTTACTCACCAGCAGGCTAGCCAGAGGTCGCCCGAGGCCACCGCTAGCGCCGGTCAGTAGTACCCTTTTGTTGGTTAATTCCATCAATGACTCCTCATTCGTTTGGATCTGGCCGGGGAAAAATATCTGTTTTAGTTAAGAGCCGGTTTATATCCCGGGCAGACCTGGCAGGGGTGACTTAATCTAACGGTATAGACCGGAATACCTCAGCGTAGCAGTGATAAAAAACCCTGGCGCAATGCTCAATGGCGGCCAGATCATCCGGGTGGTCGATGCGATTGACCAGTCCGGCAAAATCATCCACGTGCTCCAGGTCAAGTTCGCCATGAGATCGCAGGTAGGTAAAAGCCGAATCCGGCAGCTGCAGCGATTTTTGCAGTGCTCCAGCCACCTGGGTTGCCAGCGCGACACTGGTCCCTTCAAGGACCAGGACCATACCCAGGAAACCCACCGGATTACCTCGACTAATTGTGTCCCAGGCGTAGGCCACCATCAGTTCGGTGCTTAAATGAGGCGTGCCGTTGCGGACCCGCTCAGCATTGCCGCCGCAGGCCGTAATATCATTGAGTACCCACTCCTCGTGGCCGATCTCTTCGCCAATATAGTGGGCCAGATCGGCCCGTAACCAGTTAAGCCGCGGTGGCAGCGCCGCACCGCAGGCCATCAGCAGCGGTACCGTCTCTTTAACGTGATAATAGGCCTGGGTTAGAAAGGCAATGTAACTGTCCAGCGAACCCTGGCCGGTTGCCGCCCGCTGTAACAGCGGCAATTGCTGCAGCTGGATCCGGTCGGGTTCAGTTTGTGCGATGAGGTGATCGTAAGCGAGCATGAACTCGTTCTCCTGATTAGGGTGAAAGCGGGGTTGAATCAGCGGGGCTGGATGCCATGGCTAGTGCGATTACTCATTCAGACTGTTTAGTTGATCGAGCAGTCAGGGTCGGGTAAGCCGTTATAAAACTCGGTCACAGCGGCACGGTTTGGCACGCCTCCCCGAGTTAGTCGATGATTGGTCAGTGTTAGTCGCTGATCGCTCCGGCGCCAATGACCAATCTGGGCGTAGTCAGGCAACTGCTGATTAACCTGATTCAGTGCCTGTTCGATCTGCTTATCGCGGCACTCCGCAGCGACTATCAGTAGTGCCTCAAGCTGGCGCTGGCCACCGCCGATCACCACCGCCTGCTGGATAACCGGCTCGTCCAAGAGCAGTAATTCAATCCATTCGGGGGAGACATTTCGACCAAACGAGGTCATTAGCAGATTGTCGTGGCGGCCTTCGATGTAGAGGTAACCGTCGGCGTCGAAATGCCCACGATCCCCGGTGGCCCACCAGCCATCTTTAACCGGTTGTTTCAGTCCCAGGTAGGGATTAACTCCTCGGTGATCAATCCATATCTGGTGATCTTCCGTAATGGTCAACCGGTGGTGGGGTAAGGGTTTGCCCACACTGCCCGGGCGATTCTCTCCCGGGCGGTTGACGGTTACCACCGATCCACATTCAGAAAGACCATAGCCCTGATAAACGGGTAACCCCATTTCCAGCGCAGAAGCTAGCTGGCTGGCGGGTACCGCTGCACCACCCACCGCGACCAGCCGCAGGGATTTAACGGCATTCGGTTGCTGTTCAGCCAGCGCCAGCAGGCCGACCAGCAGTTCCGGTACCAGAATAAGGCTCTCAACTGGCTCATCAAGCATTATCCCGGCCAGTCGTGAAAAATCGAAATCGGTCATGCCTCGCCACCCCAGCTTGCCCAGCGACTCAAGTCGACAGGTAGCCCCGGCGAACAGCGCTACATAAAGGCCAGCCACGTTTTCAAGTAATACCGCCAGCGGCAGCAGACAGAGATGGTGGTAACCCGTGTCTACCTTCATCGCTGTGGTAAGTTCGGTGGCGACCTGCCGCAGTGATTCGCTAGTCAGGCAAACTCCCTTGGGATCTCCAGTGCTGCCAGAGGTGTAGGTTATTTTGGCCGTGCCCGCTGGTATTGGTTGGCGCAACTCAGTGAGACCGGCGGCACTGCTCCGGGTCAGACAGTTAATGTGATTATCTGCAACTAACCGAGTGCCAGTAACTGCCCACTCCATTGAGGCGTCGCCCTGCGTGGTCAGCGCCAGAATTCGGTCAGGCTGGTCAGTCAGTAATAGCTCAACATGGGCGTCCGCCAATAGTCCAGCAATTTGCGTCGGTGAGAAAAATGCCGGGATGGGAATCAGGGTTTTGCCAGCGTTCATGCAGGCAATGTCAATCACTGCCCAGGCCGGACAGTTGTCTAGCAGCAGCGCCAGGCGATCAGTTTTTTGATCGTTTAGCCAGTCGGTCAGGGTTTCAATCTGGCGACGAAGGTCGCCATAAGAAACGGTTGCCTCTCCACCGCAGAGGGCAGGTTTATCTGGCTGGAGTCCTGCCCATCGATCCAGCGCTGTCATTAACCAGTTCACTAAATACAGGCCGCCTTACCCAAACCTGGCAAGGCAATCATTGTCAGCAGTGCTGAGCAATCCGGCGAGGGATTAGCCGCAGACTGCGCCGTCTCGGTAACGATCTGTAGCGACAGCACATCCTGAAGGCGCCCTGCGACCACCTTTGGGGACCCCGCATAGTAGCTACCCCAGGTGTCGTTATTGTCGTCGATGCTATCCCGGCTGGCATCGGCCAGGTGGGTCAGGGGAAGTCCCAGGCGTTTAAAACTGTTAAGCAGCTCGGTTCTGGCCGTGAATACCACCCAGTCCACCTTCTGTTCGAGCATAAATTGGCTGAGAAAGCAGATTACCTGGCGTACCGAGCAGCGGTCGACCATGGCAAGATTGCCGATCTCGACAATTTTTTGTTCGGTCCGTGCCTGAGCATTTGGGTCAGCGGCCAGCAGGTGCGTCACGGGTTGGCTTAGATACTGTTCGACAAAAAGGGCCTGCTTGCCGGCCAACGTCAGGCCCACGGTGCCGATGATGCGTTGTTGCGCATCGAGCTTGACCAGGAGCTGGGCAGAAAAATGGTTGACTTGCGCCGAGAAAACTCGGCGATAGACCCGTTTTATATAGGCTTCGGCCCGAGCACGCAGCGGGTGAGCCGCATCAACGAGAATCACGCCGTGATCCTCTGCTACTGAGGAGTGGGTGAATGGAGCAGCAGGCACCAGGTGACTATCGACAGATAATTGTTCTGATTTCATGGCCCAGATCTTAATGGGGCGAACTTAAGGAAAACTTAAGTTGACGCTGATTTTAAGATTCGGGTTTCTGTTGCGGATTAAGTGGCACGAGCCGCGGTTATCACCGACTCGGAGTTAATCCTCTATGGTGCTCATTTGACCATTAAACCCTTAAATTGCCGGGAATAATTCTGCTCGCATGATCGGTTGTGCGGTGGGGATAGTTACCGTTTCGGAGCGGTTGTGAATGACCTGACGATCACTGAGCACTAGATCAGTCTTTGACCAGGCACTGATCCTTGTTGATAACGGATCAGCGAGGGGTTAACCAGGATTAGCGGGATGTCATCCACCTGCTACCGGATCAGTGCCACCATTAATTGTGGCTGACTGGGCGCTTCCCCTTCGTGCAATTGGCCTACCGAAAACCGGCTAGCCAGGCTAAAAGGGAGCAGCACCCACGGTGCTAGTGTTCAACACCGCGTGGTACAGGAAGAAAGCAGTGGTCGCCAGGCCGGCGGCGATGATGCCACCAAGTATCCTAAGTGCGTTGTGATCGCGGTTATTAAGGTAAGCAGCACACTGGTTGCTGACCGGATTCATGCAGGGACTGGTTAACGCCTGTTCGCTGTTATTCATGACGATCTCCATTAATAAATGGCTGGTTTAAATTGAGTGGAACTATGCTATTAATGTTCCAAATAAAAGAATAGATAGTTTTTATATAAATAACTATTGCAAAAATGGAACAATAACTCGGGGGCGGGAATGGCTGATCTGAATGAAATGGTGGTGTTTGCCAGTGTTGTGGAAGCGGGCAGTTTTACCGGCGCGGCGAAAAAACTGGGCCAGCCTAAATCTACTTTGAGCCGGCGAATCAGCCGTCTGGAGGAACGGCTCGGTGTTCGACTGTTGCAGCGCACTACCCGAGCGCTCCACCTCACCGACGCGGGAAAAACTTACTATGCCTATTGTGCGCGGATAACCGCCGAGGCCGAGGAGGCCGAGGAGGCGATCAACAATGCCAAAGCGGAACCGTCCGGACCGATAAAAATAACTGCGCCGGTCAACTTTGCCGGTTCATTGCCCGGATTGGTTGGGGAGTTCATGCGCCGCTATCCGAAAGTGACGCTGGAAATAATCTGTACTGATAACCTGGTGGATATTATTGGCGAAGGGGTGGACGTGGCCTTTCGGTTTGGTGATCTACAGGATTCAACCTTCATCGCAAGAAAGCTGGGGGCCGATCGTGGCGTTCTCTGCGCCAGTCCGGACTACCTGCAGTCGGCCCCCGCGCTGGAAAAACCGGAGGATATGGCCCATCACCACTGTATCTCTTACAACCTGCCCCCACAGGGCGGAAGTTGGAACTTTCAGGGTCCAGATGGCAAGAAAACCGTTAAGGTTTATCCGCGTCTCGCAGCCGGCAATCTGGAGGTGATGCGCGGAGCGACCCTTGCCGGGGTGGGAGTTTGTCAGTTGCCGTCCCGGCTGTGCAGCGCTGATATAGCGGCGGGGCGGCTGACTGAATTATTACCGGAATGGTCATTTAGAACGGTGAATCTTAACCTCCTCTATCCAAGTAGTCGCCTGATACCATCCAAGGTGCGAGCATTTATAGACTTTGCCATGGAGCAATTTAGAGAGCGGGGGATGGATGAGTTGATCTATCCTTCATCGGAATAATTAGTGGCCTCCCAGGATCGGGTTAGAACAGGATAAATAGCTAAAATTCGAACTCCGTGAGCAGCCGTAAGGTTTTATTGGGGCTTTTATCGTCGAGTCCGAAAATGGCGCCGACTTCCCATTTTAGTTTGCGTTTACCGCCCAATCTTATCTGGCCGAGCAGCACCGGCCCCAGGGCGCGAGTATCTTCGCCGCTATAAAATTCAATGCCTGGTTCAAGGGCGCTTGAATAGCGGTAGCGCGCCTGTAAACCCAGGGTTGATTCGACCTCGTTATCGATGTCGTGGCCCCATTCGTAGGTGACAACAAAGTTGGCGGTAGTACTCCATCTGCCCCACTCCTTTTCCGCCAGCAGTCCCGTTGAAAACTCCCAAATATTGAGTTCTCGCTCTTTTTCCAGTTCAAATAGCATCCCCCAGTCGGCGCTGAATTCTCCCTGTTCGGTGAGCTGCCAGAGCGCTTCCAGTTCATACCCCTCGATCTCGAAACTCTCTTCATCCGAGCGCTTACCGATCAAATAGATTTCTCCAGACCAGCGCTCTGTCAATGAGCGTCCATAGGCCAGCTGGTAAAGCTGCAGATGGTCATCCCTGCCGGGCTGGTCATCCTGGGTTAGCGCCCGCAGTTCGATCTCCTGTTCCAGTGGCTGCACATAGGGGCGATAAATTTTGTCGATGACAGCGCCGTCAGCACGGATTGTTCCGGTGTAACAGAGCAGCAGCGCGGTATAGATCAATCTCGTGGTTTGCTGTTTCATACTATCGGGAAGTCCTGCGCCCGTTATGGGTCGTTAGTTATCGAGGATTTCTGGCGCCGCATTTTTTCGGGCCCGGTTAAGGCGCAGGGCAAAAAGCCCCAGAACCAGCAGGGTACCGGTCAGGTGGGCAGCAACCTGCTGGGCTGATGGCGTCGCTTCATACCCCAGAGCGGCATACATGAGCTTGCCGGTGACGGACTGTTCTGACAGCCAGGCGGAGGTGTCCCAGCAGGCACTGGAGGCAGTGATCCAGTCGGCCTGGGTAAGTTGCAGCACCGATTGTGAGAGCATATTTCCCGCAAACAGCGCCAGCAACAGGGCGCTGCATTGCCGTCGCCAGCGTCCCTGGTCGCTGCCAAGGGCGAAGAACAGCAGAGTGCCCAGGCTTAACCCAATGCCAAAGCCCAGTGCCCCGCCCGCCAGAACGCTGGGCAGGTGGGAACCACTCAGGAAAAAACCGCTGATGTAGAGATAAACCTCAGACCCCTCCCGGGTAATGGCCAGGACAACCATGGCAGCGGCGCTGGCTGCGACGACCAACGGAGTATGACGTGCCACTTGTGGCGAGTCTCGGTGTGTCCTTAAAGCCGACTCGGGAAGCATAAAGACTACCCAGGCGTAGGCCAGAATAAACAGGGCTATGCCCGTCTGTAACAGGGCGTTGATGACCTCCTGTCCCGCGTAATCAAACCAGGCGGAGACGCTTCCCATATTGGTTGCGTAGAGGATTGAAAAAGCGATACCACCGATTACTCCAGGCAGCAGCCAGGTGACCGAGAGGCGGCGCTGATAGCAGATGCTCAGCAGCACACTAATGAGCAGGGCCGCCTCAAGGGTTTCCTGCAGCACCAGGATCACAGAATTGATCAGCATGCTGTTGACGCCGAGGTTGTGAGTGCGCGGTGGCTATTCAACGATCACCACCCCCTGGGCAGTTTTTGGGTAAAACTCCCCAAAAAACGGATAGCGGCCGGGCGGTAACGGGCCAACAAAAATCACCGCCTTGCTGTTTCCAGCAATGACTTTTTCTCTATTCAGTTCGTAGCTTTCGAACTCTTCCGGCGTCGGGTCCTGATTAATGACTATCAGTTTTACTTTGGTGTTTGCAGGAAGGGTGATCTGTGCTGGCTGAAATAGATGATCGCGAATCAGAATTTCCACGATAGGGGTGGCCGCCAGTAACGTGGACGAAACGGTTAGTAGCGCGCTGGCCGCCATTAACCTTGCGAGCTTAAACGGCGCCTTCATGCCGGCTCTAATCGCCGCTTTTGTGCCTGGAGTGGTGGTCTGATTATTCATCTGGATCATGCGGGTTTTGGAATCGTCGAGTTATCAGGCGTACCGAATGAGTTACGTGGAAGCGTGACATGAAAGGCGGCTCCGGTTGCAAATGTCGAATCGGTTATTGCTATCGATGCGCTGTGTAAATCGGCGATGACTTTGACGATGGCCAGACCCAGACCAGACCCTGGTTGCTTGGAGGCATGGCGGTCGCCGCCGGCCCGGTAGAACCGGTCAAAGACTGCGTGCCGCAGTTCAGCCGGAATACCAGGCCCCGAGTCCTCCACCGTCACGGTCGCCGTGTCATCGTCGAATTTCAGGGCGACCCTTACCTCTCCACCCGCCGGGGTGTATTTATTGGCGTTGCTGAGCAGGTTTTGTACCAGGGTGGTGAGTGCGAAGTGGTCCCCACGGATGAAGCAGGAATCCCCGTCGAATTCGAGAGACTGGTTTTTACGATCAAAATCGGCGTGGGCATTGGCCATTGCCTGCTGAATCAGTGCTGCTAGATTGATATCGGTAAAGGCCGCGTGATACTGGTCTGAGGAGTTTCGGTAGAGGTCGAGAATCTGTTCCACAATATTTTCCAGCCGTTCAGCAGTGGCGGTCAGCTGGGTGATGTTTTCATCCTCTGGCGGCAGTTCATCACGAAGGTTATAGAGCTGGACCTTAAGCGCGCTGATGGGGGTTCGTAGTTCATGGGCCGCATCGGAGGCAAACCGTCTTTCCCGTAGTAACGAGGTTTCCAGTCGCGCCAGTAACGTATTCGATGACTTCACTATCTGGTCGATTTCCAGCCATGGGGCGTTGATTGCCAGCGGGCTGAGGTCATCCGGTTGTTTGCTACCCAGCCCATCGGCCAGCTGGCGCAACGGTTTTAGTCCTCGAGTGATAAGCATCCAGATCAACAGTGCCACTAGCGGCAGGCCAATCAAAATGGGCGAAATAGATTCCAGTACGACATTTTCAGCCAGGGCATAGCGCAGGTCTGTTCGCTGGGCCACCAGAATCCAGTTGTTGCGGCTGGGTTCGTAATAGGCCAGGGTGCGCCAGCGGTAACCGCCAAAATTGCTATGGTCAAAACCGGGTGCGAGTGGGCCAATGGCGGCCCCTGGGGCATTCGACGAGGACAGCAGTAGCTGACCGTCATGCCAGATCTGAAAGGCGATGTCGCCAGTTGGGTTAACAGTTTTAGCGGTAGGTTTGGGGTCGATGTTCGCGATGATGCGGGCGCTATCCAGCAACTGGCTATCAAACAGTAGTTCTGCCTCCACCAGGCTCGACTGATACCCACGCAGGGCTGCGATGAAATTAAACAGGGTGACAGTCGCCAGGACGACAGCAATCAGATAAATGCGGATGGAGTGCATGGCTTAAGCCGACAGGGTTCAGTGGGCGGGCGCGTCAATTTTGTAGCCAACCCCGCGAACCGTGGTGATCAAATCCGCGCCCAGTTTTTTTCGCAGGTGGTGAATATGAACCTCCAGCGCGTTGCTGGCCACCTCTTCTCCCCAACTATATAGACGGGCCTCCAGCGCGTTGCGGGTTTGCACTCGGCCGGCGTTCTCAAGCAGGCTTTTTAACAACCGGTACTCCTGGCGCGGCAGGTCAAGTTCTCTGCCATTAACCTCAACGCTATCGTGATTAATATCCAGGGTGATCGGCCCCACAACAATCTTTGCGGTTTTGGCGGTGGTTTGCCGCCGCTCTAATACCCGCAATCGCGCAAACAGCTCGGCCATGGCAAATGGCTTGGGTAGGTAATCATCGGCGCCGCCGTCGAGTCCGGCGATGCGGTCATCCAAATGGTCCCGGGCGGTCAATACCAGTACCGGCAACGTGGGGTGTCCTTTCCGGACGCGGCTCATCACCTCCAGGCCATCCATATCCGGTAGCCCCAGATCGAGGATGACAATGTCCGGCGTATCGGTATTAATCGTATCCACAGCAGCCATACCGCTGGCCGTGATATTGACCGCGTAATGCTGTTTTTTCAGCGCCTGCTGCAGGGAAGAGGCCAGCGCCATGTCATCTTCTACGAGCAAAATATGCATGATTTATTAAGATTCTCGTGGTCCAGTTCGCTATGATAGGCGGCTGGCACTTGTGAGGTGCTACCGGTCGTGATACCCAAATGACACTCAGTTTTCAGGCAGCGTAAACCCACTAATTGGATCAAAGCTTCCTTAACTAAAACTTAACGTAAATTGCGGAGAAATAAACAATGGCTCATGAAATCATCGAAAAGAAACTAAAAGCCGGTGGCCTGACCAGTCATACCTTGCTCTGCGGCGATCCTTCCAAACCCGCGGCGATTCTGATGCACGGTGCCGGACCGGGTGCGAGTGCTGCTTCTAACTGGACCCGCTGCATGCCGGATCTGGCCGAAGACTACTACGTGATCGCCCCTGACTTGATTGGTTTTGGGCAGTCCGAAATACCCGAAAAAATGCCTCAGCACATCAGCGGCTGGATCGGTCATCGGGTGGAGCAGACCATCGGCATTCTCGATGAGCTGAACATTGAAAAATCGCACATGCTGGGTAACTCCATGGGCGGCGCGCTCTCTTTTCATCTGACCATGGAAGAGCCGGATCGTTTTGACAAAGTGGCCATCATGGGGGCGATTGGCGCGCCCATGACCACCACCACCGAAATGCGCCGGCTGCTGAATTTCTACAACGATCCGCGGATCAACCGCTACCGCGAAATGATGCACAGCTTTGTCTATGATCCGACCCTGGTACCCGAGCTGGAAGATATTGTGCAAACCCGTTTTGGCCTGGCGACCCACCCGGACGTAGAAGCCGTTCAACAGGTGCTGATCCGCACCATGAAAGAGGGCATGAACGACCTGATTATTCCGCCTTCTGCACTGGCGCGGATGCCCCATGAGTTTGCTATTTTCCACGGTCGGCAGGACCGAATTGTGCCGCTGGAAACCAGCCTCTACTTCCTTGAGCATTTGAAAAATGCCGAACTGCACGTGCTTGACCGTTGTGGTCACTGGGCACAGACCCAGCGTTGGGACGCCATGCTGCCAGCCCTGCGGGAACACTGGGGTTAAGGAGTTTTCATGCTCGACCAGTCAACCATAGAGGCCGCCGCCCAGGCGCTGCATCAGGCTGAAAAAAACGTTGAACCGATGGGCCAGCTTGGGCTGGCCCATCCGGGCATGACCATCGACGATGGTTACGCCATTCAGCAGCAGTGGACCGCCCTGAAGCTTGCCGAGGGGCGGCGCGTGGTTGGCCGAAAAATTGGCCTTACCTCCCGCGCCATGCAGCAGATGTTCAACCTCACGGAGCCCGACTACGGCACCCTGTTTGATGATCAGGTGTTTGCAGAGGGCAGCGATATATCGGTTGATCGGTTTATTGTGCCGATGGTCGAGGTAGAGCTGGCGTTCTATCTCGGTGATCGCCTCAGTGGCGAAAACGTTACCGTCACCGACGTGCTGCGTGCCACCGAGTACGTCAGCCCGGCGGTGGAGTTAATCGACGCCCGTACACATCGCATTGATCCGGAAACCGGCAAGGGCCGTCAGGTCACCGATACCATCGCCGACAATGCCGCCTGTGCGGGGATTATTGCCGGTGGCCGTCCGGTGCCGCCGGACTCGGTTGACCTGCGTTGGGTGGGGGCCATGCTCTCCCGCAACGGCGTGATCGAAGAGACCGGCCTGGCCGGAGGGGTGCTTAACCACCCGGCCAACGGCATTGTCTGGCTGGCGCGACGGTTTGCCAAACACGGTATCGATCTGGAGCCCGGACAGGTGATTCTCTGTGGCTCCTTTACCCGGCCAGTACCGGTGCGAGCCGGTGACACCTTTCATCTCGATTACGGCGAACTCGGCAGTATGGGTTTTCGCTTTGTTTGATCTGGGCTAATTTGCATGGCACTCCCTCACCCAAAGAATCATTTCAAACAGGCACTCGCTGAGCGCAGTGATCAGCTAGGTGCTTTTGTAGCGCTGGCCGATCCCTACTGCGCCGAAGTAATGGCCAGCACTGATTTTGACTGGTTGTTGATCGACGCCGAACACGGTCCTAATGATCTGCGTTCCGTACTCGGTCAACTGCAGGCCCTGGCCGCCTACGATGTCAGTCCAGTGGTGCGCCCAGCCGATCATAGTGAGAGCATGATCAAACGACTACTCGACATTGGCGTTCAGTCACTGCTGGTGCCAATGGTAGAGAGTGGCCAGCAGGCCCAAGCGCTAGTGGAGGCTATTCGCTACCCCGTTAACGGTATCCGTGGTGTCGGTGCGGGCATGGCCCGAGCCGCTCGCTGGTACGCGGTGGATGATTACGTGGCTAACGCCGAGCAGGAACTCTGCCTGGTGTTACAGATCGAGAGTGTTGCCGGGCTTGAGGCACTGGACGATATCGCAGCCGTTGACGGCGTTGATGGCGTATTCGTCGGCCCCGCGGATCTGGCCGCTGCGCTGGGTTATCTGGGTCAACCGGGTCATCCGGTGGTCGTCGAGGCCGTTGAACAGGCCCTCACAAAAATAGCCGCCAGCGGCAAAGCCGCCGGCGTGTTTTGTGGTGATCCCGCCCAGGCGGCTCGATACCGGGAGTTAGGCGCCAGCTTTATGCTGATCGGCGCCGATTCCATTATGTTGCGCAACGCCGCCCAGGCCCAGGTCGCACGGTTTCGTTAAAGGGACGCGGGTTTTTGTAGGAGCGACTTCAGTCGCGATCAGTCCCTATGAGAATGTCGTTGGATAGTTGATCTATTTGGGCGAGTAGGGTTGTCCAAAAAATATCGGGGGTGCCGTTACGAAGGTCGCGACTAAAGTCGCTCCTACGGGTAGGACCTCGAGGTTTTTTGTAGGAGCGACTTCAGTCGCGATCAGTCCCAACGATAATGTCCGTGATTAGTTGATCTCTTTGGGCGAGTAGGTTTGTCCATAAAATATCGGGGGTGCCGTTAAGAAGGTAGCGACTAAAGTCGCTCCTACGGCAGGGCTTCGAGGCTTTTGTAGGAGCGACTTCAGTCGCGACCTTCTCACGGTGATTAAATAAAACAGGAGGAGAGATGAGCCAGCAGCGCTTTCCCAAACCTCCCGGCCAGTCCGCCCTCCGCAAAGGCCGAGTCTCCATCCCCGGTCGTGCCTACGTAATCACCACGGTCACTAAAGATCGTCGACCTCTCTTCACAGACTTTATCCTCGCCAGAGTGTTGATCTCAAACCTGCGCGGACTCCATAAAACGGGGGCGGTCGATTCCCTGGCTTTCGTAGTGATGCCGGACCATCTTCACTGGCTATTTACCCTGGGTGAAACGCTCGACCTGGCCGAAGTCGTCCGCCGATTGAAAGGCAGCAGCGCCCGCGCCCTACAGCGGCTGGGCGTTTCATCCGTTTGGCAACCCGGTTATTACGATCACGGTATCCGTGATGATGAAGACCTGAGAGCCGCCGCCCGCTATCTGGTCGCTAATCCCCTGCGGGCCGGACTCGTGGAAAGTTTGGGAGACTACCCGCTTTGGGATGCGGTTTGGCTGGATAGCAGCCTGGATAGTTAGGTGTGTTCTGCGAATATGGGTCGCGACTAAAGTCGCTCCTACAAAAGCGCCGGTTTACCTGTAGGAGCGACTTCAGTCGCGATTAGTCGGTGTCGTTAGCCACCGCTATTCCTGCTTAATTTCTTCTTAACCGAACACCGTTGGTTTAATTAGTTGGTCGGTTTTGGTTGGATAGCAGCCAGGATAGTTAGGCGTGTCCGGCTAGCCCAGGTCGCGACTAAAGTCGCTCCTACAAAGGCGCGACCTGCTCGGCACACCCCACCTACTACCCCAGCGCCCCCACCTCATTTAACCGGTCAATTTTCTCTTCGGAATAACCGATCTCCAGCAACACTTCTCGCGTGTGTTCGCCCACCCGCGGCGCAGTTTTCGGCGGGGCGGGCTGGTAGTCGCTGATCGAAAACGGCAGGCCGGGCACTTTAAACTCGCCATAGTCCGGGTCTTCGCCGCTGACGATGACGCCGAGGGCATCGACCTGGCCATCGGCCATTACTGCCGCATAGTCGTTGACCGGTGTGCAGGGGACTCGGGCCTCGCGGAGTTTCACGCGCAGTGGCTCGGTGTCGCAGTTGGCAAACAGGTTGGTGACTGCTTCCACGCAGGCTTCCCGGTTATTCACCCGTTGCTGATTGCTGCTGAACCGCTCGTCGCTGAGTAATGCTTCGGCATCGAGGGTTCGGCAGAGTCTTTCCCACAGGCCCTGGTTGCCGCCGGCGACGAACAGGAAACCGTCGCGAGTCGGGAATGCCTGGTAGGGGACCAGTTGCGGGTGGGCGGTGCCCATGCGCGCCGGTTGTGAGTTGTGGAGCAGGTAATTAGCCACACCATTGGCCATCAACCCCATGGAACTGCCAAGTAGCGATGCCTCGACCTTGCCACCCTTGCCGGTGGTGCCCCGGCGCAGCAGTGCGGCCAATGTACCCATGGCCGACATCAGTCCAGTGCCCATATCGAGGAAGGAGACGCCGCTGCGCACCGGTTCGCCGCCGGCGGAACCGGTAATGGCCATGGCGCCGGAGTAGGCCTGCACCAGCGCTTCGTAGCCAGGGTCCTTGGCTTTAGGACCGACGCGACCAAAGGCGGAGATGCTGGTGTAGACGAGTTTGGGATTCAGTGCCTGCAGGGTAGGCCAGTCGAGGCCAAAGGCCTCCATCTCGCCAGTCTTAAAGTTTTCGACCAGCACGTCAGCGTCGCGCACCAGGTCTTTAAACACCTCAACCGCTTCGGGTTTTTTCAGGTTTAACACCAGACCACGCTTGTTCAGGTTTAGCGCCAGAAAGCTGCTGCCCATTTCACCCTGGTGTGGCGGCCACACCCGGCCTTCGTCACCGCTGGGAGCCTCAACTTTGATTACCTCTGCCCCCATCAGGCCCAGCAGGGTGGCGCAGTAGGGCCCGGCGAGCACCCGCGAGCAGTCGATTACTTTCAGGCCCGCAAGGGGTGGCTGTTGGTCCGCGTCCATTATGTTGAGGTTTCCGCTGTGAAGGTGGTCTGGCTATTCGGGGCCGGTGTTACAGGCGTTGCTCGCTGTTGAGGTAGTCAATCGCCAGCTCGGCCATCGGCCGCGCCATTTTTCCGTAGGTCAGCGCCTGGGTGCTGGAGGCGCTGCCTTCCTGATAGCGTTTCATAATGCCCTGCAAAATGGCCGCAAAGCGGAAAAAGCCGAACGCCAGGTAAAACGGCCAGTCGGCGATGTCGCTAATACCCATGCGTTCGCAGTAGCGGGCCACGTACTCCTCTTCGCTGGGAATGCCCAGTGCGGCGCGGTCCAGGCCGCCGAGTCCACTCAGGTTACCCAGCGCCGGATCGTTGGGTCCGCGCAGTTGCATGCACTGGTAGGCAAGGTCAGAGAACGGATGGCCCAGGGTGGAGAGCTCCCAGTCCAGTAGTGCGATCACCTCTGATCCGCCAGTGGCAAATATCATGTTATCGAGCCGATAATCGCCGTGGATCAGGCTTATCCGGCCATCATCCAGCGGCATGTTATCGGGTAGCCATGCCATCAGCTGTTCCATGGCGGCAATCTCTTCGGTTTCTGAGGCGCGATACTGTTTGGACCAGCGGCTCAGCTGGCGCTCAAAATAGTTGCCGGGACGGCCGTAATCAATCAGGCCCACCGCCGCCAGGTCCACGCTGTGCAGGTCCGCCAGCACCTGGTTCATCTGGTCGTAGATGGCGCCGCGCCGCGCCGGATCATTAATGGCTTTGAGCTGGGCATCGAAATGAATCTCGCCGTCGACAAAATCCATCACAAAAAAGATCGTGCCGATGACCGATTCGTCCTCGCAGAGCAGGCGCATTCTGGGCACCGGCACCGCCGTGTCTGCCAGGGCCGACATCACTCGGTATTCGCGATCCACCGCGTGGGCCGATGGCAGCACCGGACCTGCCGGTTTGCGCCGCAGCACAAATTGATTGCGGTCGGTGACCAGTCGAAAAGTGGGGTTGGACTGGCCGTCGGAAAATTTCTCCGCGCTCAGCAGGGTGCCAAAATCATCAATGCGCTCGGCCAGGTAGGGGCCAAGCGTGTCGATGGGGAGGTCGTTGGAAGATTCAGTCATGGTGGTTTTGATCGTTATTCGAAATTATTCGGCGTACTGCTTAACCAGCGAGCGACCCAGAGACATCATGTGTACCTGATCCGGACCGTCAGCAAAGCGAATCTGGCGGGCGTAATTGTAGGCTTCGGCAAGAAAATAATCCTCCGTCAGACCACCGGCCCCGTGGATCTGAATCGCCCGGTCAATCACCCGTGCCGCCATCGATGGGGTGACAATCTTAATCGCCGCAATCAGGTCCCGCGCCTCTTTCGCGCCTTCGCGGTCGATCTTCTCGGCGGCCATCAAGGTCAATAACCGCGCCTGCTCCACGTCACAATAAGACTGGGCCAGGTCTTCGCGCACCGACTGGTTCTTACTCAGCTTCTGGCCGAAGGTGGTGCGCTGGTCGGCCCGTTTGCTCATCAGCTCCAGCGCCCGCTGGGCGCAGCCAATCAGACGCATGCAATGATGGATTCGGCCCGGTCCTAACCGGCCCTGGGCAATCTCAAACCCTCGACCTTCACCGAGAATCAGGTTCTCCGCCGGTACGCGCACGTCTTCAAACAGAATCTCTCCTTCTCCCAGTGGGGCACCGTGGTAACCAAGCGTGGTCAGGGGCCGTACCACCGTGACGCCGGGGGTGTCTTTAGGCACCAGAATTTGCGACTGCTGCTGGTGGCGGTTGGCGTTGTCCGGGTCGGTTTTACCCATCAAAATCATGATTTCGCAGATCTCGTGCTTAATGCCGCTGATAAACCACTTGCGGCCATTTATCACGTACTCATCCGCGTCGCGGACAATCGAACACTCCACGTTGGTGGCGTCAGAGCTGGCCACGTCCGGTTCCGTCATCGCAAAGGCTGAGCGAATTTCCCCGGCTAGCAGCGGCTCGAGCCACTGCTTTTTCTGCGCCTCGGTACCGTATTTGATCAGCACCTCCATGTTGCCGGTATCCGGGGCATTGCAGTTAAACACCTGCGGTGCCCAGAGTACCCGGCCCATCACCTCCGCCAGCGGTGCATAGTCCACATTACTGAGTCCCTCCTCGTAATGGTCCGCGGGCAAAAACAGATTCCACAGCCCCGCTGCTTTAGCTTTAGCCTTCAGCTCCGTCAGCAGCGGTGGCGGCGCCCAGATGTTATCCGTGGTGGCCATGTGCTCGTTAAACGCCGTCTCCGCCGGGTAGATATGCTCATCCATAAAATCCTGCAGGCGGCTTTTTAGCTCCAGTGAGCGGGCGGAGGGTTCAGAATTCATTGATTCAGTTCCTGTTCGGGTAAAGAATTGAGTCGCCAGGCAGGGGCGATCGCGGCAGGGGCCTATTATTAATGATTTTGCCGGCGGGATTTCTGGGATAGATCATTATTTTGGGCCGGATTCATTAGCAGAGCGGCCTGGTTCTTCACCGCCAGGGCGGTTAGTTCGCCAATGCCACGTAAACCATCTCCATTGCCAGTCCGCAGGAATCTATCTCGGGTCGTTCGGGCAGGGTTTGCAGGCGACTGCCAGGCTGGACCACAGTGGCAACGGCGACCAGCGCATCGAGGATGTCGTCCCGCGCAACTTGCTTACGCAAAAACCGCTGCAATGCATTGGCATACAGTTCGTCTGCGCCTGGCAATACACGGCTAAGTACTTCTAGCCGCTCTTCATGCCCAGCCCGCACCTTTTTGCGGTTACGCATCGGTTGGCGGTGATTAAACCCCCAGAAGCAGAGTTCTGGATGAACTTCCCGGAGCATTTGCCTTGCTCGCAGGTTACTCGCGAGCAGGTCATCAATTTCTTTTATTTTCGGTATGATTGCAAATGACTGCTGGCTGATGCCTCGGCCTGTCAGCTCGCGACTTTTGGCCGTGGCGGATGCATGGGTAGGTTCGTTCAAGATCGCTCGTATTGGTGCCGGGAACACACTCGATCCACGTGGATGCCCCAGCAGTTTCCTGGCATCGCGATCACACAGGCGGGGTCCGCCGGACTGGTCGTGCAGGCCAATCGGGATATCGATCAATACCGTTGAATCATCGGGGGCCTCATTAACCAGCTCTTTAAGCTGACTAACCACGCCGAAATCTAAATGATTGCCATCAGCTCTTACAAAAAACCAGCCTGTCCGACAACCATCCACGCCATAAACAGCCATGGTTAACCTTTCCTTCTCATTTAAGTTGCTGCACCCGTCGGGCCAGCGGCTACACTGCGATCCTGATTTTTTATCAACAATAACATTCGAGCAAACATGATCACCGGCGAAATCAAATCCAAAGTCGACCGTATCTGGGACACCATGTGGTCTGGCGGTATCTCTAACCCCCTTTCCGTTATCGAGCAGCTCACCTACCTGCTGTTTATCAAACGGCTCGACGAGCTACATACCCTGAAAGAGGCCAAAGCCAACCGCACTGGCCTGGCCATTGAAGAGCCGGTGTTCACTGCTGATCAGGACCACCTGCGCTGGTCACGGTTTAAAGAGCTGGCGCCGGAGCAGATGTTTGAGACCATGCGCGATCAGGTGTTCCCCTTTATTAAATCGCTTGGCAACAACGGCGACGGCGACGACGGCGGCGGCGACGACGACGGCGGCGGCGAAGAATCCACCTATACCCACCACATGAAAGATGCCCTGTTCATGATGCCCACCGCCCGGGTACTGGCCAACGTCGTCGACCAGCTCGACAGCATCGACATGGCCGACCGCGACACCAAGGGTGATCTTTACGAATACATGCTCGGCAAAATTGCCAGCGCCGGGCAGAACGGCCAGTTCCGTACCCCGCGCCACATCATCAAATTAATGGTCGACATGACCGCGCCCACACCGCAGGACGTCATCTGCGACCCCGCCTGCGGCACCGCCGGGTTTCTTATCGCCGCCTCCGAATACCTGCACGACCACCATAGCGACGCTATTTATAAAGACGCCACCGCCCGCCGCCGCTTCAACGACCACACCTTCCACGGCTACGACTTTGACAACACCATGTTGCGCATCGGCAGCATGAACATGTTGCTGCACGGGGTCGAGAACCCGGACATCCGCTACAAGGATTCACTGGCCGAGGGAGTAGGTGTCCAGCCCGCTGACGCCCTCACCGACATGGCGACCGCTAACGACGCTGAGAAATACTCCCTTATCCTTGCCAACCCGCCCTTTGCCGGCAGCCTCGATTACGAATCCACCGCCAAAGACCTGCTACAGGTGGTTAAAACCAAAAAGACCGAACTGCTGTTTCTCGCACTGTTTTTGCGTCTGCTCCAATCCGGCGGCCGCGCCGCTGTCATCGTGCCCGACGGCGTGCTGTTCGGCTCCAGCAAAGCGCACAAAGCCCTGCGTAAAATGCTCATCGACGAGCAGAAGCTCGACGCCATCATCTCCATGCCCTCTGGCGTTTTCAGGCCCTATGCCGGGGTCTCCACCGCCATTCTGTTGTTCACCAAAACCAACTCCGGCGGCACCGACCATGTCTGGTTTTACGACATGCAGGCCGATGGCTTTTCCCTGGACGACAAACGCGCACCGCAACCGGATAACAATGATCTCCCGGATATTCTCAGCCGCTGGCATCGATTGAATCGGGAAGACGATACTCAAAACACGGAACTGGGTAGAGAGCGCACCGAGCAGTCCTTCTGCGTGTCCAGTGACGAGATTCGCGAGAACGATTACGACCTCTCCATCAACCGCTATAAAGAAGTGGTCTACGAAGCGGTGGAGTACGATCCGCCAAAGGTGATATTGGAACGGTTGGCGGGGTTGGAGTTGGAAATTGCAAAGGGGCGTGAGGAGTTGGCGGGATTGTTGGGATGAGCTGGCCCATGGTGCCATTCGGTGAGATATTGAGACTCGCCCCAAGAGAACTTGTCGAACGACGTGATCTTCCCGTCATGTCTATCACAATGCGTGATGGGTTAGTCGATCAGCATGAGAAGTTCAAGAAGCGCATCGCGAGCAGTGATATCTCAACATACAAAGTCGTGCGCAGCGGGAATCTCGTAGTCGGCTTCCCCATTGATGAAGGCGTTCTCGGATTCCAGCAGCGTTATGAAGCTGCTGCCGTCAGCCCTGCCTATGACATTTGGGAGGCCACTGGGCAGCACGAACTGGATAGGCAGTTCTTTGAGCGAGTTCTCAGATCACCAACCGCTCGCACAATTTATGCCGCCAAAATGAGGGGCACGACTAATCGTCGTCGAACGATTCCCAAGGAAATATTCCGCCAAATTGAGTTCCCCCTCCCGCCCCTCGCCGAGCAGAAGCGGATTGCGGGGATTCTGGATGCGGCGGACAAGCTGCGGGCCAGGCGCCGCGACGCCCTCGCCCAGCTAGATACCCTGCTCCAATCCACCTTCCTCGATATGTTCGGTGACCCCGTCACCAATCCGATGGGGTGGGAGGTGAAAGCACTACAGGGACTTATTCAGAAAGATCGGCCAATTACCTACGGAATTCTTAAGCCCGGCCCAGATACCAAAGATGGTATTCCATACGTGCGCGTCGTTGACATCAAAAACGAGAAAGTTTTAACGGAACAGCTTCGACGAACTACTCCAGCAATAGCGAGTCAATACAAGCGTTCTCAGCTTATCGATGGGGACTTAATCATGTCAATCAGGGGCCACGTCGGCCGGATGGCTATAGTGCCGCCCGGAGCCTCCGGTACCAATATTACTCAAGATACCGCGAGACTTGCCCTTGCCGCCGCTAATGCGACTTATGTAATGCAATGCCTCTCTACGCAGGGTTTGCAGCAACACATGGCTAGGCGAACAAAGGGAATCGCAGTGAAGGGCATTAATCTAGGAGATGTCAAAAAAATTCCGATTCCGGTGCCTTCCCTCGATCTCCAACACGACTTTGCAGCCATCGTCGAATCCGTCGAGGAGCAGAAGGTCAGCCAGCGCGCCCATCTGGCGGAACTCGACACCCTGTTCGCCGCCTTGCAGCAGCGCGCCTTTAACGGCGAACTTTGAGCCGGAGCCGTGTTGGCGACGCATAGCACTAAGCGGGCCGGTGTTGTCCTTGATTGAACGGTATTGGTCTGTGACCAGTAGGTTTGATGCTCATCGGTAAACCTCAATCACCTTTGTGGTTGCTCATTCAATTTTAGTTAACGTCAACTCGGTTTAATCTTCTTTGATTAACCACAAAGAGGTTTGTTGTTAATAATTCCGCGTTGGTTAATGTCAAATGTGTTTGATAGTCATTGATTAACCTCAAAAACGTTTGTTCTTACTATTCAGCTTCGTTATAAACGCCTGACGGGTTACTGGGTGTTTATAAGGTTCGAAACAAATCTGGAGCCTTCAAAGGCGGTTTTCTACCAGGATGGGAAATTCCCCCCGACTCGATTACGGGCGCATGATGCGGCCCTTCCACTTCTGAGTTTATTGGTATGAGCAATTTTGCTTTTCTGCCCACCGAGTTTGGCACCGTTGCAGAAGCTGCGACGAAGGCAGAGGGCCACCTACTGGCCGATCCGCGGGCGGCCTGTTTTCATAGCCGCTTTACGCTGGAGGCGATTCTGCACTGGCTTTATCGCCACGACAGTAGTTTGCGCATGCCTTATGACCGTGGCCTGGGTGCGCTGCTGCACGAACCGAGTTTGCAAAACCTGTTGCCGGAGGCGCTGTTCCAGAAGGCGCGGTTGATTCAGAAGGTGGGTAACCAGGCGGTGCATGATCAGCGGCCGGTGAGTGAACATGACGCATTGCAGGTGGTTAAGGAACTGCACCATATTTGCTACTGGCTGACCCGCACTTATACCCCCCGGGCATCTCGCGATGGGGCCGGGTGGCGGGATGACCGCTTAAAAAGGCCGGAGGCCAGCGCCGAGCTGGTGCCCCGGCAGGCGTTGGCGGCGCTGGAGCAGCAACTTGCCGAGCAGAATAAGGAGGCGCTGAAACAGCAGCAGGAGCGGGACCAGGTTGACGCGCAGTTGCAGGCACTGCGGGATGAGTTGGCAGCGGTGCGCGCATCTGCTGAGCAGCAGCCGGACAGCCACGATTATTCGGAAGCGCAAACCCGGCATTATCTGATTGATATTGATCTACGGCGGGCGGGCTGGCCGCTGGATCAGGCCCGTGATCGTGAGTACGAAGTGACCGGCATGCCCAATAACAAGGGCATCGGTTATGTGGATTATGTGCTCTGGGGCGATGACGGTAAGCCACTGGCGGTGGTAGAGGCGAAGAAGACCACGGTTGACCCGGCGGTGGGTCAGCAGCAGGCCAAGCTCTACGCGGATTGCCTGGAGCAGATGAATGGTCAGCGACCGATTATTTTCTACACCAACGGTTATGAAACCCGAATCTGGGATGATCTGGTCTATCCGCCGCGTCGGGTGGCTGGTTTTTACAAAAAAGAAGAACTGACGACCTTGATGCTGCGGCGAACGCAGCGCAGTGTGCTGGATGGGGTCCCGGTTAAGGCCGAGATTGCCGGGCGCTACTACCAGAAACGGGCAATTGGCAGTATTGGCGAGCAGTTTGCCCAGTCACGACGTAAGGCGCTGCTGGTGATGGCCACCGGCACCGGTAAAACCCGCACGGCGATTGCGTTGGTGGACCGGTTGCAGCGGGCGGGCTGGGTAAAGCGGGCGCTGTTTCTGGCGGATCGGGTGTCGCTGGTGAATCAGGCGGTGGGGGCGTTTAAAACCCATTTGCCGGAATCAAGCCCGGTGAATTTGGTGACCGAGAAAGATCAGTCGGGCCGGGTTTATGTGTCTACCTATCCAACCATGATGGGGTTGATTGATCAGACCCAGGCGAGTCCCAGTGGTGATGAAGCGCGCTTTGGGGTGGGGCATTTTGATCTGATTGTGATTGATGAGGCGCACCGCTCGGTTTATCAACGCTATGGCGCGATTTTTCGGTATTTCGATTCGTTGCTGGTGGGACTGACTGCTACCCCACGGGAGCAGGTGGATAAAAACACCTATGATCTGTTTGATCTGGAACCGGGTGTGCCGACGGATGCCTATGAGCTGGAAACTGCCGTGGCGGATGGTTTTCTGGTGCCGCCGCGGGCCGAGCAGGTTGATCTTAAATTCCCCCGCGAGGGGATTGACTACGACAGCCTTAGCGATGAGGAGAAGGCGCAATGGGAGAGCCTGGACTGGGGTGATGATGCCGGTGAAAACGGCCTGCCCGACAAGGTAAATGCGGCGGCTGTTAACGGCTGGCTTTTTAATGAGGACACGGTGGACCGGGTGCTGCAATACCTGATGGAGCATGGTCATCGGGTGGAGGGCGGCGACCGGCTAGCGAAGACGATATTGTTTGCTCGTAATCAGGATCATGCTGAGTTTATTGAGCAGCGCTTTAACCACCACTACCCACAGCATGCGGGTCATTTTGCGAGGATCATCTCCCACAAGGCGACCTATGCTCAGAGTATTCTTGATGACTTTTCGCAAAAGGATAAGGCGCCGCACATCGCTATCTCGATAGACATGCTGGACACGGGCATCGACGTGCCGGAGGTGGCTAATCTGGTGTTTTTTAAACCGGTCTATTCGAAGATTAAATTCTGGCAGATGATCGGCCGCGGTACGCGGCTCTGCCCGGATTTATATGGGCCGGGCGAGGATAAGCTGGATTTTCGCATCTTCGACTTCTGCTGTAATTTCGATTTTTTCCGTGAGAATCCGAAGGGTATTGAAGGCGGTGATGGTGTGGCGCTGGGTGCGCGGTTGTTTCGTGCACGGACTGAGCTGCTGGGGCATTTGCAGGTGACGCCCGCCCTGGACCCGGATGAGGGGCTGGCTGAGTCATTGATTACCGGACTGCATGACGAAGTGGCGGCGATGAACCGGGAAAATTTTATTGTTCGTCTGCACCTGCAGGCCGTGGAGCATTTTCAGCGGCGATCGGCGTGGGACTCGCTTAGTGATAATGATCGGCTCACGCTGCAACGGGAGGTTGCCGGGCTGCCGAGCGAGTCAGAGGCGGATGATATTGAGTCGCGGCTGTTTGATCTGACCGCGCTACGGATGCAGTTGGCGCTGGTTGAAGATGACGTGAGGCTGTTTGAAAAGCATCGCAGGCGGGTGATCGAAATTGCCATGTTGCTGGAGGAGAAGAGTTCAATCCCGGTGGTGAAGGCGCAGCTCGAGTATTTGGTGGCGTTGCAGGACAGCGGGTTTTGGGAGGGGCTTGATCTTGCAGGGCTTGAAGAGCTGCGGTTGCGGTTGCGGGAGCTGGTGATCTTTCTGGATAAACGGAAACGTCACATCGTTTACACCGATTTTGAGGATGAATTCAGGGGCACACGCGAGGAAGAAGGCGACTATATGCCGCAGATGACTGGCGTGCAGTATGAAAAGAAAGTGAAAAGTTACCTCAACAGCCATCTGGATCATCTGGTGATTCACCGGCTGCGAAATAATCAGCCACTGACCACGACTGATCTGCAGGGGCTGGAAGCGACGCTGGTGGAGATTGGTGAGAATGATGGGGAAAAGCTGCTTGCCGGATTGATAGCGCGCAGCGAGTCACCGTCGCTGGCCCATTTTGTGCGGGGAATGGTCGGGATGGATCGTGCCGCCGCCCAGGCGGCCTTTGCTGAATTTCTTACGGATGAGGCGCTTACCGCGCAGCAGATCCGCTTTGTTGAAATGATTATTGATCAACTCACTGCGCGGGGTGTGATGACGGCGTCCGCGCTGTATGAAGCGCCATTTAGTAACCTGCACGCCGGAGGCCCGGATTCGCTGTTCGGCGGTAAAGAGAATGTGATTGAGGGCATTTTTGAGGCGCTAGAGGGAGTTCAGTCTGGTTTGATTACGGGATCGATCTGATAGGAAGAAGGCTTGGTGTGATGGTTGGTCGCTTAGCCTGCCGATGCCGGACCCGGTTCATAAGGATGGGTTTACTGGATTCTTTAAATGACAGGGCAGGGCTTGCATGAGTGACATTAAATTGTTTTCGCTGACGGCCGCTGGAGTTACGGAGCTAACCGGCAGTGTTGCAACGCTGGAACGCGATCTACAGGCGCAGATCGAAAATGACATGCTGGGTTTTCTCGGGGTGCGGATACTGGCGAGTGAGTACAGCACGGGTAAAACCCATAAGGGGCGAATCGATTCGTTGGGGCTGGATGAGAATGGCTGCCCGGTAATTATCGAGTACAAACGTTCCAGTAACGAAAATGTGATTAATCAGGGGCTGTTCTACCTCGACTGGTTGTTGGACCACCAGGCCGAGTTCCAGCTATTGGTGATGAAGCAACTCGACGAAGCCGCCGCGGAAGCAATTGAGTGGGCGGGTACGCGATTAATTTGTATTGCCGCTGATTTCAATAAATACGATGAGCACGCGGTGCAGCAGATTAATCGAAATATTGAGTTGATGCGTTACCGCTATTTTGGCGATCAACTGCTGTTGCTGGAACTGGTCAATGCGCAGAGTGCGGCTGTGCCGGTTGGCAGTTTTGGCGGGGCGGTGACTAAAAAGCCGTCAAGGAATGGCGGAAATAAAAGTAACTCTGATAAATCTCAGGCTGAGCGGTTGGTGGATGCTTCGGCTGAGTTAAGGGCGCTGTTTGATGAGTTATGTGATTTTACGGAGCAATTGGGAGACGAGGTGCAGCGCAAGGAGTTAAAACTCTATACGGCGTTTAAGCGTATTAAAAACTTCGTTTCAATCGTGGTTTTGCCGGTTCAGAAAGATCCCCGGTTGCTGGTTTATTTAAAGCTGCCCGCTGAACAGGCGAAGGATGATGGCTTTAGTCGTGATGTTCGCAAAATTGGCCACTGGGGTACCGGTGATTTTGAACTGAACGTGCGGTCGGCTACTGAGCTGGACCAGGTTAAGGCATTAATAACCAAGAGTTACGAAGCAAGTTGAGGGCTGGGCTGGATGGGTTTCGTTTTCTTGGACCTGGATTGGCTGATTGCTACGTTTTAGTAAGGGTTTGAGATTTTCTACATCAGGATTAAGTTGGTGCAGTCACTTCCTTAACCGTGCGGTCAAGAGTACTATTTAGAGACTTTTTAATAGTAGGGTAAGCCAGCATGAACACACTCACTGCCAACGAACTTAAGACCCGTGGCGTTTCAGCGGTTGAAGAAGCGCTGAAGCACGATGACGAACTGGTGATCTCAGTGCGTGGGCGGCACCGCTTTGTGGTGATGGATATTGAAAAATATAATCATCTGCGAGAGCTGGAGCTGGCCACGGCCGTGGCCGAGGCTAAAGCGGATTACGCGGCTGGTCGTTACACCACCGAGACGGTGGCCGAACACATGCAACGTGTGAAAGGTAATGACTGAACGATGCCTTATCGGCTGATTTACACCGATAGTTATGTGCGTCGCGCCAGGAAGTTTTTGAAAAAGCAGCCGCAGATAATCAGGCAATATGAAAAAACGCTGGAGCTGTTAGAGCTCAATCCGTACCACTCTTCGTTACGTCTGCATAGTTTGCGGGGCCAGCTCAGCGGTTTGTCGTCGGTGTCAATCAATAAGAGTTATCGCATCGTTTTGGAGTTTGTGATTCACGATAGCGATATTATTCTGGTGGACATTGGCAGTCATGATCATGTGTATTGACTCGTCCATGAAGCGAAGGAAAATGGCTAAGCTGTTGGTTGCCGCGCGCTAGTAAACTGTTGAGGCTGCTCGCGATTCGATGATGGTGTTGATCTCGAGCCCAGGCCCAGGCCGTGTATGCCACCGGACGTTGGTGTGTTCGATTCACGATGCATTCGCCCAATAAAAAGCCCCGTCATTCAGCTGGCGGGGCTTTTTATTGATGGAAGCGACTTAATAAAAATCGGCCATCCTTGGCCTGTGCAGCAGTTTGTGCATCCATGCGAATCTGTCTGACCGCGTTATACGGGTTTTTGTTCCCGGCCAGTAAAAATTAAAAAAGCCACCGCGAGGGTGGCTTTTTTAATTGGTGGGGCGGCGGGAGTCGAACCCGCGTCCGCAAGTCCTCTGCCTTCGGCTCTACATGCTTAGTCGGCCTATTATTTTTAACCGCGTACTGCGGCG
This sequence comes from uncultured Gammaproteobacteria bacterium, assembly GCA_913060775.1. Taxonomy (GTDB): domain Bacteria; phylum Pseudomonadota; class Gammaproteobacteria; order Immundisolibacterales; family Immundisolibacteraceae; genus QNFC01. Next base: position 2,254 of record CAJXVN010000001.1, on the reverse strand, counting down.
ATTTCGGTAAGTTTTTAACGAATCCACCCCGAATAAGCTTCATCGCGATCTTGTGAGAGACTGGGCCTGAGGGCTTTGGCGTGGTTGAGGTTTATCAGGGGGCCTCGTCTTGCACGGATTTTAGTAAGGAGAGTAAATCGGGTATGTCATCCTGAATAATGCTCCAGAGCGTGTCGTTGTCGATGCCCAGATAACTATGAATCAGTTGATTACGGGTGGCGATGATCATTCGCCACGGAATCTCAGGGTGGTCTTTTCGAAACCCGTCAGGGATATGAGTAGCGGCTTCGCCAATTAATTCCAGGTTGCGCAGGGTGGCATCGTAGGTGAGTCCGCTGGCCACGAAATTAGCCTGGTTCATATCTGCTGTGTAGGCGAGTACTTTATTAGCAAAGTCGGTCATGTCTTTGAGATAGAACCGCCATTCGCGTTTACTAGAATCAGACACTGACCCGCTCTTCTTCAATATAAGGGCGTAATTCTTTTCTTAGGGCTTTTTCTGTAACCAGGTCGACGGGGCAGCCAAACAGGTCTTCCAGGAAAAACTGCACACCGAAATATCGTTTGGAGGTGGCGGGGCCATCGAAGGCGACAAGAATATCGACGTCGCTATCGCTGGTCGCTGTGTTTCGGGCGGTGGAGCCGAATAGCGCCAGCCGGGTCACGCCGAATCGAGTTTGTAGCTCAGGTTTGCTACGGGCGAGTAACTGGAGAGCTTGGTGTTTGTTCATAGTCAAACTCGTCGATTGGTATAGGGCCTTGTGGCTTATATTGCAAAGGAAGGCAGGCGAAATATAACACCTGGTATTTAATAAAGTGGCTTGTGATAACTCACGGCCATAGCTGAGGCCAGATTGTTAATGTTTCGGTCTTACTTTCTCTTTGTGCTGTGTTGTATGCGTGCATTGATGCGAATCTGTCTGGCCGCGTTAAGCGAGTTTCTATATTCGGTCAATAAAAAATAAAAAAGCCACCGCGAGGGGATGGGACTGGAAGAATTTTTGGTGGCGTTTGTTAGTCCGCGTCGCTCTCGGACTTCCTGTCCTTCGCGACAGACGCACATCCTGTGCGCCACCCGGCGCTGTTGTGTTCCACTCACGATGTATCCGCCCAATAAAAAACCCCGCCACTAACGTGGCAGGGTTTCTTTATTGGTGGAGGCGGCGGGAGTCGAACCCGCGTCCGCAAGTCCTCTGCCTTCGGCTCTACATGCTTAGTCGGCCTATTATTTTTAACCGCGTACTGCCCGGCTAACGTGGCGCGTACTGCGGCGATTTCGGTAAGTTTTTAACGAATCCACCCCGAACAAGCTTCATCGCGATCTTGTGAGAGATGACACCTGAGTGTTTCGCCACAACCCTTGGTTTTAAGGCCTCGGGCTGTTGAAACCTGGACGCACAAGCACGGCTCCAGTCAGATGGCAATCTACCGTTTCTTAGGCGGCGAGTGCGTAGTTGTCGTCGTTGGCAACTATAGTTTTGCAGATGGATTTACGAGGTACTCTGCACCTCGGCATGCACCTAAGGTTTTGTAACCCACGTCGAATGCCGTGTCGCCCCCTGTTGAGTGGTGGAAGTGGAAATTAATGTCACGCTATCTCTGACCGCGATGGTCGGCGGTTAGTTCGCGGATTATAAGCGCAATTGAATCGCGGTTGCGCGGTTAACGGTGGGCGATTAGCGGTGAGAGGTTTTGAGAATGCGACTTTTTTCCCGCTGCCAGTCTTTCTTTTTCTGGTCGGCGCGTTTGTCGTGACCCTGTTTGCCTTTGGCCAGGCCGATGGTGAGCTTGGCGCGGCCGCGTTTCCAGTGCAGGTCGAGCGGCACGATGGTGTAGCCCTTGCGGTCTACCAGGCCAACCAGCTGGCTCAGTTCGCGCCGGTTGAGGAGCAGTTTACGGGTGCGCAGGGGATCGGTGGTGACGTGGGTGGAGGCGGTGGTGAGCGGTGGAATGTGGGAGCCAAACAGAAAGGCTTCGCCGTCGCGCAGGATGATGTAACTCTCCTGTAGCTGGGCGTGGCCGGTGCGCAGGCTTTTTACTTCCCACCCCTGGAGAACCATGCCGGCCTCGTAGGTTTCTTCGATAAAATAGTCGTGACGCGCCCGGCGGTTGACGGCAATGCGGTTATCGGGCGTTTTGTTTTTGGTTTTGCTGTTCATCGGGGATGTTGTTCGCCGGACGGTGCTCTGAATGGGGTCAATGTGGGCTGTCTCTTATACACATCTCCGAGCCCACGAGACCTCTCTACATCTCG